>MESD01000038.1 GCA_001770815.1 Burkholderiales bacterium RIFCSPHIGHO2_12_FULL_69_20
GCCGCCGGCATGAACGCCACCGAGAAAGTGGTGCTGCGCGCGCTGATCGACCGCATCCGCAACGACGGCCGCACCATCCTGCTGATCGAGCACGACGTCAAGCTGGTGATGGGCCTGTGCGACCGCGTCACCGTGCTCGACTACGGCAAGCAGATCGCGGAGGGCACGCCCCACGACGTGCAGCGCAACGACAAGGTGATCGAGGCCTATCTGGGCGCCGGCCACAAGGCACATTGATCATGGCAAACAACAACGACGTATTGCTCGAAGTGAGCGGCCTGAAGGTGGCCTATGGCGGCATCCAGGCCGTCAAGGGCGCCAGCTTCCAGGTGCGCCAGGGTGAGCTGGTCTCGCTGATCGGCGCCAACGGCGCGGGCAAGACCACCACACTCAAGGCCATCACCGGCACCCAGCCGGCGGCCGACGGCGAGATCCGCTTCATGGGCCACAGCATCAAGGGCCAGGGCGCCTGGGATCTGGTCAAGCAGGGCCTGGTGATGGTGCCCGAGGGGCGCGGCGTGTTCAGCCGCATGACCATCACCGAGAACCTGCTGATGGGCGCCTACATCCGCGACGACGACGAGGTGCAGGCCGACATCGACAAGGTGTTCGCCATCTTCCCGCGCCTGAAGGAACGCGCGCTGCAACTGGCCGGCACGATGAGCGGCGGCGAGCAGCAGATGCTGGCGATGGGCCGCGCGCTGATGGCCCGCCCCAAGGTGCTGCTGCTCGACGAGCCGTCGATGGGGCTGTCGCCCATCATGGTCGACAAGATCTTCGAGGTGGTGGCCGACATCCACAGCCGCGGCACCACCATCCTGCTGGTCGAGCAGAACGCCAGCCGCGCGCTGGGCCTGGCCGACCGTGGCTACGTGATGGAATCCGGCCTGATCACCATGGATGGCGAGGCCAAGGCGCTGCTGAACGACCCCAAGGTGCGGGCGGCCTACCTGGGCGAATAGCGCCCGTTGGGCGCCGCGCCCTGCGGCAACCTCGCCCTTCGGTTTCGACAGAGGCAACCCTCCGGGAATCGGAAGGCCGGTTGTCGGCTTGGCGACATCCCGGTTCACGGCCGGCGCGACAGCATGTGCCACCCTGCCATCCTGGAGATTTGCCCATGCCCTCGCTGAACACGCCCCTCGCTGCCGACACGCCGGCCGGACCCTCGCGCCGCCAACTGGTGCTGGGCGCTGCTGCCACGGCCGCCGGCGCCATGCTGCCCGCTGCCAGCCAGGCCCAGGCGGCCTGGCCCAACAAGCCGGTGCGGGTGCTGGTGCCCTTCCCGCCGGGCGGCCTGACCGACGCCTATGCCCGCAGCTACTGCGAGTTCATGTCGCGCAAGTTCGGCCAGGCCTTCAACATCGAGAACAAGACCGGTGCCGGCGGCACGCTGGGTGCGGCTGAACTGGCCAAGTCGGCGCCCGACGGCCACACCCTGCTGATCAGCACCAGCACGGCGCTGTGGCAGGCCAAGGTGTTGTTCAAGAAGCTGCCCTACACGCCGGTGAAGGATTTCGACCCGATCGCGCTGTTTCCCAGCGGCGCGCTGCTGGTGGCCGTCAATGCCAACGTGCCGGCCAAGACGCTGCGCGAGCTGATCACCTTCGCCAAGGCCAACGCCACGGCCTGGGGCACCTACGGCGCCGGCTCCTGGGCCCACATGCTGGGTGACGTGCTGAACAAGAGCGAGAAGCTCAGCATGGTGGTGGCGCACTACCGGGGCGAGGCACCGATGCTGACCGACCTGATCGGCGGCCAGATCCAGGTGGGCGTGGGCAGCGTGCAGGGTGTCATGCCGCACATCCAGTCGGGCAAGCTGCGCGCCATCGGTGCCACCGGCAAGGTGCGCACGCCGCGCCTGCCCGATCAGACCACGCTGGTGGAGCAGGGCTTCACCGCGCCGGTGTTCGGCATGGAAGGCTTCTTGCCGTTTGCCGCACCGGCCGGCACGCCGCGCGACATCCTCGACAAGCTCTCGGCCGCCGTGCAAGAGGCTTCGGCCACGCCGCAGCTCAAGGCCCTGCGTGCGCAGTTCGGCATCCCCAATGTGCCGATGACCGACCCGGCCGAGGTGCGCAAGACCTGGGCCGCCGACTCGGCCGAATGGATCGCCCTGGCCACCGACCTGGGCATCACCCTCGACTGACGCTCACAGCCGCTGCAGCGTGATCGGCAGGCCGTCGCGCGGCTTGGCGATCGGCACCAGCTGGTAGGGCATGCGGTAGCCCTCGGGCACGCTGAAGCGGAACTGCCGCAGCACCTGGTGCATCACGCTCTTGACCTCCATGTCGGCAAAGTGCTGGCCGATGCACAGGTGCGCACCGCCGCCGAAGGGCAGGTAGGCGTAGGCATGCCGGCGGTGCTCGGCACGTTCGGGCGAGAAGCGCTCGGGGTCGAACGCGTGAGGCCGGGTCCACAGCGAAGGCATGTGGTGGGTGTGGATCGGCGAGATGCCCACCGGCGTGCCGCGCGGGATCTGGAAGCCGCCGAACTCGCAATCACGCGCGGCCTTGCGCGGGATCGAGGTCAGCGGCGGATACAAACGCAGCGACTCCTTCATCACCCATTCGGTGCGCTGATGGCCGGCCAGGTCTTCGTAGCGCAGCTGCGCCTCGGGCAGCGCCCGCGCGTCCTGGCGCAGCCGCTCCTGCCAGTCGGGGTGGCGGGCCAGGCAATAGAACATCGTGGTCAGCGTGGAGGTGGTGGTGTCGTGCGCCGCCATCATCAGGAAGATCATGTGGTTGACGACCTCGTCGTCGCTGAAGCGCTCGCCGTCCTCGCCGCGTGCATGGCACAGCTGGCTGAACAGGTCGGGCCCCTCGGTGGCGCGCTTCTCGGCCAGCTTGGCGCGCATCAGCGCCGCCAGAAAGTGGCGCGAGCGCACCCCGCGCCACATGCCGAACGGCGGCACCGGCTTGCGGATCAGCGCCAGCGAGGCGTCCACCGTGTCGATGAAGGCCTGGTTCATGCGGTCGGCCTCGGGCCCCAGCGCCATGCCCATGAACACCCGGGCGGCGATGTTCAGCGTCAGCGCCTTGATCTGCGGAAACACCTTCATGCCCCCGCTGGGCCAGCCGGCCACCACACGCTCGATCACCGGCCCCATGTCGGCCACGTAGCGCTCCATCGCCGCGCGCTTGAAGGCGCCCTGCATGATGCGGCGGTGGTGTTTGTGCGCCGGGTCGTCCATCGCCATGATGGCGCCCGGAAACACCGCGTCGATCCAGTAGGTCCAGCCGCCGCGGCTGCTGAAGTTGCCCTCGCGGTCATGCAGCACGAACTGGTTGGCCTCGGGGCCCAGCAGCGTGAGGGTCTCGAAGAAGGTGCGTGAGCGCACCACGTTGCCATGCACCTCCAGCGACTGGGCGTTGGCCAGCGGATCACGCAGAAACTTCGGCAGGTTGCCGACCAGCGGCAGGCCCTTGACCAGGGGAATGCTGTCGTAGGGGATGGCGCTCATTCGTCCGGGGACTCCAGCAGAGGGGTGAGGCAGCGTGCCGGCGTGGCACAGTGCGCCCATGCTCGCCTACCGACACGCCTTCCATGCCGGCAACCATGCCGACGTGCTCAAGCATGCCACGCTCGTGGCGGTGCTGCGCCACCTGAACGCCAAGGACAAGGCCTGGCGCCTGGTCGACACCCATGCCGGCGCCGGCGCCTATGCGCTGCATGCCGAGCAGGCGCAAAAGCACGCCGAATACAAGCAGGGCATCGCCCGCCTGTGGCAGGCCCCGGATCTGCCGCCGCTGCTGGACGACTATGTGGCGCAGGTGCGGGCCTTCAATGCGCATGAGGAGCTGGTGCTGTACCCCGGCTCGCCACGCTTTGCCCGCGCGCTGATGCGCCCGCAAGACCAGTTGCGCCTGTTCGAGCTGCACCCCACCGACCATGCCTTGCTGGTCGAGAACTTTGCCGGTGATCGCCAGGTGATGGTGCAGCGCGGGGACGGATTCGCGGGGCTCAAGTCGCAGCTGCCACCGCCCAGCCGGCGCGGCGTGCTGCTGATGGACCCCAGCTACGAGATCAAGACCGACTATGCCGAGGTGGTGACCGCGGCGCGCGAGGCGCTGACCCGTTTTGCCGAGGGCATCGTGATGGTCTGGTACCCGCAGATCGACCTGCGCGAATCGGCCCAGCTGCCCCAACGCCTGAAGGCCGTGGCCGACACCCAGGCCAAGAAGGGCTGGCTGCACACCCGGCTGACGGTGGCCGAGCCCAACGACCGCGGCTTCGGCATGCTGGGCAGCGGGCTGTTCATCATCAACCCGCCGCACACGCTGAAGCCGGCGCTGGGCCAGGCGCTGCCGGTGCTGGTGAAGCTGTTGGGGCAGTTTGCCGGCGCGGGGCACCGGCTCGAGGTGTCGGCCGGGCTTTGATCCGCGTGCTGCGTCAGCGGGGGCGGGCGGTGTTCAAACGCCGCACCGCGCGTGGTTTTCCGCAGCTCGAGCGCACCACCAGACGCGGCTGCAGCACCAGGTGCTCGACCGCATGGTCGGGCGCGACGATGCGCTCGCTCAGCAGCCGGCTGGCGGCGCGGCCGATGCAGTCCAGGTCGAAGGCCATGGCGGTGAGCGGCGGGTGGCACAAGGCGGCCTCGGCCACGTCGTCCAGCGCGATCACCGAGCAATCCCGGCCCGGCTCGATGCCCAGTTGGACCAGCCCCCGCAGCGCGCCGAAGGCGATCAGCGGGTCGACGCAGACCAGCGCGGTGGGCGGGCGGGCCAGTGCATGCAGCGGGGCCATCGCCAGATAACCGGCCTCACGCGTGGCCGGGCCAGGCAGCACCAGATCGGCGTCGGGCGTCTGGCCGGCTTCGGCCAACGCCGTCAAGAATCCGGCGAAGCCTTCGCGTGCGGCGATCGACAGTGGATCGAGGCCGACGAAGGCGATGCGCTGATGGCCCAGGGCCAGCAGATGCCGCGTGGCCATCGCCGCGCCCAGCCGGTGGTCACCACCGACGAAGTCGGTCGGCGCACCGGGCACATAGCGCAGCACCTGGACCACCGGCACGCGCCAGTCGCGCAGCCGCGCCACATGGGTCTTGGGCGTGCCCGCGGCGGGTGTCAGCAGCAGGCCTTCGACCTTGTACTCGCGCAGTTTTTCAAGAAAGCGCTGCTGGCGCGGCACCGATTCGGCGCAGTTGCCCAGGATCAGCAGGTGGCCCAGGTCCTGCATGGCCTGCTGCAGGCTGGCCGTCACCTCGGCCATGCAGGGGTTCACCAGGTTGCAGACCGCAACCCCGACCAGGTGCGAATGCTTGCTGCGCAACTGCCCCGCGCCGCGGTCGTAGACATAACCCAGATCACGGATGACATGCTGCACATGCGAGCGGGTGGCGTCGGCCACGCGCGGGCTGTCATTGAGCACCATCGACACCGTGCCGGTGGCCACGCCGGCCTCGCGGGCGATGTCCTTGAGCGTGATGCGTTTGGCGGGCGCGTGGATCACGGTGCGCAGGCGATCGGTGGTCGGCGCGCGCACATCACGCGGGCGGGACGGGCAGAGTGGCCGTGGCCGTGGCCGTGGCCGTGGCCGCGGTTGGCCGGGTGGGCACGAACGCATCCGAGAAACAGAACTGTTCGCCCAGGCCCTGCGCCATGAAGGCCGGCACCGCCGCCTCGACCATCTGCAGCGAGCCGCAGGCGTAGACCTCGTAGCCGCTCAGGTCGGGGTGGTCGGCCAGCATGGCCTCGTGCACGAAGCCGCGCCGCCCCGGCCAGGGGTCGTTGTCGGTGGCGGCCGACAGCACCGGGATGAAACTGAAGTTGGCATGCTCGCGCTGCCAGCGTTCGGGCAGCTCGCGCAGGTACAGGTCGCGGGCCTCGCGCACGCCCCAATACAGCTGCATCGGCCGGTTGATGCCGCGCCGGAAGGCGTCTTCGACGATGCTCTTGATCGGCGCAAAGCCGGTGGCGCCGGCGACGAACAGGATGGGCCGATCGCTCTCGCGCAACGTGAAGCGGCCCAGCGGCCCTTCGAACTCGATCGCATCGCCGACCCGCATGGTGGTGAACACCTGCGTGGTGAACAGGCCGCCGGGGATCAGCCGCACATGCAGCTCGATCAAGGCGTTGTCCTGCGGCTCGCTGGCGAACGAGAACGCCCGGCGCTGGCCGTCGGGCAGCAGGATGTTGATGTACTGACCGGCGGCAAAGTTGATGCGCTCGCCGCCGGGCAGTGCGATGTGCAGGCGCATCAGGTCGTCGGCCAGCTTGTCCATGGCCTCGATGCGGCCGCTCCAGCGGCGCAGCGTGGCCTCGGCGCCCAGGCTGGGCACGTCGACCTCGAGCTCGACGTCGTCCAGCGCCACGGCGCAGCACATCAGCGCCTGGCCGCGTGCGCGCATCGCCGCGGTCAGTGCCGCGCCCTGGTAGGGGCCGGGGTCGAAGCGGCCGTTGAGCACGGTGCACACGCACAAGCCGCAGCCGCCGGCACGGCAGTCGTAGGGCAGGGTCAGGCCGGCGCGCAGGCCGGCTTCCAGCACCGTCTCGCCGGCGCGTGCGCTGATCTGCACCGCACCGGGGTGCAGCGTCAGGTGCATCTGCTGGCGCGCGCCGCGCTGCGGTGGCAGCCAGGGCATCGCCAGCAGCAGCAGCGTACCGCCGCCCACCAGGCCCCACACGGCGCCCAGCGGCCAGAGGTAGATCAGCGGGTACAGCGCCAGCAGGATCCAGTCGAGCGCCAGCGTGGCCGGCGCCACCGCCAGGTTGGCCGCGCCGCCCTGGCTGGCCACCGGCAGCAGCAGGGCCAGGGCCAGCAGCATCACCGTCACGCCCAGCGTGATCGGCCGCGGTGGCAGCGTCTGGGCCTTGGGCACGCGCTGCACATGCACCCACATCAGCAGCAGGGTGACCAGCGGCACGCCGATGTGGATGAAGACCAGCAGCGAGAACAGCCGGTCGCTGACGCTGGCGGGGTAGATGAAGTTGCGGATCAGCGAGCCACCGAAGCCGGGCAGCCAGTCCATCCACTCGAAGCTGGCCTGGGTGACGAACTGCGCCAGGCTGTCCCAGGGCAGCATGTAGCCGTTGACGCCGGCCACGAAGACCAGCCAGATCAGCAGCACGCCGGTGAACCACGAGAACCAGCGGAAGCCACGCAGCCGGTCGAACGCGAAGTGGCGCAGCGCGTGCACCGTCATCGTGGCCACCAGCGCATCGGACGCATAGCGGTGCACGCTGCGCAGCACACCGCCGGCGAACCATTGCCCCTCGGTGAGGGCCTGCACCGAGCGGTAGGCGCCTTCGACGCTGGTGTCGAAGAAGGCGAACAGGTACAGCCCGGTGCCGCAGACCACCCAGAACAGGAAAAAGACCGTGGCGCCCAGGTGGTACAGCGGGTTCAGCGGGTCGCCGAAGGCGCGGTTGAACAGCGCCTCGGTGGCCATGAAGCCCGCCCGCAGGGCGCGCTGCAGGGCCCGCATCATCGGGGGGGCCGCATCGCTTTGATCACCACCACCACGAACAGCAGCCCGCCGACGATGGCCACCGCGCCGCCCAGCCCCATCAGGCCCATGCCGGCGATCTCGCCCGTGCTGCGCAGCACCTGCTCGCTGCCGGCCACCTTGCGCTGTACGCCGTAACCGCCCGACCAGACCAGGCCGACGATGTGCAGCAACTGGCCGGCGCCGTAGAGGAGGGGCTGCGTCACCGCCAGCCGGCCCTGCGGCGTGCCGTAGCCCAACTGCGGCAGCAGCAGGTAGACCAGGCCCATCAGCGCCAGCGTCACGCCGACGATGCAGCCGTGGTAATGCGCCGGGATCGTGACGTTGCTGCCGCCGATCATCAGCCCGATCAACCCGCCGGCGGCGAACAGCGCCATCGACGACCACAGCGCCGCGCGCAGCGGCCGGGCTGCTGCTGCCAGCTGGCGCATCGGCAGCATTGCCAGCAACACCGCCAGCGCCACCGGGAAGATGGCGATGCCGCCGCCCAGGCGCATCGCCCAGGTGTGCAGCGCCCGGTGCTCGACGCTGGCCACGTCGTGCGCCAGGTAGGCATAGGGCGTGATGAACACGCTGGCCAGCGCCAGCGCAAACAGCATCAGCACCACCCGCGGGCTCAGCGCGATGCGCGCGCCGCAGGCCTGCGCCAGCCACAGCCACGCCACCAGCATCGCCAGTGTCCAGGTGAACTGCAACGCATGGCCGACACCCCAGAACAGGATCTCGTAGTAGGCCTTGCCGTCGAGCTGGGTCGGCACCGTGGCCAGCGACCACAGCAGCGCCAGCAGCGCCACTGCGCTGGACACCACGCTGGCGTTGAGGCCGAAGCGCAGCGCTGCGGCGCCGTCGGGCGCGGGGCCGATGGCGCGGGCGGCCCACAGGCTGCGCAGCACCTGCAGCGCCGCGCCGGCGCCGAAGATCACCAGCCCGGCCTGGAACCAGGGGCTGGTGAGCACCGGGATGTAGTTGGCCATGATCGCGGTGCCGGGCTGCACGAAGGCGGCCACCGACATCAGCAGCGTGCCCCCCGCGCAAAGGCCCAGCGCGATCCAGCTGGCCGTGGCGCCGCGCGCCGAGCTGTTCAGGCTCCACAGCGCGCCGACGATGGCGGCAAACCACACCAGCACCGACAGGTCGACATGCACCACCAGCGCGATGCGGAAGAAATCCGCCGCCGGCAGCCAGGCGTTGATGCCCGGCGTGCGCGCCAGCACCAGCAGCACCGAGAACAGGCCCGAGACGATCAGCGCCAGCAGGCCCAGCCCCAGCCAGGCCCGGCCCAGCGCGCGTTGCTCGTCGCCGGCAATCGGCAGGCTGAAGTCGGCCGATGAGGCGGCCTGTTGGGCGGGCGCATTGGCGCCGGCAGCGTGCGACAAGGTGTTCATTGCAAGGTGATGCCACCGCGGGTGGCGTCGAAGTCGATGACCAGAACCTGCGCGGGTGCCAGCGTCACCGTGGCCTCGCGCTGGTAGGCGAAACCGGTGCCGCGTGCGTCGTCGTTGAGCCGCACGGCGATGCGTTGCTCACCGGCGGGCACCACCAGCCGCTGGTACACCGCCGATGCGCCATCGCGTGACAGCCCCGACGGCGCAGACGTGCGGCGCAGCGCCGGCTGGCCGCCGATGTCGACCTCCACCGTCACGGGCGAGCGTTCACGCGGGCAGCTGATCGGCGCGCGCATGTTGGGCGGCAGCTTGGCCAACTCGGCCTCACTGAGGCGGCGGCATTCGCCCAGCGGCTTGCCGGTGTGGCTGAAGCTGACCTTGATCAGCGCCTGGTCGGTGGCCAGGTGCCGGTAGGTGGGCCATTGCGAGAACACGCCGATCACCACGGCAAACAGCGCATAGAGCAAGCCCTGCGCGACCCACGCACCGGCCGACAGCGCCTTGGGCGGGCGGGTGGTTTCAGACATGGTGGACTTTCGGCAGCGGGTCGGTCGAGGGCTCGAGCTGGCTGACGCGCTGGCGCAGGCGGCGCAAGGCCGCTTGCAGCGGGCCGGCCTCACCGGATTCGCCCGCGTCGGCCCAGGCCACTTCAAGCCGATGCTGCGGCACCTCGGCGCGCAGATGGGGTTCACGCTCGCCGCGCAGCCGTTGTTCGGTCCACTGCTGGCCCAGGCGGTATTCGCAGCCGCCCGGGCGGCAGGTGCTGACCAGCACGCCGGCAGCGCCGTCGCGCAAGGCGTATTCGACGAACGAGGGCGGCAGCATGCCGGTGCATTCGAGGCTGAAGCGGGCGATATCGTCGCCGGCCAATGGGGCCAGCGCCGCGCCCTGGGCGCAGCCGAACACCACGATGGGTCGTGGCGCCTTCAACGTGGCCAACTGCTGCTGCAGATCGCGGCGCAGGGCACCGATGGGCGCCGCCGGCAGGTCGATGCCGGTGACCAGATCGGCGGCGCTGCGAAACGGCGTCGACGATGGGCAGGCGCCGACGCAGATGCCGCAGGCGGTGCACAGGTCGGCATCGACCACCGCGATCTGCTTGCCGGCCTTGCCGTTGGGGTGCGGCGCCATCGTCACCGCGGCAAACGGGCAATCGACGAAACAGCGTCGGCAGCCGTTGCAGTTGGCCGGGTCGACCACCGCCACCGGCGCCGGGGCCGGCTGCGGCAGGAAGGGCAGCACCGACAGCAGCGCCAGCAGCGCGGCCACCAGGGCCCAGGCGGCGGCCGGCGAGGTGGCCTCGGCCAGCGGATGGATGAACAGCAGCGCCCAGTCCAGCCGCAAGGCCTGCGGCACGGTGGCCAGGTTGGCCGGCGCATGGCTGCTGACCGGCTGCAGCAGGGCCAGTGCCAGCAGCGTGACCAGCAGGCCCAGGCTGAGCGCACGCGGCGGCCAGACGGCGGCGCGGGTCAGGCGCTGGATGTGGAACCACAGCGTGAACAGCAGCAGCAGCGGTGCCCCCAGGTGCACGAAGACGAACAGCGAGAACAGCCGGTCGCTGACCGCGCCCTCGGTGAGAAAGTTGCGCGCCAGCGGCGTGGCCAGCAGCGGCAGTGCGTCCAGCCACTCGGCGGTGGCGATGGCCGAGTACTGGGCGAGCTGATCCCAATGCAGCCAGAAACCGCCGATCGCGCTGATGAACACCAGCGCGATGGTCGGCACGCCGGTCAGCCAGGCATGGCGGCGCGCGCCGCGGTAGTGCCGCAGCAGCCACTCACGCCCCAGGTGCGCAGCCAGCAGGATGACGAAGGCATCGGCCGCATAGCGGTGCAGGCTGCGCAGCACGCCGCCGGCCCAGGGCTGGTGGCGACCCAGGTCGACGATCGACGCATAAGCACCGGCCACCGAGGTGTCGATCACGGCATAGACGTAGATGCCGCTGACGGCCAGCAGCCAGAACACCAGGAAGCCGAGTGAACCCAGATGGCGCAGCGGGCTCAGCGCCGCGCCGAAGGCGGCATCGAAGCCATGCTCCAGATGGCGCCATGCGGCCAGGGCCGGCGGCGGTGGTTCACGGTCTTGCCACATGGAGCCGGGTGCCGCGGCGCTGTCGCCAGCGGTCGAGCAGCAGGTAGGTGAGCACGGTGATGAAGAAGCCCAGGCCGCCGACCACCTCGAGGATCAGCTTGTAGTCGTAGCGGTAGGCGCCGGTCTCGGGGTCGTACACGGTGCACAGGATGCGCACGCGCTCGATCAGTGTTTCGATCGCCCGGCCAGGCGCTGCCGGCGCTGCATTCAGCAACTGGCGCAGCGGCTCGCCCAGCGCGGCGGCGTTGAGGCGGTCGCCATACACCTGGCTGTGGATGCGGCCACGGGCGTCGACGATGGTCACGCCCAGCAGGTGGTCGAAGCCCGCGGGCGTGGCCTGGTAGCTGAAGCCGAAGTTCTGCGTCAGCGCATCCACCGCGGCGCCGGGCGGGCTGAGGAAGGCCCAGTTCGGGTAGACGATGCGCTGCTGCGCGGCAAAGGCGCGCAGCGCGGTGGGGGAGTCGAAGGGCTGGTTGAAGCCGATGCTGACCACGTTGAACTGGTGCGGGCCGAACACCTTGTCCAGGCCCTTCACCGCCTCGTGCAGCGCCCGCGTCTGGGTCGGGCAGATCTGGAAGCAGCCGGTGTAGATGAAACTGACCAGCAGCGGCTTGCCGCGAAACTGCGACAGCCGCACCGGGCGCTCGGCGGTATCGAGCAGCGGCGCATCGATCACCGGGCGGCCGATGGCGGCCTGGCTGATGCGCAGGGCCAACGCCTCGTCCAGCTTCGAGGTCTGGTCCGCGAATGCGGCGCTGCCGGCCGTCAGCGCGGCGAGCATTGCTGCCGGCAACGCGGCCCGCAGCAGGGCCTGTTCAGCGCAGCGCGGCATCGACAGCCACTGCCGCGAGCAGTGCGCTCAACTGCACCATCGAGCCGAAGAAGGCCGCCATCGCGGTGGCGCGGCTGGGCGCGCGGGCCAGCCGCCAGGTGCGCAGCAGTAAGTAGCCCCCCCCGGCCAGCGCCCCGACCAGCACCACCGGGCCGGCGCCGAACAGCACCGGCAGCAGCGACACCGCCACCAGCACGATGGCGTTGGCATGCACGATGCGCGCCGCGCGTGGCACGCCCACCACCACCGGCAGCATCGGCACGCCGGCGGCGGCGTAGTCGTCCTTGCAGGCGATGGCCAGGCTCCAGAAGTGCGGGGGCGTCCACAGCAACAGCGCCAGCGCCAGCAGCCAGGGCAGGGGCCCCAGCGTGGGGTCGACCGCTGCGGCACCGGCCAGCACCGCAAAGCTGCCCGACAAACCGCCCACGACGATGTTCAGCCAGGTGCGGCGCTTGAGCCACAGCGTGTAGACGACGCCGTAGGTGAACGCGCCGAGGAAGATGAAGAACGCTGCCAGCGGGTTGATCACCCACGCCGTGGCGCCCACCGACAGCGCCAGCATCAGCGCGATCAGCAGCAGCCAGCCCGGCGAGGTTTTCAGCGCTCCGCTGGCAAACGCACGCTTGCGCGTGCGCGCCATCTGCCGGTCACTGTCGGCTTCGACGAACTGATTGAACGCGCCCGCGGCCGCCGAGGCCACCAGCACCGACAAGGCCAGCACCAGCACCTGCCAGAGGCTCAAGCCACGACCGGGCGTGATGGCCAGCCCGGCCAGCGCGCTGATCATGATCAGCACGCCGATGCGCAGCTTGAAGATGCCGATCACCGTGCGGGCGATCCCGGGGGCGGCGCGCGGCGCCGTGACGACGGTTGTGTTCATCGCGGTTCTCCCCGTGCATCAACTCAGGCCCCACAGCGTGGACAGGTACTTCCAGTTGATGAAGTAGTAGAGGATGAAGGCCAGCAGGAACACCATCGCCAGCGAGAAGGTGCCGGGTGCGGCAAAGCCCATCGAGCCGGTGGTCTGCACCGCCACCGTGGGTGCGGTGCGCGGGATCGGCGTGAACTTCGGGCTGACGTTGCCGGTGTCCAGCCGCTTGCCGAACAGCAGCGAGCCGACGGTGATCAGGATGTAGAAGCCACCGCTGACGATCGCCGCGATGCCCGCGATGCCCACCAGGCCCATCATCAGGTAGGCCGCGCCGGGCCATTCATAGGCCAGTGCGTGGCCCTGGAAGGCCATGTCCCAGTGCCGCCGCGAGACCCCCAGCGTGCCCGCCCCCATCATCACCAGGCAGAAGAAGTACATCGAGAAGCCGAACAGGTAGGGCTGCCACTGCGCCAGCTTGGGCAGGATCATCTCGCGGCGGAACAGCACCGGGATCAGGTAGTAGGTCAGCGCCATGAAGGTCAGCGTGGTGCCCACCACCACCGTGGCATGGAAGTGCCCCGGCACGTAGATGGTGTTGTGGATGATCATGTTGAGCTGCTCGGTGCCCATCATCACGCCCGAGATGCCACCCAGGAAGCCGAAGCCGATGATCGAGATGAACACCCCGGAGAAGGTCGGGTTGCTCCACGGTGCCTTGCGCAGCCACTCGAACAAGCCCTTGGTGAAGCCCTTCTGGCGCTGCGCCACTTCCATCGCGCCGGGGATGGTCAGGCCGTGGATCATCGAGGCCAGCACCGCGAAGTACATGAAGTAGCTGGTGTTGACGACCTTCCAGCCGGTGGACAGCCCCGGGTCGGCCAGCAGGTGGTGCGCGCTGGCCAGTTGCAGGAACAGGATGTAGAGCAGGAAGGCCGAGCGGCTGACACGCTCGCTCATCGGCTTGGCACCGAAGGCCACCGCCGCCACCAGGTACCACACCGAGATGTGCGCCGCCACGTTGATCTGCTGCGACGAGTGGCCGAAGGCCCACCAGATCGTGCGGTAGATCAGCGGGTCGACCTCCTTGACCCAGCCGATGGCCATCAGGTAGGTGGGGATCAGGATGATCGCGCCCGAGGCGATGGTGAACACCGCGATGATCGCCGCCGTGATGGCGCCGAAGGTGACCAGCGGCACCGAGCCCTGGTAAGTCTTGTCGCGCTTGGCGATCACCAGCGTGCCGAAGAAGACAAAGCAGGCGATCAGCGCGCCGACGGCGAACAGGATCAGCCCGGCGTAGAACGACGGTGCGGCCATCATTGGCACGTACGAGGTCATCATCACGCTGGAGCCGCCGTCGAACACGGCCAGGTTGTTCATCACCGCGCCGATCAGCATCAGCGCAAACGCGGCCCAGGCGATGTTGGGCGTGGCGATGCGACATCGCAGCAGCGTGGAGGAACAGAAATAGAGGATCGCGATCTCGAAGAAGATGATCCAGAAGATCAACATGTCGATGCCGTGGGCCGTGAGCACCATGTAGAAGGTGTCGGCCTGCAGCCAGTGGATGGCCGGCCAGCGCGTCAGCGCGATGCCGATGGCCAGGATGCCGCCGATCAGCAGGAACACCACCGCCGTGACGGCGTTGGCGATCATCAGCTTCTCGGCATGCGCCTCGAACTGCAGCCCTGAACGCGGGCAGGTGCGGTAGCTTGTGTTTGCCATGGGTGCCTCCGGCCTACTTGACGTACAGGCGACCGACCATCGTGTGATGGTTGATGCCGCAGAATTCGTTGCACACCACCGAGTAGGTGCCTGCCTGGTTGGGCGTCACGGTGATCACGTGCTCGAAGCCCGGCACGATCTGGATGTTGATGTTGGCGGGCTGCAGCGAGAAGCCGTGGTTGTAGTCCAGCGACGTGAGGTGCAGCTTGTAGGTCTTGCCCTTCTCCAGTTCGATGATGGGCCAGAAGCTCCACAGCCGCGCGATCATGTAGACGTCGCTGCCGGGCGGTGGCGCGACCACCGGCGTGTTGTCGGCCGTCTCGGTGCGCACGGTGTACTTGTCGACCACCGCCTGGGCCTTGGCGGTGAACTTCTCCGGCGTGGTGCGGTAGGTCTCGGTCGACAGGTTCTGTTTGCCCCAGACATGCCAGCCGACCATCATGGCGAACATCACCAGGCACCAGATCAGCGCAATCGCGATCCAGGTGCCTTCGACGCGGTCGATCGGGTGCCGGTACCAAAGTCGCTCGGCGGGCGGGAGGATGGCGCTCATGGCGATCTCCTACTTGGCCACGGGCAGCGTGAGGATGTCGACCACCCCCCACAGCGTGTAGACCAGCATGGGCACCATCACCCCGATGAACAGCAGCAGGAACGGGTTGTCCAGCAACTGCTGCATCCAGGGCACGGGGGCCGTGTCGTCGTCGTTGGGTAGCGGGCTCATGGAGTCTCCTTTTCTGGCTTTGTCGACAGCGGCCCGACAAGGACCACCCGGCGGCCATTCTGTTGAGCGCACCCCAAAGATGTACTTGATCTACTTCAATGATTGCGGGTTCTTGCAGTGCACAAGAAGGCCGCGGCCATAGCATCGGCGCACCCCATCCAGCCCCGAGGTTTTGACGATGAAACACCTGCACCGCCTGGCCTGGATCAGCCTGCTGTCACTCGTGCTGGTGGTGGGGCTGAGCGCCTTCATGCGACACGTGGCGACGGGCCTCGGCTGCCAGCCCTGGCCGACCTGTCATGCCCAGTATTCGGGTATGTCCGGGGGCGCCAGCAGCCTGGCGGTCAGCGTCGCGCGCCTGCTGCACCGGGTGGTGGCCACCGGCACCTTGCTGCTGGCCATCACGATGCTGGTCATCGGCCTGCGGGCGGGCCCCCGTGGGCGGCGCGAGGCGGTGCTGGCGGCGCTGCTGCTGGTTCTGGCGCTGGGCCTGGCGGTGCTGGGCGTGTTCACCGCCGGGTCGCGCCTGCCGGCGGTGGCGCTGGGCAACCTGCTGGGTGGCTTCATGATGCTGGCCGTCGCCGCCAGGCTGGTGGGGCCGCCGGCGGCGCCGGGTTTGGGGGCGGCGGCGGCCGGTGTCGCGGTGCTGCTGGTGGCGCAGAGCGCGGGCGGCGCGCTGGTCAGCGCATCGCAGGCCGGGCTGGTCTGCAACGACCTGCGGGCCTGCGCCGAGTTGGCCCGCGCCGCGGGCTGGCCCTGGCAGGCGCTGAACCCGTGGTTCGCTGCCGGTCTGCCGCCCGTCGACGGCGCCTTGGTGCAGGGGCTTCATCGCCTTGCTGCCATCGTCGTCACGCTGGCGGTGGCGGCGCTCGGCTGGCGGGCGCTGCGCGCGGGACGTCGACCCGAGGGCTGGGCGCTGCTGTTGCTGCTGGCCTTGCAGGCGGTGCTGGGCCTGGTGGTCGGCAGCATCGGCCTGCCGCTGTGGGCGGTGCTGCTGCACAACCTGGCCAGTGCGTTGCTGCTGGCGCTGGTGGTCAGGCTGATCTAGCTGCCACGCAGGGACCATGCGCCTCGGGCGTTGATCCGGCCGGGGGCGACCCAGCTTCTAGAATGCCGCACCGACCGAGGACAAATCCCGATGAGCATCAAGAGCGACCGATGGATCCGCCGCATGGCCGAGCAGACCGGCATGATCGAGCCCTTCGAGCCGGGCCAGGTGCGCCAGTCGGCCGATGGCCACAAGATCGTCAGCTACGGCACCAGCAGCTACGGCTACGACGTGCGCTGCGCGCGTGAGTTCAAGGTCTTCACCAACGTCTACAGCACCGTGGTCGACCCGAAGAACTTCGACGAGAAGAGCTTCGTCGACATCGAGAGCGACGTCTGCATCATCCCGCCCAACAGCTTTGCGCTGGCGCGCACGGTCGAGTACTTCCGCATCCCGCGCAACGTGCTGACCATCTGCCTGGGCAAGAGCACCTACGCGCGCTGCGGCATCATCGTCAACGTGACGCCGTTCGAGCCCGAATGGGAAGGCTTCGTGACGCTGGAGTTCAGCAACACCACGCCGCTGCCGGCCAAGATCTACGCCGGCGAGGGCTGCGCGCAGGTGCTGTTCTTCGAGAGCGACGAGGTCTGCGAGACCAGCTACAAGGACCGCGGCGGCAAATACCAGGGCCAGCGTGGTGTGACGCTGCCCAAGACCTGAGGCGCCTGCCAGGCGCCCGCCGGAGACAACGATGAAGTGGGAAGGCCAGCGCCAGAGCGACAACGTGGAAGACCGACGCGAGAGCGGCGGCGCAGGCCTGGGCGGGCTGGGTGGCGGCGGTGGCCGCCGGGTGGGTGGCCGTGGCATCGGCCTGGGCACCGTCGCCATTGCGCTGTTGGCGGGCTGGATCTTCGGCATCAACCCGCTCACGGTGCTGGGCCTGCTGGGCGGCGGTGGCCTGTCCGAGCCCGCGCCGCAGGTGCAGCAGGCGCCGGCGGACCGGGCATCGGTGCGCGACCCGATGGCGATGTTTGTCTCCACCGTGCTGGCCGACACTGAAGACGTGTGGGGCGAGTTGTTCAAGGCCCAGGGTGGCGCCTACCAGCAGCCCAAGCTGGTGCTGTTTCGCGGTGCCACGCCCACCGCCTGCGGCACCGGCCAGTCGGCGATGGGGCCGTTCTACTGCCCGGGTGACCAGAAGGTCTACATCGACCTTGCCTTCTACCAGACGCTGCGCGACAAGCTGGGTGCGCCCGGCGATTTTGCGCAGGCCTATGTCATCGCCCACGAGGTGGGGCACCATGTGCAGAACCTGCTGGGCATCACCGAGAAGCTGGACGCCCAGCGCGGTCGCATCCCCGAGGTGCGCATGAACGCACTGTCGGTGCGGCTCGAACTGCAGGCCGATTGCCTGGCCGGTGTGTGGGCGCACCATGCGCAGCGCTCGCGGCAGGTGCTGGAGCAGGGCGATGTCGACGAGGCACTGAACGCCGCCGCACAGATCGGCGACGACAAGCTGCAACGCCAGTCATCGGGTGCGATCCGGCCCGAGAGCTTCACCCACGGCAGCAGCGCGCAGCGGGTGTCGTGGTTCAAGCGCGGGCTGAGTGGTGGCCGCATGGCCGACTGCAACACCTTCGACGCACGCCAGCTCTGAGAAGCTGTGAACGAACCCGACATGCCCGCTCATCCCGGCCAAGCGACCCCACTCGTCGTTGCAAATGCTCGCCATAGCCCGAGCTATGGCTGCGCTTTGCGCCTAGATTGGGGCCGCCTGGCCGGTCTGCTCGGTCACGCCAGGTTCATTCACCGCTTCTGAGCTTGCGCCGACAGGCCCGTCGCCCGTCGAGAGCGGGGTAAAAACGGGGCTGTGCCGCTGCTTCAGGCGGCTGGAGGTGAAGCATGACCGTCCCGTCCCACGCCCATGAACGCATGCTGGCGCTGCGCAGCGCCGGCAAGGGCAAGGTGGTCAGCGCCGCCGAGGCGGTGGCGCTGCTGGCCGATGGCGACATGCTGGCCACCGGCGGTTTTGTCGGCATCGGCTTTGCCGAGAACCTGGCGGTGGCGCTGGAAGCGCGTTTCCTGGCCAGCGGCGCGCCGCGCCACCTGGGCCTGGTGTATGCCGCCGGCCAGGGCGACGGTGCGCACCGCGGCCTCAACCACCTCGGCCATGCCGGGCTGGTGGGCCGGGTGATCGGCGGCCACTGGGGCCTGGTGCCGGCGCTGCAGAAGCTGGCGGTGGCCAATGAGATCGAGGCCTGGAACCTGCCGCAGGGCGTGATCTCGCACCTCTTCCGCGACATCGCCGCGGGCAAGCCCGGCCACCTCAGCAAGGTGGGGCTGGGCACCTTCGTCGACCCGCGCCACGGCGGTGGCGCCGTCAATCATCGCAGCACCACCGAGCGGGTGCGGCTGATGCCCATCGATGGCGAGGACTACCTGTTCTACAAGGCCTTCCCGATCGACGTGGCCTTCATCCGCGGCACCACCGCCGACACCGACGGCAACATCACGATGGAGCGCGAGGCGCTGACGCTGGAGGCGCTGGCCATCGCGATGGCGGCACGCAACTCGGGCGGCATCGTCATCGTGCAGGTTGAGCGGCTGGCCGAGGCGCATTCGCTGAACCCGCGGCAGGTCAAGATCCCCGGCGTGCTGGTGGATTGCGTGGTGGTGGCCGAGAAGCCCGAGTACCACCCGCAGACCTTTGCCGAGCCCTACAGCGCCGCCTTCGCCGGCGAGGTGCGTGTGCCCGCGAGCGAGGTGCTGCCGATGGCACCGGGCCCGCGCAAGGTGATTGCGCGCCGCGCCGCGCTGGAGCTGCGCCCCAACCAGGTGGTGAACCTGGGCATCGGCATGCCCGAGGGCGTGGCCGCGGTGGCGGCCGAAGAGCGGGTGATCGACCTGATCACGCTGACCGCCGAGCCGGGTGTGATCGGCGGCATCCCGGCGGGCGGGCTGAACTTCGGCGCCGCGGTCAACACCCAGGCCATCATCGACCAGCCCTACCAGTTCGACTTCTACGACGGCGGCGGGCTGGACATCGCCTTCCTCGGGCTGGCGCAGGCCGATGCCGAGGGCAATGTCAACGTCAGCAAGTTCGGCAAGCGGCTGGCGGGGGCGGGCGGCTTCATCAACATCAGCCAGAACGCACGCACGGTGGTTTTCGTCGGCAGCTTCGCCGCCGACGACAAGGCGGGCGGCAAGGGCCACCGCAAGTTCGTGCCTGAGGTGGAACACCGCACCTTCTCGGGCCGCGAGGCGCTGCGCCGTGGCCAACGGGTGTTGTACGTCACCGAACGCTGCGTTTTCGGCCTGCACGCGCGTGGCCTGGCGCTGCTGGAGGTGGCGCCGGGCGTCGATCTGCAGCGCGACATCCTCGACGCGATGGCCTTTGCGCCGGTGATAGCGGCGCCGCTGCCGTTGATGGACGCGGCGATCTTCCGCGACGAGGCCATGGGCCTGCGCGCGCGCTTGCTGCTGCTGCCGCTGGCCGATCGCTTTCACTTCGACGCCGCGCAGAACACGATGTTCATCAACTTCGAGCACCTGTCCATCAAGAACCGCTTCGACGTGGAGGCGGTGCGTGGCGCCATCGAGCGGCAACTGGCGCCGCTGGGGCAGAAGGTCTATGCCGTCGTCAACTACGACCACTTCTCGCTCGATCCCGACGTGGCCGACGACTGGGCGGCGATGGTGCGTGTGCTGGTCGACCGCCACTACCTGGCCGTGACGCGCTACACCACTTCGGGCTTCCTGCGCGCCAAGCTGGGCCCGGCGCTGGCCGCGCGCGGCGTGGCGCCGCACATCTTCGAGAGCGCTGGCGAAGCGCGCGCCGGGCTGCCCAACAGCTGAGCAGCGCGCGGCGTCATCCCGTATTTCGAAGGCCTGCCGCCACGCCGTTGATCGAGATGTGGATGCCGCGCTGCAGCCGCTCGTTGGCCGGGTCGCCTTCCTTGCGGTTGCGGTAGCGCCGCATCAGTTCCACCTGCAGGTGGTTCAGCGGGTCGAGGTACGGAAAACGGTGCTCGATCGAGCGCGCCAGCGCCGGGTTGCTCTGCAGCCGCCCGGGTTCGCCGGTGATCAGCGACAGCGTATCGTGGGTGCGCTGCCACTCGGCCTTGATCGCGCCGAAGATGCGCTTGCCCAGCCGCTTGTCCTCGACCAGTTCCACATAACGCGCGGCGATGCGCAAATCGCTCTTGGCCAGCACCATGTCCAGGTTGGACAACAGGGTGCGGAAGAAGGGCCACTGCTTGTGCATCTTCTGCAGCAGCTTCAGGCGCTCGTCGCGTCCGTCGGATGAGGCCCCGCTGCCCAGAAAGGTCTCGATCGCCGAGCCGAAGCCGCACCAGCCCGGCAGCGCCACCCGGCACTGGCCCCAGCTGAAGCCCCAGGGGATGGCGCGCAGGTCTTCGATCGCGCGCGTGGCCTTGCGGCTGGCCGGGCGCGAGCCGATGTTCAGCTCGGCGATCTCGCGGATCGGCGTGGCCGAGAAGAAGTAATCGGTGAAGCCGGGTGTCTCGTAGACCAGCCGACGGTAGGCGGCGTAGCTGGCCGCGCTGATGGCCGCGGCCGCATCGAGAAAGGCCTTGGGCGCACCCGACTTGCCGCCGGTCTGGCTGTGCAGCAGCGTGGCCTCCAGCGTGGCGGCCACCAGGGTCTCGAGGTTGCGCCGGCCGATCTCGGGGTTGGCGTACTTGCTGCCGATCACCTCGCCCTGCTCGGTCAGCCGGATCTGGCCGTTCACCGTGCCTGGCGGCTGCGCCAGGATGGCCTGGTAGCTGGGGCCGCCGCCACGCCCCACCGTGCCGCCACGGCCGTGGAACAGCCGCAGCGTGATGCCCCGCCCACCCTCGGCATCCCGCCGCAACGGACCGAACAGGCCCACCAGCGCCAGCTCGGCGCGGTACAGCTCCCAGTTGCTGGTGAAGAAGCCACCGTCCTTGTTGCTGTCGCTGTAGCCCAGCATGATGTCCTGCTCGCCGCCGCTGCGGATCACCAGCTCGGTGATGCCGGGCAGGGCGTAGAACGTGCGCATGATGGGCTCGGCCTGGCGCAGGTCGTCGATGGTCTCGAACAGCGGCACGACGATCAGCGCACTCACGGCGCCATCGTCCAACGTGCCAGTGACCAGGCCACACTCCTTCATCAGCAGCAGCACCTCCAGCAGGTCGCTCACGCTCTCGGTGTGGCTGATGATGTAGTGGCGCAGCGCCTCGCGGCCGTAGCGCGCCAGCATCAGCCGCGCGGTCTCGAAGATCGCCAGCTCACTTTGCGCCAGCTCGCTGTAGGCCGCGCCGTGCACCCGCAGCGCCCGGGCATCGTCGAGCAGGCCCAGCAGCAGCGCCCGCTTGGCGGCTTCGTCCAGCGACGCGTAGTCGCCGTGCAGGCGCGCGGTCTTCAGCAGCTCGGCCACCACGGCCTCGTGCTTGTCGCTGCTCTGGCGCAGGTCGACGGTGGCCAGGTGGAAGCCGAACACCTGCACCGCGCGCTTCAACGGCGCCAGCCGCGGCGCCACCAGCGCCTGGGCGTGGTGCGACTGCAGGCTGGCCTCGATCACCGCCAGGTCCGCCAGGAACTGCGCCGGGTTGGTGTACGGGTCTTGCGGCGTCACCGCGTGGCGCAGCGCCTCGGTGCCGGTCAGCGCCTGCAGCGTGGCGGCCAGCCGGGCGTAGACGCCGATCAGCGCGCGGCGGTAGGGCTCGTCCTCGCGGTGCGGGTTGCGGTCGGGCGAGGCATCGGCCAGCGCCTGCATCGCCGGTGTCACGCCGGCCAGCATCTGGCTGATCGACAGCTCGGCGCCCAGCTCGTGCACCTCCGTCAGGTAGAAACGCAGCGCCACCTCGCTCTGCCGGGCCAGCGCCATGCGCAGCGTGTCGGCGCTGACGTTGGGGTTGCCGTCGCGGTCGCCGCCGATCCACTGGCCCATGCGCAGAAAGCTGGGCACGGCAAAGCCGGCCAGGTGCTCTTCGATCTCGCCATACAGCTTGGGGATCTGGCGCAGGAAGGTGCTCTGGTAGTACGACAGCGCGTTCTCGATCTCGTCGGCCACCGTCAGCTTGGTGTAGCGCAGCATGCGCGTCTGCCACAGCTGGGTGATGCGTGCGCGCATCAGCGCCTCGTTGTCGCGGCGCTCGCGCTCGACATGCAGTTCGTCGCGCACGCCGATCAGCTCGGCGATCGCGCGCTCGGCGTCGAGGATGCTCTTGCGCTGCACCTCGGTGGGGTGGGCGGTGAGCACCGGCGAGATGTAGGCCTGCGTCAGCATGTGCGCCACGTCGGCCGAGCGCACGTCAGCCTGGTGCAGCCGCTCGAAGCTCAGCGCCAGCGAGCCTTCCTGCTGGTGGCCTTGGGCGGAGTGGTGCAGCCGGCGGCGCACATGGTGGCGGTCTTCGGCGATGTTGGCCAGGTGCGAGAAGTAGCTGAAGGCGCGGATCACGCTCACCGTCTGGTCGGCCGACAGGTTCTTCAGCAGCCGGTCGAGCACCCGGCCGGCCGAGGCGTCTTTTTTCAGCCGGTAGCCCACGCTCAGCTGCCGCACCCGCTCGATCAGCTCGAAGGCCTCCTTGCCCTCTTGCTCGCGGATCACGTCGCCCAGCAGCCGGCCCAGTAACCGGATGTCTTCCATCAACGGTTTGTTCTTGGCCGCGGCGTCGCCGGCGTCAACCATCTGCGCAGGTGATCTTGTCGGGCCGGCGGCACGCGCGGTGCGGCGTCTGGCGGTGGGGGTGGATGACATCGAATCGCTCCCGTCGTGTAACCAAATTACCAATTGGCGATGATGGTCGGCATCGTAGCAGCCCGCGTGCGCGCCGGCGAGGGCGGGGGCGGTGGGCCCAGTGTCCTAGCGATAATCGGGCCACCATGACGTCATCCACCGCCCAGGCCAGCGCGCCCACCACCCTGATCGCCACCCGCGAGAGCCGCCTCGCGCTGTGGCAGGCCGAGTACGTGCGCGATCTCCTTCATGCGCGCTTCGGCCTGTCGGTCGGCCTGCTGGGCATGACCACCCGCGGCGACCAGATCCTCGACCGCGCGCTCAGCAAGGTGGGCGGCAAGGGCCTGTTCGTCAAGGAGCTGGAAGTGGCGCTGGAAGAAGGCCGCGCCCATCTGGCGGTGCATTCGCTGAAAGACGTGCCGATGGAGTTGCCCGAGGGTTTCGTGCTGGCCGCCGTGCTGGAGCGCGAAGACCCGCGCGACGCTTTCGTCTCTGGCCGTTATGCCTCGGTGGCCGAGCTGCCGCAAGGCGCGGTGGTCGGCACCAGCAGCCTGCGCCGCGTGGTGCAGCTGATGAACCTGCGGCCCGACCTGCACATAGCGCCGCTGCGCGGCAACCTCGACACCCGGCTGCGCAAGCTCGATGAAGGTGGTTACGACGCCATCGTGCTGGCGGCGGCCGGCCTCATGCGGTTGGGTCTGGCCGAGCGCATCCGCGCGCGTTTTGACGAGGTGGCGATGATCCCGGCCGCCGGCCAGGGCGCGTTGGGCATCGAGGTGCGCAGCGACGCCACCGCGCTGCGTGCGCAGCTTGGTCAACTGGTGCATGCGCCCACCTGGCTGGCTGTGCATGCCGAGCGCGCGGTGTCGCGCTCGCTGGGCGGCAGCTGCAGCATGCCGCTGGCCGCGCATGCGGTGTGGCAGGGCGATCAGTTGGTGATGAGCGCCGCGCTGGGCCATGCAGAAGACACCGCCCGCCCGCTGCTGCGCACCCAGGCCCAGGCCCGGGTGCCGATGGCCAGCGACGCGGCCGCCACCGCCGCGGCCAATGCGCTGGGCGAACTGGCCGCCGCGCAGTTGCGCGCGCTGGGCGCCGACGCTTACCTGGCCGCCGCGCCGGGCTGAGCAGGCCTGGCGGCGCCACGTCGCCAGCGCGCTTCAACGATGTCTGTGATGTCTGAATCCAAGGCGCCCAACCGCTCCGCTCTGCCGCTGGTGCTGGTCACCCGGCCGCAGCCGCAGGCCGACGAATGGGTGGCCCGCCTGCAGGCGCTGGGGGTGCCGGCCGTGGCCTTGCCGCTGATGGGCATCGCTGCGCCGGCCGACGAGGCGCCCGTGCACGCGGCGTGGCGGTCGATCCTGCAACGCGGCCTGGCCGGCGCGTCGCTGGCGCTGGTGATGTTCGTCAGCCCCAATGCGGTGGCGCGTTTCTTTGCGCTGCGGCCGGCTGATGCGGCCTGGCCCGCTGGCCTGCTGGCGGGTGGCGTCGGGCCCGGCACCCGCGTGGCCTTGCTGCAGGCTGGCGTGCCCGAGGCGGCCGTGCGCACACCGCCCGAGGCCGGCGGCCAGTTCGACTCAGAGGCGTTGTGGGCGCTGCTGCAGCCGCAGATCGACTGGGCGGGCCGCAGCGTGCTGATCGTGCGCGGCGAGGGCGGCCGCGACTGGCTGGCCGACACGCTGCGCCAGCACGGTGCCACGGTGCGCTATGTCGAGGCCTATCGCCGCACCGTGCCGGTGCCCGATGTGGTGGGCCGCGCCGCGCTGCAGCAGGCGTTGGCCCATCCGGAAGCCTGCTGCTGGCTGTTTTCCAGCAGCGAGGCGGTGGGCCACCTGCCGGCGCTGGCGCCTCTGGCTGATTGGTCGCTGGCACGCGCACTGGCCACCCACCCGCGCATTGCCGAGGCGGCACAGCGGCTGGGCATCCTCAAGGTGGACCGGGTGGCACCCTCGCCGCAGGCCGTTGCCGAGGCCCTGCACGCCGGGTTGGCGCCCTGAACCACCCGGGCGCCAGCCGCCGGTCAACGCAGGCCCCCTCGATACAATGAGCTTCACTGTGACCGACAACGCCGTTCCCGCCGTCGAACCCGCTGCGCCCACCGCTTCCGCCGCGGCTGCCGCTCCTGCCGCGCCTGCCAGCAACACCCCCGCGGCGATCACCCTGCCCAGCAGCTGGCTGATCGCTGGTGCCGTGACAGGTGCGTTCAGCGTGGCCGCGATCACGCTGGCGCTGCTGGGCCAGCAGCGCATCAAGTCGCTGGAGCAGGAGCTGGTGCGCCGCCAGCAAGACAGCCAGGGCCAGGCCATCGAGGCCCGCGCGATGGCCCAGCAGGCGCAGGAGGTGGCCCGCGCGGCCGAAACCAAGCTCACCCTGCTCGACGGCCGCGTGGCCGAAACCGCCCTGCAGCGCAGCCAGCTCGAAGAGCTGATCCAGCAGCTGTCGCGCTCGCGCGACGAGAACGTGCTGGCCGACGTGGATGCCGCGATCCGCGTGGCCGTGCAGCAGAGCGCCATCACCGGCAGCGCCGAGCCGCTGGCCGCGGCGCTGCGCCAGTCCGAAGAGCGGCTGGCCCGCATGAACCAGCCGCGCATCGAGCGGGTGCGCCGGGCGCTGTCACGCGACCTGGACCGGGTGCGCGCGGTGGCCGTCTCCGACATCGCCAGCCTCACCATCAAGCTCGACGAGGCAGTGCGCAGCGTCGATGAACTGCCGCTGCTGGCGCAGCCCGAGCGCAAGCCAGTGGCAGCGGTGCGCCCGGGTGCCCGCGCGGCCTCGGTGCCGGCGTCGGCCGCATCGGCGCCCGGCCTGTCGGTCAGCGGTTGGCTGGCCTGGCTGCAGACGCAAGGCGCCTGGATCGGCGACCGCGTGTGGGGCGAAGTCAAGAGCCTGGTGCGCGTCACCCGCATCGACAACCCCGAGGCCATGCTGGTGGCGCCCGAGCAGGCCTGGTTCCTGCGGGAGAACCTCAAGCTGCGGCTGCTCAACGCCCGGCTGGCGCTGCTGTCGCGGCAGTTCGACACCGCGCAATCCGATCTGCGCGATGCGCAATCGTCGCTGGATCGTTACTTCGACCGCAGCGCGCGGCGGGTGGTGGTCACCGCCGATCTGGTGCGCCAGGTGGCCGGCCAGGCACGCCAGATCAGCCTGCCGCGGCCCGACGAGACGCTGGCCGCATTGGCGGCCGCGCAGGCAGGCCGTTAGGCCGCACGGGATTCGGCATGCGCAACGTCGTCTGGCTGGTGCTGCTGTTCGCGGTGGCGGTGGTGGCCGCGCTCACGCTGGGCGACAACGCCGGCATGGCTTCGTTCTACTGGGAGGGCTGGCGGCTCGACCTGTCGCTGAACTTCTTCATCGTGGCCGCGCTGGCCACCGGCTTTGCGGTGGTGACAGCGGTGCAGGCGGTCAACGCGCTGATCGGCCTGCCCGAGCGCGCCCGCGAATGGCGCTTGCTGCGGCTGGAGCGCGCCGCGCAGGCCGCCCTGCGCGAAGCCCTGGCCGAGTACTTCAGCGGCCGTTACAGCCGCGCGCACAAGGCCGCGCAGCGGGCGCTGACGATCCGCGACGACGCACCCGCGCCAGACCAGGACCATGAGTTCCGCACGCTGGCGCTGCTGCTGGCCGCCGGCAGCCTGCACCGGCTGCAGGACCGCGGCCGCCGCGACGAGTTGCTGCGCCGCGCGCTGCGCCCGGCACGTGGCGCCGCGTCATCCGCGGTGGACGACGGCGCGCGCCTGCTGGCTGCCGAATGGGCGCTGGACGACCGCGACGGCCCACGCGCCGAAGGCCTGCTGGCCGAGCTGCAGCCGGGTGTCGCCCGTCGCACCCAGGCCCTGCGGCTGAAGCTGCAGGCCGCGCGGCTGGATCGCCGGCCCATCGATGCGCTGCACACCGCGCGCCTGCTGGCCAATCACCAGGCTTTCTCCAGCACCGCCGCCCAGGGCCTGCTGCGATCGCTGGCCACCGAGGCGCTGGATTCGGCGCACGATGCCGACCAGCTGCGCCGGGCCTGGCAGCAGTTCGACGCGGCCGATCACCGTGATCCCTTCGTGGCGGCCCGCGCCGCGCGCCGCGCCGCGCAGCTGGCCGTGCCCGACGAAGGCCGTGCCTGGCTGCGCCCGCTGTGGGATCGGCTGGAGACGCTGGGCGCTGATGGCCGTGCCGAGGTGGCGCTGGCGCTGGTCGACGTGGCCGCGGGGCTGGGCAGCGATTGGCTGCCGCGCATCGAAGCCGCGCAGCGCGCCTATCCCACCGAGGCGGCCGTGCAGGCGGCCGTGGGCGCGGTGCTGGTCGAGCAGCAGCTGTGGGGCATGGCCCGCCGGCCACTGGAGATGGCCGCGTCTGACCGGCAGCTGGTTGCGCGTGCGCGTCGGCAAGCCTGGCGCGCGCTGTCGCGCCTGGCCAGCGAAGAGGGCGACGACGCCCGTGCGCTGGAAGGCCTGCGCCAGGCCGCAGCGCTCGATTGACGGTGGCCGGCGCAGGGTGATGCCGTTCGATTTTCAGCACATGGCCAAAACCGGAAAATGCGGTGTATACTGCGAGGCTTCGCGGCTGTAGCTCAGCTGGATAGAGTACTTGGCTACGAACCAAGGGGTCGTGGGTTCGATTCCTGCCAGCCGCACCAATGAAATCAACGGGTTAGTTCCGCAAGGGGCTAGCCCGTTGACCTTTGTGGACCGCCGCTTCCGAAACTTCCGGTCGTTGTGGCCCTGCCGGTGTGGCAGGGCCTGAACCTTCACCGCGCGCATGCCCGACCTGCCCACCTCCGCCGACGAACAAGGCATGCGCCTGGCGCTTGATCAGGCGCTGAACGCCCAGCTGGCTGGCGAGGTGCCGGTGGGTGCGGTCATCGTGCGCCCCACCGCCAGCGGGCCGCAGGTGATCGCCACCGGCTACAACCGCCCGATCACCACGCACGACCCCACGGCGCATGCCGAGATCGTGGCGCTGCGCCACGCGGCTCAGCTGCTGCAGAACTACCGCCTGCCCGATTGCGAGCTGTACGTCACGCTGGAGCCCTGCGCGATGTGCGCGATGGCGCTGATGCACGCGCGATTCAAGCGTGTGGTGTTCGCCGCGTCCGATCCCAAGACCGGCGCGGCCGGCTCGGTGACCAACCTGTTCGCCGAGGCGCGCCTGAACCACCACACCGCGCTGCTGGGCGGCGTGCTGGCCGAGCCGGCCTCGGCGCTGCTGCGCCGCTTCTTCGCCGAGCGCCGGGCGCAGCAGCGGGCCGAGCGCGACACGCTGCGTGCGCTGGTGGCGCCGGCCGGGCTCGCCGGGCTGGATACTGCCGAGCACCCGCCCATCCCCACCGGCGAGACCACCGAACTGCCTCACGCCGATTCCCCGCCGGAGCCTTGATGACCGACCTGCATGTGTTCGCCCCTTCGGGCGTGGAGTTGCGCACTGCCGCGCTGAAGCTGGCCGCCAAGCGGCTGGGCGCGATGGGCTTCGAGATAACGCTGGACGCCGGCGTGCGTGGCCGCCACCAGCGCTTTGCCGGCGACGACGAGGCGCGGCTCGCCGCGATCCACCGCGTGGCCCAGGCCGCGCCGTCGGTGGCGCTGGCCTGCCGCGGTGGCTACGGCCTCACGCGCCTGCTCGACCGCATCGACTGGCCGCTGCTGGCGCGTGCGGTTGAGCGCGGCACGCGCTGGGTGGGCCACAGTGACTTCACCGCGCTGCAGTTGGGCCTGCTGGCGCACACCGGCGTCGGCCCCGCTGCGATCACTTGGCAAGGGCCGATGGCCTGCGACGACTTCGGCCGTGCCGACGACGCGGGCGGTGTCGACGAGATCACCCGCGACTGCTTTGCCGAGGCCATGTCGGGCGAACTGGAGGCGGTGGGCTTTCGCACCGAGCCGGGCTTCGATGGGCTGGAGGCGAAGGGCCTGCTCTGGGGCGGTAACCTGTCCATGCTGCAGTCGCTGCTGGGCACGCCGCACTGGCCCAAGGTGAAGGGCGGCATTCTGTTCCTGGAAGACGTCAACGAGCATCCCTACCGCGTCGAGCGCACGCTGCTGCAACTGCACCAGGCGGGGGTGCTGGCGCGCCAGAAGGCGGTGCTGCTGGGTGATTTCAGCGGCTGGCGCAAGAGCCCGCTCGACCGCGGCTACAGCTTCAAGGCGATGGTGGCGCATCTGCGCAGCGTGTGCAGCACGCCCATCCTCACCGGCCTGCCCTTCGGCCATGTGCCCACCAAGGTGACGCTGCCGGTGGGCGCGCAGGTGCAATTGGTGGTGCAGGGGCGTGATGTGCTGATCGGCTGGTAGCCTCTGTTCCTTTCCGGGCCCGCCCGGGCCGATTGACCTGCAATGCCCCCGGAGCTGTCCGCATGCGCGGCGTCACCCTTGCCCCTTCACTGCATCGCCGCGGCCCGCGCCGCTGGCCGGCGGCGTGGTGCACGCTGCTGGCGCTGTTGGGCATGTTGGGGATGTTGCTGACCGGCTGCAACAACAACCCCTACCCGCTGGGCGCCGAGCGCGAGAACACGCTGTTCTACTCGTTCGACGAGCGCTCGCCGCGGTACCTGGACCCGACCGCGTCGTATTCCAACCCCGAGTCGGCCTACACCATGCAGGTGTACGAGCCGCCCTATGGCTACCACTACCTGAAGCGCCCCTACGAGCTGATCCCGAAGGCGGCCGCGCAGGTGGTCAAGCCGCGCTACCTCGACCGCAACGGCCAGCCGCTGGCCGACGATGCACCGGCCGA
This sequence comes from Burkholderiales bacterium RIFCSPHIGHO2_12_FULL_69_20, assembly GCA_001770815.1. Taxonomy (GTDB): domain Bacteria; phylum Pseudomonadota; class Gammaproteobacteria; order Burkholderiales; family Burkholderiaceae_C; genus Pseudaquabacterium. The sequence continues at coordinate 29,490 of MESD01000038.1, forward strand.
GGCCATCGCCGAGAGCGTGTACGACATCCCCATCCGCCCCGGCATGCGCTACCAGCCGCACCCCGCCTTTGCGGTCGATGAACAGGGCCGCCACCGCTACCACAGCGAGCAACCGCTCGGCGCCGCGCAACTGGGCCAGAAGCGCAGCCCGTTCGAGTTCGCGCACCTGGGCACGCGCGAGGTGGTGGCCGAGGACTTCGTCTACGCGCTCAAGCGCCACGCCACCACGCGCATCGAGACGCCGGTGTTCGCGGTGTTCTCCGAGTACGTGATCGGGCTGAAGGCCTATGCCGACCTGATCAAGCGCGAGGATGCCAAGCTGCTGGCCGGCCTGCCCGAGGATCTGCGCGACAAGCCCTTCCTCGACTTCCGCCGCTGGCCGCTGGCCGGCGCCACCGCGCCGGGCAAGCACCTGCTGCGCATTCGGCTGAAGGGGAAATACCCGCAGTGGAACTACTGGCTGGCCTTGCCCTTCACCGCGCCGATGCCCTGGGAGGCCGATGCCTTCTACGCCCAGCCGGGCATGAGCGAGATGGGCCTGTCGCTCAACCAGTGGCCGGTGGGGTCGGGCCCCTACATGATGGCCGAGTTCATCCGCGACCGCCGTCATGTGCTGGTGCGCAACCCCGAGTTCCACGGCGAGACCTACCCCTGCGACGGCATGCCCGGCGACCGCGAGGCCGGCCTGCTCGACGACTGCGGCAAGCCCATGCCCTTCATCGACAAGCTCTACGTCACCATCGAGAAAGAGAAGGTGGCGCGCAAGGAGAAGTTCAAGCAGGGCTACCTCGACGTGCCCGAGATCGAGCGGCCCGAGTGGGGCGTCGACTTCCGCAACGATGCCGATGATTCCGAGGCGGTGGCGGCGCTGTTCAAGCAGCGTGGCTTCCAGTTCCCGGTGATGACCGACATCAGCAACTGGTACCTCGGCTTCAACATGCTCGACCCGGTGGTGGGCAAGGGCGCCACGCCCGAAGAAGACGCCCGGCACCGCAAGCTGCGCCAGGCGATCGCCATTGCGGTGGATTGGGAAGAAGGCTACGGCCGCATCTTCAAGCACAAGGGCGGCGAGGCCGCGCACGGCCCGCTGCCGCCGGGGTTGTTCGGCTCGCGCGAGGGGCAAGGCAACTTCCACAACCCGGTGACCCATCGCTGGATCGATGGCAAGGCGGTGCGCCGCTCCATAGCCGAGGCCAGGCAGTTGCTGGTCGAGGCCGGTTACCCCGGCGGGCGCGAGGCGGTCAGCGGCAAGCCGCTGGTGCTGAACTACGACTTCCAGCGCGCGGTGACGCCCGAGTTCAAGAGCGAGAACGACTGGATGGCCAAGCAGTTTGCCAAGCTCGGCATCCAGCTCGAGATCCGCGCCACCGACTTCAACCAGTACCAGGACAAGACGCTGCGTGGCAAGCACCAGATCTTCTGGGGCGGCTGGCTGGCCGACTACCCCGACGCCGAGAATTTTCTCTACCTGCTCTATGGCCCGATCGGGCGCAGCAAGAGCCAGGGCGACAACTACACCAATTACGAGAACGCCGAGTTCGATGCGCTCTACCGTCAGTTGCAGGCGCAGGACGACGGCCCGGTCAAGCAGGCGCTGATCGACAAGATGGTGGCCATCGTGCAGCAGGATTCACCCTGGTGCTTCGGCTACTTTCCGTGGGGCGGGCTGGCCTTCCAGCAATGGGTGCACAACGGCAAGCCCAGCATCCTGATCCGCGACATGGCCAAGTACTACCGGGTGGATGCCAACACCCGCGCCGCCAGGCAGGCCGAATGGAACGCGCCGGTACGCTGGCCTTTGGCGTTAGGTGCACTGGCGCTGCTGGCGGCCGTGTGGCTGGCGCGGCGCAGCTTCAAGGCCCGCGAGACCGCCACCGCGCGCCGCGCCGCGCCACAGGCCTGAGGCCACAGGACCCGACACGATGTTTCGCTACATGCTGCGCCGCCTCGGTTATGGCCTGCTGATCCTGATCGGCGTCAACCTGCTGACCTTCTTCCTGTTCTTCACCGTCAACACGCCCGACGACATGGCGCGGCTGAACATCGGCGGCAAGCGCATCACGCAGGAGCAGATCGACAAGTGGAAGGCCGAGCGCGGCTACGACCGCCCGCTGTACTTCAACCCCGCCGAGCAGGGCGCGGCGCAGATCACCCGCACGGTGCTGTGGGAGCGCTCGGTCTCGCTGATGCTGATGGACTTCGGCCGCAGCGATTCGGCCCGCTCCACCGACATCGGCCACGAGGTGGCCACGCGCATGGGCGTGAGCCTGCAACTGGCGCTGCCGCTGTTTTTGCTGCAACTGGTGGTCAGCATCAGCTTCTCGCTGCTGCTGGTGTTCTTCCGCCACTCGCGCATCGATTTCTGGGGCGTGGTGCTCTGTGTGCTGATGCTGTCGATTTCCAGCCTGTTCTACATCATCGTCGGCCAGTTCTTCTTCTCGCGCGTGCTGCGGCTGGTGCCGATCTCGGGATTCGAGCCAGGGCTGGATGCGGTGCGTTTCCTGATCCTGCCGGTGTTCTTGAGCCTGCTGGCGCGTCTGGGCGGCGAGGCGCGCTTGTACCGCGCAATGTTCCTGGAAGAAATCGGCCGCGACTACGTGCGCACCGCGCGCGCCAAGGGCCTGAGCGAGGCGGTGGTGCTGTTCCGCCATGTGCTGAAGAACGCGCTGATCCCCATCATCACCAGCGCCGGCGCTTACTTGCCCTATGTCTTCATGGGCAGCCTGGTGTTCGAGAGTTTCTTCGGCATCCCCGGGCTGGGCGCCTTCGTCATCGAGGCCATCGCCGGCCAGGATTTCGCCATCGTGCGCACCATGGTGTTCCTGGGCGCGGCGCTCTACATCGCCAGCAACGTGCTGATCGACATCGCCTACACCTGGGTCGACCCGCGGGTGCGGTTGTCATGAGCCCCCCCCCGAAGCGCCTTCGGCGCCTCCCCCCCAGGGGGGCGACGCCAGTGGCCCGGCAGAGCCGGTTCCACGGCGTCCACTTGGCGTGTCCGTGGCTTGCCACATGCTGTGCGCAGCGACATGGAGCTGTCTGAGATGGGTTTCAAGTTCGTCGTGTTGTGGACCGACGTGGCGCTGTGGCTGCTGTTCGCGGCGATGCTGGGCTACGGCGTCCGCGTGGCACGCCACGACACGCTGCGCGCCAGCTGGCGGCGGGTGCTGCGTGATGCGCCCGCGCTGTGCTCGGCGCTGGTGCTGCTGATGTTCGTGGCGGTCACGGCGCTCGACAGCGTGCACTTTCGTCGGATGCTGCCCGCCGCCGCGGGCCAGGCCGCCGACCGCAGCTTCTACGACACCCGCACCGAATCGCTGCTCGACCTGGTGCTGTCGCGCCAGATCGCCATGCGCGAGACCACCTACTCGGCACCGCTGGGCTACCTCGCCATCACCAAGCAGACGGTCACCCGCGATGGCCAGACGCTGCGCGAACTGCCGCGCCTGTTGTTCGGCGGTGCGCACCTGCAGGCCCCCGCGGCCGATTTGGTGGCTGAATGGCAGGCCGACCTGTGGCGGCGCGGTTTGCTGGGCGCTGTGGGCGGGCTGGGCCTGGCACTGCTGGCCAGCCTGGGCCTGGCCGCCGGGCTGGCACGCCGGTATCGCACGCAGAGCGGGAAAGGCGGCCTGATGGCCGCTTGGCGCGACATCGCCACCGACCACACCCACTACCCGCTGCGCGCGCTGCTGCTCACCTTCACGGTGATCTGCCTGGTGGCCGGCCCGGTCATCGCGCTGATGGGCCACTACCACGTCTTCGGCACCGACCGCACCGGCAACGACGTGTTGGTGCAGACGCTCAAGAGCATCCGCACCGCCTTCGTCATCGGCCTGCTCAGCACGCTGGCCACGCTGCCGATCGCGGTGGTGCTGGGCATCCTGGCGGGCTGGTTCCGCGGCTGGGTCGACGAGGTGGTGCAGTACCTCTACACCACGCTGTCGAGTGTGCCCAACGTGCTGCTGATCGCCGCCTGCGTGCTGATGGTGCAGGTGGCACTCGACCAGCACCCCGAGTGGTTCGAGACCGGCGCCGAGCGGGCCGACCTGAAGGTCTTTCTGCTGTGCGTGATCCTGGGCGTCACCGGCTGGGCCACGCTGTGCCGGCTGGTGCGCGCCGAGACGCTGAAGCTGCGCGAGCTGGAGTTCGTGCAGGCCGCCACCGCCTTCGGCGTGCCGCAAGTGCGCATCATGGCGCGCCACATCCTGCCCAACGTGATGCACCTGGTGCTGATCACCACGGTGCTGAACTTCAGCGACCTGATCCTCTACGAGGCGGTGCTCACCTACGTGGGCGTGGGCGTCGACCCCAGCACCAGCAGCTTCGGCGGCATGATCAACCTGGCGCGTAGCGAGATGAGCCGCGACCCGGTGGTGTGGTGGAGCTTTGCCGCCGCCTTCGGCTTCATGGTGGCGCTGGTGCTGGCGGCCAACCTGTTTGCCGACGGCGTGCGCGACGCCTTCGATCCGCGCTCGCGGGCGCTGCGGCCCCGGTTGGCGCGGCGCCCGCCGTCGACCGGAGCCTGAGCATGCTGCGCATCGATCAGCTGCAAGTCGAACTCGACGCCGAGGCCGGCATCGTGCGCGCCATCGACG
>MESD01000039.1:0-17020 GCA_001770815.1 Burkholderiales bacterium RIFCSPHIGHO2_12_FULL_69_20
TGCCCACCTTCTTGAGCTTGCGCGCGACCGACACGCCGGGCGTCTTCATCGGCACGATGATCAGGCTCTTGTTCTTGTGGCCAGAGCCCTCGCTGGTATTGGCCAGCACGCAGCAGAAATCGGCCTGCGTGCCGTTGGTGGTCCACATCTTGCCGCCGTTGATGATGTAGTCGCCGCCATCTTTGCGCGCCTTGGTCTTGATGCTGGCCACGTCGCTGCCCGAGCCGACCTCGCTGACGCCCAGGCAGGCCACGTAGTCGCCAGCGATCGCCGGCGCCAGAAACTCGGCGCGCAGCTCGGCGCTGCCGCGGCGGGCCAGCGCCGGCGTGGCCATGTCGGTTTGCACGCCGGTGGCCATCGGGATGCCGCCGCAGTTGATGTCGGCCAGCGCCTCGGCAAACACCGCGGCAAAGCTGTAGTCCAGCCCGCTGCCGCCGTCCTCGACCGGCTTGTCCAGGCCCAGCAGGCCCAGCGCGCCCATGCCCTTGAAGACCTGGTGCGCGGGGAAGATCTCGTCGGCCTCCCACTGGTCGACATAGGGGTTCACCTGCTCGGCGATGAAGCGCTTGGCGGTGGCGCGCAGCGCCTCGTGTTCGGGGGTCAGTTGCATCAGCATGGAGGTGCCTCTTGGATCAGGGACGTGAGACAGAGAACTGCATGGGCTGCGGCTTGCGCGCATCGCCCTCGCGGCACGTCGCCAGCGTCAGCGCCAGCACGGCGCGGGTGTGGCGCGGGTCGATCACGCCGTCGTCCAGCCCCAGCGCGCTGGTGGTGAACACGCTCATCTGGCTGTCGAAGCGCTGCTGGATGCCGGCTTCCAGCGCAGCGATCTTGGCCGGGTCGACCTCGCCCTTGCGGCGCATCGCCGCCTCGGTGACGATGCCCATGGTGCGGGCGGCCTGCTCGCCACCCATCACCGCGGTCTTGGCGTTGGGCCAGGAAAAGCAGAAGCGCGGCGCGAAGCCACGGCCGCACATGCCGTAGTTGCCGGCGCCGAAGCTGGCGCCGCAGTACAGCGTGATCTGCGGCACCGTGGCGCTGGCCACGGCCTGGATCATGGCCGAGCCTTGCTTGATCATGCCGCGCTCCTCGTATTGGCGGCCGACCATGAACCCGGTGGTGTTGTTGAGGTAGAGGATGGGCGTGCGGCTCTGGCAACAGGCCTGGATGAAGTGCGTGGCCTTGGCCGCGCCGGCGTTGTCGATCGGGCCGTTGTTGGTGATGATGCCGACCGGCCAGCCCTCGATGCGGGCATGGCCGCAGACGGTGGCGCTGCCGTAGTTCTCGCTGAACTCCAGGAATTCGCTGTCGTCGACGACCCTTGCGATCACCTGCTTCATGTCGACCGGCCGCTTGTGGTCCATCGGCATGATGCCCAGCAGCTCTTCGGCGTCGTGGCGCGGCGGCTTGAAGTCGCGCGATGACGGCACCGGGTTCGGCCAGTCGATGTGCCCCATCACCTCGCGCGCCAGGCGCAGCGCGTCGCGATCGTCCTCGGCCAGGTAGTCGCCCAGGCCCGAGATGGTGGTGTGCATCTCGGCGCCGCCCAGCTCTTCTTCGGTGGCCACCTCGCCGGTGGCGGCCATCAGCAGCGGCGGGCCGGCCAGGAAGGCGCGCGAGCGGCCACGCACCATGATGATGTAGTCGCTCAAGCCCGTCTGGTAGGCGCCGCCCGCGGTCGACGAGCCGTGCGTGACGGTGACCACCGGCTGGCCGGCGGCCGACAAACGCGCCAGGTTGCGGAACAGCCCGCCGCCCTTGACGAAGCCTTCGACGCGGTACTTCAGCAGGTTGGCGCCGGCGCTCTCCACCAGCTGCACATAGGGCAGGCGGTTCTCCAGCGCCAGCTCCTGGATGCGCAGCGCCTTGTCCAGCCCGCCGGCCTGCATCGCGCCGGCGTCGATGCCCGAATCACTGGCCACCACCATGCAGCGGATGCCGGCGACGAAGCCGATGCCGGCGATCACGCCGCCGCCGGGCACGGTCTTGTCCGGGTCGGGTGTGTCCAGCCCGTAGCCGGCCAGCGTGCCCAACTCGAGCCAGGGCGCGCCGGGGTCGAGCAGCAGCGCCAGGCGCTCGCGTGGCAGCAACTGCCCGCGCGATTCGAAGCGTTTGCGCGACGCGCTGCTGGCTGCCACGGCGCGTGCCTCGGCGGTGCGCACGCGCGCGATCAGCGCCAGCATGCCGGCGCGGTTGGCGGCGAAGGCGTCGCTGCCGGGAGAAACCGTCGATTCAATGACCGCCATCACCTGCCCTCAAATCCCGAGCTGCCGCGCAGCCAGGTCTTTCATGATCTCTTCCGAGCCGCCGCCGATCATCATCACCTTGACCTCGCGGTAGATGCGCTCGCTCTTGGTGCCGCGCATGAAGCCCATGCCGCCGAGGATCTGCACCGCGCTGTCGGCGCAGAACTGCATGCACTTGGTCGATTCGACCTTGGCCATCGCGATGCGGGCCACCCGCAGGTTGGGGTCGCCATGGTTGTGTTGCTGGGCCCAGGCCAGGTCGTAGACATGGCAGCGCGCCACGTCGATGGCGCGCAGCATGTCCATCAGCTTGTGGCGGATGACCTGGCGCTCGCTCAGCGCCTGGCCGAAGGTGTGGCGCTGGCGCGCCCAGTCCAGCGCCTCGTCGAAACACACCTGCGCATAACCCACGGCCTGCGCGGCCATGCCGAGCCGCTCGCCGTTGAAGTTGGTCATGAAGGTCTTGAAGCCCTTGTTCTCCTCGCCGATCAGGTTGGCCACCGGCACGCGGCAGTGGTCGAAGCGCAGGTGGGCGGTGTCGCTGGCCCACCAGCCCATCTTGTCGAGCCGGGTGCGGGTGAGGCCCGGCGTGTCGCCGTCGACCAGCAGCGCCGAGATGCCGCCGGGGCCCTTGTTGGCGGGATCGGTGCGCACCGCCACGGTGATGAAGTCGGCGCGCATGCCCGAGGTGATGAAGACCTTCTCGCCGTTGACGACGTAGTGGTCGCCGTCCCGGATGGCGGTCGTTTTCAGGGCGGCCACGTCCGAGCCGCCCGAGGGCTCGGTGACCGCCAGCGCGGCGATCTTGTCGCCGGCCAGCACCGGCGGGATGACCCGCGCCTTGAGCGCCGCCGAGCCGAAGTTCTTGACCGGCGGCAAGCCGATGCTGTGCGACATCAGCGACGCGGCCACACCGCCGGCACCGGGCCGCGCCAGCTCCTCGCTGAGGATCAGGTGGTAGAACAGGTCGGCCGGCGTGCCGCCGTATTGCTCGGGGTAATCCAGGCCCAGCAGGCCGATGGCCGAGGCCTTCTTGTACAGCGCGCGCGGAAAGCCGCCGGCCTCGTCCCAGGCGGTGGCGTTGGGCGTGATCTCGCGGCTCACCCACTCGCGCAGGCTGTCGCGAAACTGCACATGCTCGGGGCTGAAGTAGTGCGGGGCGGGCGGGGCGTCGAGCAGGCTCATGGGTCGGGCTTCGGTTGCGGGGCGACGGTCGATATTCGGCCGCCGGCGCCCTGCCCGTCTTGCGCCAATTGGCTGATGGCTGATACGGGGTGGGTGGGCACGGGCCCTGATCGTCCGAAGCGACGATGGCGACCGGGCGGTCGGGGCGGCAGACTGGCGGAGATTTCACCTCGTCAGAAGGAGACACCATGATCCACCGCACCCCCCGCCTGGCAACGCTGTTGTCGGCCGGCCTCTCGGCACTGGCCGCGCTGGCCACCGCACCAGCCGCAGCGCAGACCCAGGGCGTCAGCAAGAATCAGATCGTGATCGCCACGATCCAAGACCTGTCCGGCCCGGTGGCCGCCTACGGCAAGGCGGCGCGCAACGGCATCCAGTTGCGGGTCGACGAGATCAACGAGCAAGGCGGGATCCACGGCCGCAAGATCAAGCTGCTGGTCGAGGACAACGGCTACGACCCCAAGCGCGCCGTGCTGGCCGCGCAGAAGCTGGTCAACCAGGACAAGGTGTTCCTGATCGCCTCGCACATCGGCACGCCGATGAACAACGCGGCCATGCCGGTGATGTTCGACAAGGGCGTCATCAACTTCATGCCGCTGTCGGCCGGGCGCGAGATGTTCGAGCCACCGCACAAGCTGAAGTTCGCCAGCGTGGCCTCGTACTTCGACACCATGCGCATGAACGTGCCCAAGCTCTACAAGGAGAAGAACGCCAAGCAGGCCTGCACGCTGTACCAGGACGACGACTACGGCCTGGAAGTGGTGCGCGGCGCGGAGGCCGGGCTCAAGGACATCGGCGTGGCGATGGGCGAGAAGACCACCTACAAACGCGGCGCCACCGATTTCTCGTCGCAGGTCGCGCGGCTGAAGGCCAGCAACTGCGACTTCCTGGTGCTGGGCACCATCATCCGCGAGACCATCGGCGCCATTGCCGAGGCGCGCAAGACCGGCTGGAACCCGACCATCATCGGCTCGCAGGCCGCCTTCACCGACCTGATCCACAAGCTGGGCGGCAAGGGCATGGACGGCTTCTATGCCGTGTCGACGGTGTTCTTCCCCTACCTCGACGTCGAGCAGCCCGCCCTGCGCTTCTGGGCCAACAAGTACAAGACCAAATTCGGCGACGACCCCAGTACCTACTCCACCGGCACCTACGCGACCATCGACATCTTCATCCGTGCGGCGCAGAAAGCCGGCCCCAACCTGACCACCGACAGCTTTGTCAAGGCGATGGAGACCATGGGCGAGATCCCGCCCGACATGTTCGGCACGCCGCCGCTGAGCTTTTCGCCCACCAAGCGGCTGGGCTCGACACTGTCGCGGCTGAGCCAGATCCAGAACGGCCGCTGGAAGGTCGTCTCCGATCTGCGCTGAGACCATCCATCCCACGGAACCACACCATGACCGCTGCAAGCACCGTCACCGAAGCCCTGGAAACCCGGCTGTCCATCCGCGACTACCTGCCCACCCCCGTGCCGGGCGAGGTGATCCGCCGCGTGCTGGCCACCGCGTCGCGCTCTCCGTCGGGCGGCAACGTGCAACCCTGGCACATCGACGTGGTGGCCGGTGCCAAGCTCGACGAGCTGAAGGCCATCATGCAGCGCCGCCTGGCCGAGGTGGCCGCCGGCGACCGCAGCGAGGTGCCCGAGTACAACATCTACCCGAAGGAACTGGTGGCACCCTACCGCGACTACCGCTTCCAGATCGGCGAGGACATGTACGCCCGACTGGGCATCCCGCGCGACGACAAGGCCGCGCGCATGAAGTGGTTTGCCCGCAACTATCAGTCCTTCGGCGCACCGATGGCGCTGTTCTGCAGCATCGACCGGCGCATGGGCCCACCGCAGTGGAGCGACATGGGAATGTTCCTGCAGAGCGTGATGCTGCTGCTGCGCGAAGAGGGGCTGGACAGCTGCGCGCAGGAATGCTGGTCCCTCTACCCCAAGACCATCGGCGACTTCATCGGCATCCCCTCCGAGCGCATGCTGTTCACCGGCATGGCCATCGGCCACCGCAACCCCGAGCACCCGCTCAATGCGCTGCGCTCGCAGCGCGCCGACGTGGACACCTTCGCGCGCTTTCACGGGGTGGATTGAACTGGGGTTGCATGTCGGCTGACGGCTCGTTGCGGTCGTCGCTGTTGGTTGAAGAGCTGCCGTTCATGGGTCAGCGCAAAGCCGAGGCCGCCGGGTGACCGGCTGCCTCCGTGTCCCCCGGGCCTTCGGCCCTCCTCCTTTACCTGCGGCAACCGGTCACCCGACGCCCTCGGCTACTCCACCGCTGGCGCACTGGCACGGTCTTTCAACCCCGCGTGCCGCGGTGGTGCCTGAGCGTCGGGCCGGGCGGGCATGCTCTGCGCAGGTAAAGAAGGGAGGGCCGCAGGCCCGGAATGACACGGAGCAGAGCACGCCCGCCCGGGCCGGCGCGATCGCTCAGGCCGTCTACCGCCGGCTTTCAAGCACGGCCACAACCAGCCACAACCAGCAGCAACGAGCCGCCAGCGGCAGCAGCCGTGGCGCAGGCGGTGGCAGCCGGGCGCTGCCGTGGCTCAGGTTCAAGAGGCGCGGCGCCGCAACACCGCCTCACGCACCAGCGGCAGGCGGTCGCTGCCGAAGTACATGTCGTCAGCGCCGACGAAGATCGTCGGCGAGCCGAAGGCGCCTCGCGCGATCGCCTCGTCGGTGTTGGCCTTCAGCTGCGCCTTGACCTCGGGCGTGTTGATGGCCGCCAGCAGCGCTGCGGCATCGATGCCCAGCCCGTCGGCGATCTCGCCCAGCTCGGCGGCCAGCGGGCGCAGCTTGTGGAAGGCCAGCCAGGTCCAGGGGCTGCTGCAGTCGAAGAAGCATTCGATCATGGGGCGATTCTCAAGGCGTTGTGGGCGGCGGCGGCGCGCCGAACAGGTGCTTTCGGGTTTCATCGTCCATCGTGGCTTGCGGCTGACGCAGTTCCTTGCCCACCGCCAGCCCACGCTGCACCGCCTCGCGTGCGCGCACCGAGGCAAACCAGCGCTTGACGTGTGGCCAGTCGTCCAGCGTCAGGCCCTGCGCCTTGTGCGTCATGATCCACGGGAAGATCGCGATGTCGGCGATGCTGTAGTCGTCACCCGCCACGCAGGCGCCGGTCTTGCCCAGCTGGGTGTCCAGCACACCGTAGAGCCGGCGCGTCTCCTGCTCGTAACGCGCGATGGCGTAGGGGATCTTCTCTGTGGCGTAGAGCTTGAAGTGCCCATGCTGGCCCAGCATCGGCCCCAGCCCGCCCATCTGCCACATCAGCCAGGGCAGCACGCGGTGGCGGCCCTTGAAATCGGGGGGCATCAAGCAGCCGGACTTCTCGGCCAGGTAGACCAGCATCGCGCCGGTCTCGAAACTGCTGAACGGCGCGCCGCTGCCGGGTGGATCGTGGTCGACCAGCGCCGGGATGCGGTTGTTCGGGCTGATGGCCAGGAAGGCCGGCTCGAACTGCGCGCCGCGGCCGATGTTGACCGGCTTGATCGCATACGGCAGGCCCAATTCCTCGAGCGCGATGCTGATCTTCCAGCCGTTGGGCGTGGGCCAGTAGTACAGGTCGATCATGGCGCTTGCAGCGCCCTTGGCGCCGGTGTGACAGCAAGCGGGGGAGACTATCGCGAAACTGCCTCGCGAGGAGACGCTGATGAACCCCACCCCGGCCACCCTGGCCCCCACCGCGCTGATCGACGCCGACCACCCCGCGGTACAGGCCTATGCCCGGCAGCATGCCGTGGGCGCCAATGAGCGCGAGCGCGCCGTGGCGCTGTACTACGCGGTGCGCGACGGCTTCCGCTACGACCCGTACAAGGCCGACCTGTCGCCCAAGGGCATGCGCGCCAGCACCGTGCTGGCGCAGGGCTACGGCTGGTGCGTGCCCAAGGCCACGCTGCTGGCGGCGGTGTGCCGCGCGGCGGGCATCCCGGCGCGGCTGGGTTATGCCGACGTGCGCAACCACCTCAGCACCGAGCGCATGCGCAAGAACATGGAGACCGAGGTCTTCTACTGGCACGGCTACACCGAACTCTGGATAGCGGGCGCCTGGCGCAAGGCCACGCCGGCCTTCAACCTGAGCCTGTGCGAGAAGTTCGGCCTGCTGCCGCTGGACTTCAACGGGCTGGACGATTCGATCTACCACCCGTTCGACCAGGCGGGCAACCGGCACATGGAGTACGTGGCCCAGCACGGCAGCTTCGACGACGTGCCACTGGCCGCGATCATGGACGACTTCGGCCGGCACTACCCGCAGTGGATCGCCAGCATGGCACAAGAGCAGGACGCCGATTTCCAGGCCGAGGTGGATGCCGAGACCAAGGCGCCGAGGACCACCGAATGAGCAAGCTCACGCCAGCCGCCGACATCCCCGCGGGCTTTCGCCCGCTGGACCTGGGCCAGAGCTTCGTCGGTCTCAACGGGCCGCTGTACCTGCGCCACGAGCAGCCGGCCGACGCGCCGCCGTTGGTGCAGTTGGGCTTCCGGGTCGAGAAGCGCCACACCAACCCCATGCTCAATTGCCATGGCGGCATGCTGGCCACCTTTGCCGACATGGTGCTGCCGCTGTCGATACACCGCAAGACCGCGGAGATGCGCAACCAGTTCCTGCCCACCATCAACCTGCAACTCGACTACCTGTCGCCGGCACCGTTGGGCGCGTGGTTGCAGGGCGAGGCCGAGGTGCTGCGCGTCACCCGCAGCCTGGTGTTCGCGCAGGGCCTGATCAGCGCCGACGGCGTGCCCTGCCTGCGCATGAGCGGCATCTTCAAGATCGGCAAGCCGTTTCCGACCTCGATGCTGGAAGAAGGCTGAGCGGCGCGCCGCCGCCCGGTCAACCGCTGACGAACGCCGGGTACTGGGCGCGGATGTCGGCCACGAACGACAGCGTGCCCGACAGGTGCTTGCGCAGTGCCGCTTCGGCCGCCACGGCATCACGCCGCGCCAGCGCCTCGACGATGGCGCCGTGGTCGCGCACGATGGCCTGCGCTTTGCCTTCGGCCGGCAGGTTCAGCCGCCGCAGCCGGTCGACATGCCCGCTGCGCTGGCGCACCAGCGCCCACAGCGGCTCGACATCGGCGGCCTGGTACAGCTCGCGGTGGAAGGCCTGGTCGGCCGCGGCCAGCGCGGCATAGTCCAGCGGCTGCAGCGCCTCGGCCTGACGTCGCAGATGCGCGTGCAACCGCCCCATCAGCGCCGCATGCGCGGCCTCCGGCAGGGCCGCCAGCGTGCGCAGGATCTCCAGCTCGATGGACCGCCGCAGAAAGTGCGCCTGCAGCGCCGCGGCGATGTCGATGCGGCTCACCACCGTGGCGTGCTGCGGAAAGATGTCGACCAGCCCCTCTTCGCCCAGCCGCATCAGCGCATCGCGGATCGGCGTCTGGCTGATGCCGTAGTGCTCGGCCAGCTCGGCCCGCGGCAGCACCATGCCAGGCTCCAGCGCCACCGAGACGATCAGCTCGCGCAGCGCCTCGAACACCTGCGGCGCAGCCTGGCGCTCGCGGTCGAAGCGCAGCGGGGGGATCTTGGCGAGCACGTCCATCGGCAGCGATTCTAGGGAGGCCAAACCGCCTCGGCTGTGGCCTCCCTCTCGTTGACACACTAATACATTAGTGCTTTACTTCGCATCCGGCGGAGCTTGGCTTCCAATGTGCACGGCCATCCGGCCCCTTCGTCCACCTCCTCAGCCCCGACCATGACCGCACCCAACACCCCCCGCAAGACCCCGGCCGACCTGCGCAGCGCCCGCTGGTTCGCGCCCGACGACCTGCGCAGCTTCGGCCACCGCTCGCGCGCCATGCAGATGGGCTATGGCCCCGAGGACTGGAAGGACAAGCCGGTCATCGCCATCGTCAACACCTGGAGCGACATCAACCCCTGCCACACGCACTTCAAGCAGCGGATCGACGACGTCAAGCGCGGCATCCTGCAGGCGGGGGGTTTTCCGCTGGAGTTGCCGGCGATCTCGCTGGCCGAGAACTTCGTCAAGCCGACGACCATGCTCTACCGCAACCTGCTGGCCATCGAGGCCGAAGAGCTCTTGCGCAGCCACCCGGTCGACGCCGCGGTGCTGATGGGCGGCTGCGACAAGACCACGCCCGGGCTGGTGATGGGCGCGCTGTCGGCCGGCCTGCCCTTCGTCTACCTGCCCGCCGGGCCGATGCTGCGCGGCAACTACAACGGCCAGGTGCTGGGCTCGGGGTCGGACGCCTGGAAGTTCTGGGACGAGCGCCGCGCCGGCAAGATCGACGACGTGCAATGGCTGGGCATCGAGGGCGGCATCGCCCGCAGCCACGGCACCTGCATGACCATGGGCACCGCCGCCACGATGACGGGCGTGGCCGAGGCCCTGGGCCTCACGCTGCCCGGCGCCAGCAGCATCCCCGCGCCCGACGCCAACCACCCGCGCATGGCCGCGGCCTGCGGCCGGCGCATCGTCGAGATGGTGTGGGAAGACCTCACCCCCGACCACGTGCTCAGCCGCGCCAGCTTTCACAACGCCATCGCGGTGGCGATGGCGATGGGCTGCAGCACCAACGCCATCATCCACGTCGTCGCCATGTCGCGCCGCGCAGGCGCGCATTGCGCGGTGGGGCTGGACGACTTCGACGCCGCCAGCCGCAAAGTGCCGGTGATCGCCAACATCCGGCCCAGCGGCGAGACCTACCTGATGGAAGACTTCTACTACGCCGGCGGCCTGCCCGCGCTGATGGCCACACTGGCGCCACACCTGGACCTGTCGGCGATGACGGTGACCGGCCGCACCCTCGGCGAGAACATCGCCGGCGCGCAGGTGCACAACGCCGACGTGATCCGCCCGCTGCACAACCCGCTGTACGCCGAGGGCGCGCTGGCGGTGCTGCGCGGCAACCTCGCGCCCGGCGGCGCGGTGATCAAGCCCAGCGCCTGCGCGCCGCAGTACCTGCAGCACACCGGAACAGCGCTGGTGTTCGACAGCTACCCCGAGATGAAGGCCGCGGTCGACGACCCCGATCTGGACGTGAGCGCCGACCACATCCTGGTGCTGCGCTACGCCGGCCCCAAGGGTGGGCCGGGCATGCCCGAGTGGGGCATGCTGCCCATCCCCACCAAGCTGGTGAAGCAGGGGGTGCGCGACATGCTGCGCCTGAGCGACGCGCGCATGAGCGGCACCAGCTACGGCGCCTGCATCCTGCATGCCGCGCCCGAGGCCTACATCGGCGGCCCGCTGGCACTGGTCAAGACAGGCGACTTGATCACGGTCGACGTGCCGGCGCGCCGCATCCACCTGGAGGTCAGCGACGCCGAACTCGCCACACGCCGCGCCGCCTGGGTGGCGCCGCCACCGCGCTATGCCCGGGGCTACGGCTGGATGGCCGCCCAGCACATCCTGCAGGCCGACCAGGGCTGCGACTTCGACTACCTCGAAACCGGCTTCGGCGCGCCCGTGCCGGAACCCGACATCTTCTGAGAGCCATCATGAACCTATCACCCCAGACACGCGACCAACTCAAGACCGTCAGCACCGCCACGCTGTGCACCGCGCTGTTCAAGCGCGGCCTGCGCAACCAGTTCATCCAGGGCGTGCACCCGCTCAACCCCGCTGGCCCCAACATGGTGGGCGAGGCCTTCACGCTGCGCTACATCCCGGCGCGTGAAGACCTCAACCCGATCAGCGTGTTCCAGGACCGCAGCCACCCGCAGCGCGTGGCGGTGGAGCAATGCCCGCCCGGCGCGGTGATGGTGTTCGACAGCCGAAAGGATGCGCGCGCCGCCTCGGCCGGCAGCATCCTGATCACCCGGCTGATGGTGCGCGGCGCGGCCGGCGTGGTCACCGACGGCGGTTTCCGCGATTCACCCGAGATCGCCCGCCTGGCCATCCCCGCCTACCACCAGCGCCCCAGCGCACCGACCAACCTGACGCTGCACCAGGCACTGGACATCAACGTGCCCATCGGTTGCGGCGACGTGGCGGTGTGGCCCGGCGACGTGCTGGTGGGCGATGGCGAAGGCGTGGTGGTGATTCCCGCGGCGATCGCCGACGAACTGGCGGCCGAGGCGGTGGAGATGACCGCCTTCGAAGACTTCGTGATGGCCCAGGTGCAGCAGGGCCGCTCGATCATCGGCCTGTACCCGCCCACCGACGAACAGAGCCGAACCGACTTTGCCGCCTGGCGCGCCGCCAACGGCCGCTGAACTTCACGACGACCCACGGAGACAAGCGCATGACCACCTCGACCACCGCCACCCCCACCCGCCGCCACCTGCTGGCCCAACTGGGCGCCGGCGCCCTGGCCGGCAGCCTGCCCGGCTTGGTCTCGGCCCAGGCCGCCTGGCCCACCGCCAAGCCCATCACCTACGTGGTGCCGTTCTCCGCGGGGGGCTCCACCGACGTGATCGGCCGCACCCTCACCGCCAAGCTGGCCGAGGCGCTGAAGCAGACCATCGTGGTCGAGAACAAGGCCGGCACGGGCGGTGGCATCGGTGCGGCGGCGGTGGCCAAGTCGGCGCCCGACGGCTACACGCTGATGGGCGGCACCATCAGCACCCACGCCATCAACGTCAGCCTGTACAAGAACCTGCCCTACCACCCGGTGCGCGATTTCGAGCCGGTGTGCCTGGTGGCCTTCCTGCCCAACGTGCTGCTGGTCAACCCCAGCCTGGGTGTCAACAGCGTGGCCGACCTGGTGGCGCTGCTGAAGAAGGACGAGGCCAGGCGCAACTTCGCCTCGTCGGGCGCCGGCACCTCCACCCACCTGGCCGGCGAGATGTTCGCCGACCTGATCGGCGTGCCGCTGACCCACATCGCCTACAAGGGCACGCCGCCGGCGATGATCGACGTGTCCTCGGGCCAGGTCACCTTCATGTTCGACCAGATGACCGCCGCGCTGCCGTTGATTCAGGCCGGCAAGCTGAAGCTGCTGGCCGTCACCACCGCCAAGCGTCTGGCACTGTCGCCCAACACGCCGACGATGGTGGAGGCCGGCGTGCCGGGCTTCGAGATGTTCTCGTGGCAGGCGGTGTACGCGCCCAAGGGCACGCCCAAGGCGATCGTCGACCGGCTCAATGCCGAGATTGTCAAGGCGCTGAAGCTGCCCGACGTGCACGACAAACTGGCCGGCCTGGGCATGACGGTGGTGGGCAGCAGCCCCGCCGAACTGGCCGAGCTGATGGCCAAGGAGATTCCACGCTGGGCAGCACTGGTGAAGAAATCGGGCGCCAGCGCGGGTTGATGCCGCGCCCGCAACGCGTAAGCTCACGCGCATGACGATGACCCCAATCCAACCCCTGCACGCCCGCACCGGCCAACCGCTGGGCGAGCCGCTGCCCACCGCCACCAACGCGCAGATCGACGCCGCCGTCGACCTGGCGCACGCCGCCTTTGCCAGCTGGCAGGCCAGCGACGGCGCCACCCGCGGCGCGCTGCTGCGCGCCTTGGCTGCCGCGCTGGAAGCCCGGCGCGACACCCTGGTGCCGCTGGCCGACGACGAAACCGCGCTGGGCCCGGTGCGGCTCAACGGCGAGCTCGACCGCACCGCCTTCCAGCTGCGCCGCTTTGCCGCGCTGGCCGAGGCCGGCGTGCCGTTCACCGCGCTGGACGACCCGGCCGTGCCCGGCGCACCGCCGGTGGGCCACCCGGCGCTGCAGCGCACACGTGTGCCGCTGGGGCCGGTGGCGATGTTCTCGGCCAGCAACTTTCCGTTCGCCTTCAGCGTGCTGGGCGGCGACACCGCGTCGGCATTGGCCGCCGGCTGCCCGGTGGTGGTCAAGGCGCACCCGGGCCATCCGCGGCTGTCGCTGGCCACCTTCGAGCTGATCGGGCAGGTGCTGCAGGCGTCAGGCCTGCCCGCCGGGCTGATCGTCGGCGTGCTGGGCGGGGTGGACGCGGGCGTGCGGCTGATCCGCCACCCGCGCATCGCCGCCTGCGCCTTCACCGGCAGCACCCGTGGTGGTGCGGCGCTGCAGGCCGAGGCCCAGGCCCGCCCGCGGCCGATCCCGTTCTACGGCGAGCTGGGTTCGATCAACCCGGTGATCGCGCTGCCGGCGGTGCTGGCCACACGCGGCGCCGAGCTGGCCACCACGCTGGCCGGATCGATCACGCTGGGCTGCGGCCAGTTCTGCACCAGCCCGGGCGTGCTGGTGCTGATCGACGGCGATGCGGCGCAGCGCGCGGGCAACGACGCCTTCGTGCAGGCGCTGGGCGACGCACTGCGCGCCGCGCAGCCGCACCCGATGCTGACGCCTGGCATGCGCCGCGCCTTCGATACCGGCGTGGCCGCGTGGTGGGCGGCGGGCGCGCAGCCGCTGCTGAATGAATCCAGCAGCGGCCCCGCGCCGCGGCCGGTGCTGGCGCAGGTGGATGCGGCCGGCTTCCTGCAACACCCCGCGCTGCGCGACGAAGTGTTCGGCCCGGCCGCGCTGGTGGTGCGTTGCGGCTCGATCGAGCAGGCGACCGCGCTGCTGGCGGCGGTGGGCGGCAGCCTCACCGTCACGCTGTGGGGCGCCGAGACCGACAGCGCCGATGCCCGCCGCCTGGTGCGCGCGGCGATGGCGATGGCCGGGCGGGTGCTGTTCGGCGGTGTGCCCACCGGCGTGGCGGTGGCCGCCGGCCAGCAGCATGGCGGGCCCTGGCCCTCGTCGACCGCGCCGATGACCACCTCGGTAGGCGACGCCGCGCTCGACCGCTTCCTGCGGCCGGTGGCGCTGCAGGACGCGCCGGCCTGGCTGATGCCGCTGCACGGCCGCGTCTGATGGGTCGGGCGGACGGGCGCACCGGATAATCCACCGGTCGGCCCCGCTGGGGGTCCTGCCCTGGAGAACCGGCTTGCCCCGCGCCGCTGCCCCCCCGTCACCGCCCCCGCTGGACGAACTGCCCGGCCACTACATCCGCCGGCTGCAGCAGATCGCGGTGGCCATCTTCCTCGAAGAGACTGAGGGCCACGGCATCACGCCGGTGCAGTTTGCCGCGCTGGCCGAGGTGGCCCGCCAGCCGCAGGTCGACCAGCGCACGCTGGCGCGCAGCATCGGCTACGACACCTCCACCATCGGCGGCGTGATCGACCGGCTCGAAGCCCGCGGCCTGTTGCAGCGCAATGCCTCGCCGGCTGACCGCCGCGTGCGCCTGCTCACCCTCACCAGCGCCGGCCAGGCGCTGCTGGATGCGGTGATGGCGCCGATGCAGCGTGCCCAGGCGCGCATGCTGGCGCCACTGCCGCCGGCCGAGCGCAGCGTTTTCATGCGCATGCTGCGCCAGCTGGTCGAGGCCAACAACGCACTCAGCCGCGCCCCCAGCGAGCCTTAGGAAAACCGACCATGGCCATGCACTTCGATCTGGTCGACCTGCGCCTGATGGTGCGCATCGCCGAGACCAACGGCCTGACGCGCGGCGCCGAGGCCTCGCACATGAGCCTGCCCGCGGCCAGCACGCGGGTGAAGAACCTGGAGGAGAGCATCGGCGCCAAGCTGCTGTACCGCACCAGCCAGGGCGTGACGCTGACGCCGCCGGGCCAGGCCTTCGTGCACCACGCGCGGCTGGTGCTGGGCCAGATCGAGCACTTGCGCGGCGATCTGCAAAGCTTTGCCAAGGGCATCAAGGGCCACCTGCGGGTGTTTGCCAACACCACCGCGCTGGGTGAATTTCTGCCGCCGGTGCTGCGCACCTACCTGCGCAGCCACCCGGACGTGAACATCGACCTGCGTGAACGGCTGAGCCACGACATCGTGCGTGCCGTCACCGAGGGCCAGACCGACATCGGCATCGTTGCCGGCGCGGTGCGCACCGAGAACCTCGAAACCCTGCCCTACCGCCAGGACACGCTGATCCTGGTGGTGCCGCGTGGCCATGCGCTGGCCGGCGGCGAGGCGGTGGCCTTTGCCGACACGCTGGAGCTCGACCACGTGGGCCTGCACGAGGCCAGCGCGATCCACGGCTTTCTGCGCCAGGCCTGCCACCAGCTGCACCGGGTGCTGCCCACGCGCATCGAGGTGGGCAACTTCGAGGCCGCCTGCCGCATGGTGGAGGCCGGCGTGGGCGTCAGCATCCTGCCCAGCTCGGCCGCGCGCCGGCATGCACTGAGCATGGCCATCGACACCGTGCCGCTCAGCGACCCCTGGGCGCTTCGCGAGATGCAGATCTGCATGCGCAACCTGCAGGCCCTGCCGGCCTTTGCGCGCGATCTGGTCGACCTGCTGGTGGCCGATGCCGAGTCGGCCGCCTGCCGCCGGCCGACCTGACGGCAACACCGTACGGCGCCCCGCGCAAAGACCGCGTAAAACGCGCCGCCGCGCCCCAGCGCCGTCTGCCGCATCGGCGACAGCCGCAGTGCCGACGTGGCCCTGGCGCGACGGCCTGAAACTGGGGGGCTCGCTATCCCCAACCCACAGCACCAGCGCACCACCGATGATCGGCGCCGGGTGTCGCCACCGGCGCACGTTATCGAACCAGGACATTCAGACGACGCCCGAAGTCCGCCACCGCCGGTGCTCCGGTTCAAGAGGAGACCCATGAAACAAGCACATCAAACCCTTCTGCGCAGCTGCATCGGCGCCGCCACCCTGGCTGCCGCGTCACTGGTGGCCACGCCCGCCCTGGCCCAGGCCGACTGGTGCAAGAGCAAGTGGGGCCCGGCCGACGAGATCGGCGCCGCCAACCTGCTGACGCCCGAGATGGCCCGCGACGCGGCCAAGCTGGTCAAGACCGGCAAGAGCTACCGCCTGGGCGTGGAGACCAACGCGCAGACGCCGGCCTACGCCACCCGCACCTGGGCGGTGCTGATCCAGCAACCCGGCCAGTCCGGTGGCGGCTCGCTGGGCCCGACCAAGACCACCTACAACGACGACATCTACATGGGCTATGTCGCGGTTGGTTCGCAGATCGACGGCCTGGGCCACATCGGCATCGACGGCGTCTACTACAACTGCTTCAAGGGCGCCGATTTTGCGCAGGCCGACGGCCTGAAGAAGCTGGGCGTCGAGAAGCTGCCTCCCATCGTCACCCGCGGCGTGGTGCTCGACATGGTGGCCTACACCGGCAAGAACCCGGTGCCCGAAGGCACGGCCTTCAACAAGAAAGAGATCGACGAGCAGTCCCAGCGCCAGGGCATCGAGATCCGCAAGGGCGACGTGGTGCTGTTCCACACCGGCTGGCAGGATCTGGCGATGAAGGACAAGAAGCGATTCCTGGGCGGTGAGCCGGGCCTGGGCAAGGAAGGCGCGCAGTACCTGGCGTCCAAGCAGGTGGTGGCTGTGGGCGCCGACACCTGGGCGCTGGAGGTGATCCCGTTCGAGAAGGGTGTGGGCGTGTTCGAGGTGCACCAGATCCTGCTGGCGCGCAACGGCATCTACATCCTGGAGAACATGGACACCAGCGAGCTGGTCAAGGACAAGGCCTGGGAGTTCATGTTCAACCTCGGCCCGTCGCGCATCACCGGCGGCGTGCAGGCGATCATCAACCCGATCGCCATCCGCTGATGGGCGTGCCGCATCGCCGCGCCGGCCGCGGTGCGCCAGGCGGTGCGGCGTCCGCCTCGCTGGCGGCCCTGCTGATGGCGGCGGCCTCATCGGCCGCCGCCCACCCGCATGGCAGCCTGGACTGCGCGGCCCGGGTGCAGGCGGG
>MESD01000039.1:17041-24899 GCA_001770815.1 Burkholderiales bacterium RIFCSPHIGHO2_12_FULL_69_20
GCAAGGATGCGCGGCTGTTCGCCGACCTGGTGGCCGGCATGTTCCGCCAAAGCGGCTGGATGCTGCGGTTGCAGCCGCTGGGTGCCGATGGCGCGCCGCAGGCCACGCCGCTGGCGCTGGCCGACCCGGGCCCCGCCACCTGGCGTCGCACGCCGCAGGGGCGGCTGCAGGTGTCGGTGCGGCTGCAGCCCGAGGTGGCGCCGGCGGCAGGCCTGCCCGTGCCCACCGGCTACCGGCTGGCCTGCCTGGACCCCGACTGGTACTGGGCCACCGGCTTTGCCGGTGCCGCCCAGTTCACGGTCGACGCGCCCTGCCGCGCGGCACTGGACGCGATGGGCAGCCTGGCCGAGCAGGCCCGCACGCTGCAATCAGCGGCCCAGCGCGCCGGCGTGGTGGGTGCCGACCAGGCTGCGCCGGGCCTGCTGGACACCACCGCGCAGCGTGCGCCGGGCGGCACCATCCACTGCCCCGGTCCCTGAGGCCGGGCGCCGCGCTCAGGCCGCCTGCTGCAACCGCCGCTCGGCATCGAGCTTGAAGCAGCGCACCGCGCTGCTCAGCCGCTGCGCCTGCGACTTCAGCGATTCGGCCGCCGCGGCCGATTGCTCCACCAGCGCGGCGTTCTGCTGCGTCATCTGGTCGAGTTCACCCACGCTGTGGTTCACCTGGCCGATGCCGCTGCCCTGCTCGGCGCTGGCCTGGGTGATGTCATGGATCTGCGTTTTCACCTCGCGCACCGAGGCCACGATGCGCTGCATCGCCTCGCCGGCCTCGTTGACCAGGGCCGCACCCGCGTCGGTACGCTCGACCGAGGCCTGGATCAGCCCCTTGATCTCGCGCGCCGCGGTGGCCGATCGCTGCGCCAGCATGCGCACCTCGGCCGCCACCACCGCGAAGCCCCGGCCCTGCTCGCCGGCGCGTGCGGCCTCCACCGCTGCGTTCAGCGCCAGGATGTTGGTCTGGAAGGCGATGCCGTCGATCACGCCGGTGATGTCGGCGATGCGGTGCGACGCGCTGCTGATGTCGGCCATGGTGTGCACCGCGCGGCCGACGATGTCGCCGCCTTCGGTGGCCACCTCGGTCGCGCTGGCCGCACTCAGCCCGGCGCGATGGGCCGCCTCGGTATTGCCTTGCACCGACGACGTCACCTGGCCCAGCGACTGCGCCGCCTGCTGCAGGTTGGCCGCCGTGCGCTCGGTGCGGCCACTCAGGTCGTGGTTGGCCGCGGCGATCTCCTGGCTGGCAAACGACAGGCTGGCCGCTGCGTCGTGCACCTCGCCCATGGTGGCATTGAGCTGGTCGCTCATGCGCTTCATCTCGCCGATCAGGTCGCCGATCTCGTCGCTGCCCACCAGCAGGATCTCGCGGCTCACGTCGCCGTCGGCAATGGCCCGCGCCACCCGCGCCGCCTTGGCCAGGCCGCGCATGATGGACGCATACACCAGGTGCAGCGCCAGCAGCGTGGCCGCCAGCGCGGCGCAGATCAGCCCGGCCACCTGGCGCACCTGCACCATGAAGGCGCTGCGCAGGTCGTCCATGTAGAGCCCGCTGCCGATCACCCAGCCCCAGGGCTCGAAACCGGCCACGTACGACAGCTTCTCCACCGGCGCGTCCTCGCCCGGCTTGGGCCAGCGGTAGGCCACGTAACCGGCGCGCTGGCTGCGCACCGTCTCGACGAAGCGCAGGAACAGCGGCGTGCCATCCGGATCGCGCATGCCGCCCACGTCCTGCCCGTTCAGCGCCGGCTTGATCGGGTGCATGACCATGCGCGGGCTCATGTCGTTGATCCAGTAGTACTCGTTGCCGCCATAACGCGCACCCTGCAGGGCCTGCAGGGCCAGCGCCTGGGCCTGGGCGGTGCTCACCAGCTTGGCCACCTCCAGGCCGTGGGCCCAACGCAGCACCGACGCGGCCGTCTCCACGTTCTGGCGCAGGCCGATCTTGCGGCCTTCGATCTGATGGAGGTAGTTCTGCCAGGTGAGCCAGCCACCCAGGCCCACCATCACCAGCGCGCTGATGGCCGCCAACGCGCCCAGCTTCAGCCGGATCGAGACATGGTTGAGCACCCGGTGGACCGGGCTGCGGCGCTCGACGCCGCCAGACACTGCATGGGACATGGACGATTCCGTGAGGTCGGGCCCGCTCCCATGCCACCCCGGCACGGTACAACAGCGGACCCACCCGCTGCTTATCGTCAAGACCTCCCTACAGCTTGAGGTGAATTGCCGATCGGTCGCGTCAGCGGTCCTTGAACACCGGCGCGCGCTTCTGCAGGAAGGCCGCCACGCCTTCGGCGAAGTCGGCGCCGCGGCTCATCTCGCCCTGCACCCGGGCTTCCTGGCCCAGCGCGCCGGCGAAGTCCATCACCACCGCCTCATCCAGGATGCGCCGCGTGGCCGCCAGCGCGCGCGCCGACAGGCCGGCCAGCTTGTCGGCCAATGCCGTGGTGCTGGCCAGCAACGCGGCGTCGTCCACGCAGCGCCAGATCATGCCCATGGCGGCGGCCTCTTCGGCCGGCAGCTTGTCGCCGGTCATCGCCAGGCCGACGGCGCGCGCGCGGCCCACCAGGCGCGGCAGCAGCCAGGTGCCGCCGCCGTCGGGCACCAGGCCGATCTTGGAGAAGGCCTGGATGAAGCTGGCCGACTTCGCCGCGATCACCAGGTCGCAGCCCAGCGCGATGTTGGCGCCGGCACCGGCGGCCACGCCGTTGACCATGGCGATCACCGGCACCGGCATGCTGCGGATGCGCAGCGCCAGCGGCTTGTAGTGGCGCTCGACCACGCCCTCCACGTCGGCCGGCGCGCCGTCCTGGCCCATGCCCTCGTCGTTGAGGTCCTGCCCGGCGCAGAAGCCGCGGCCCGCGCCGGTCAGCACCACGCAGCGCACGGTCTCGTCGGCCGCCGCCGCGTCCAGCGCGGCCAGCAGTTCGCGGTGCATCGCGGCGGTGAAGCTGTTCAGCGCCGCAGGGCGGTTCAGGGTGAGGGTGCGCACGGCCCCTTGGGTGCTGACTTGCACCAGCGGATCGGACATGGTGGGTAACTCCGTCATTTGCGGCCCCGCGGGCCGCCGTGGTCGCCATTCTGGCGCCGGCGCGTCGGGCCCGGCCTCGGGGCCTGCCCCACGCAGTTAACATCCGCGCCGCCATGTCTGTCCAAGAATTCGCCCCCGGTCTGTTCATCCGCGGCCTCACGCCGCCGCTGCGACTGGCCGACTACAAGCTGATCGCGTTCGACATGGACTCCACGCTGATCAACATCGAATGCGTGGACGAGATCGCCGCCATGGCCGGCCGCAAGGACGAGGTGGCCGCCATCACCGAGGCGGCGATGCGCGGCGAGATCACCGATTACAAGGACAGCCTGCGCCGCCGCGTGGCGCTGCTGGCCGGCGTGCCCGAATCGGCGCTGCAGCAGGTCTACGACCAGCGGCTGCAGCTCAACCCCGGTGTCGAGGCCTTCGTGCAGGCCTGCCAGCGTGCCGGCCTCAAGACGCTGCTGGTCTCTGGCGGCTTCACCTTCTTTTCAGAGCGCGTGCGCCACCGGCTGGGGCTGGACTTTGCACGCGCCAACAGCCTGGGTGTGTTCAACGGCCGCCTCACCGGCACC
This sequence comes from Burkholderiales bacterium RIFCSPHIGHO2_12_FULL_69_20, assembly GCA_001770815.1. Classification (GTDB taxonomy): domain Bacteria; phylum Pseudomonadota; class Gammaproteobacteria; order Burkholderiales; family Burkholderiaceae_C; genus Pseudaquabacterium. The sequence continues at coordinate 20,644 of MESD01000039.1, forward strand.
CTGTTCGATCGGCCCTGGGGCGACATCTGCGACGGTGCCGAAAAGCGCCGCGTGGTGCTCGAGGTCTGCGAGCTGATGGGCATTGCGCCGGCCCAGTCCATCGCGGTGGGCGACGGCGCCAACGACCTGCCGATGATGAGCGTGGCCGGCCTGTCCATCGCCTACCACGGCAAACCCGCAGTGCGCGAGCAGGCCATGATCTCGATCGAGTCGGGCGGCATGGATCGCGCGCTGGAGCTGCTGGCGGGCTGAGCGCCCGCGCCCGTGGCCAGCAGCCCGATGGACCGGGCGGGCCAGGGATCGCCTAGAACCCCAGCGACGCCAGCAGGTCGTCCACGCCTTCCTGGTCCACCGCCTTGTCGGGCACCTGCGGGCCGGCCAGCTTGCCGGTGTCCAGCGGGGCCACCGCCTGGCCCTCGCTCTGCGCCAGCAACTGCTGCAGCTGTTGCTCGGCGTGGCTGATGATCAGCACCACCTTCTTGATCACCTGGCCCGACAGGTCCTGAAAGTCCTGCGCCATCATGATGTCGGTCAACACGCTGGCCTGCGCGTGCTTCATCTCGCCTTGATGGCGCAGCGCGGCGGCGGCTTCGGCCAGCGCGGCGCGGGCCTCGCCCACGCCCAGTTCGGCATGCGCCGACAGGCCGTCCAGCCGCTCGGCCAGCGCCTCGGCCTCGGCCGCGGCCGTGTGGCACACCGGCTGCGCCGCGTCCACCAGGTTCAGCACCTTGTTGGCGGCGTCCTCGGTCATGCGGCCCACGTAGGCCAGGCGGTCGCGGGCGTCGGGCAGTTCGTCGACCAGCTGGTGCAGCGCGGCATCCCAACCCAGCTCGGCCAAGGTGGTGCCGAGCTGGCGCACCAGCGCGTCGAGCTGGTCCAGCGCATCCGGGCCATCTGACAGGTTACTCACGGTGGTGCACTCCATCGGGGCATGTTGTTCGGTGTCCGGTGCCACGGCGCGCGACCATCATTGCTGCACACAGCCAGGCGGCAGGGCAACCCGCCCTTGGAAGCCCTGTCTGCGTATCGGCACGAACCCCGACCGGCTTGATCCGCTGCGCGCGCACTGCGTCACGCCGGCGGGCCCGGCCGCACCTGCGGGCAAGTCCGGCTGGCCGGCCTTGCCCCGGCTGCCTACGATGGGCCATCCCATCACACCGCGAGGAGAAGCCCCCATGAGCCAGAGCGCCACCCAGTACCACCTCGATGCCAGCCGCATGCCCAAGCACTGGTACAACATCGCCGCCGACCTGCCCTCGCCGCCGCCGGCGGTGCTGCACCCGGGCACCCAGCAGCCGATCGGCCCGGCCGATCTGGCGCCGCTGTTCCCGATGGAACTCATCATGCAGGAGGTGTCCACCGAGCGCGAGATTCAGATCCCCGAGCCGGTGCGCGAGGTCTTCAAGCTGTGGCGCCCGGCGCCGCTGTTCCGCGCGCACCGGCTCGAGAAGGCGCTGGGCACGCCGGCCAAGATCTACTACAAGTACGAAGGCGTCTCGCCCGCCGGCAGCCACAAGCCCAACACCGCCGTGCCACAGGCCTGGTACAACGCCCAGGCCGGCGTGAAGAAGCTCACCACCGAGACCGGCGCCGGCCAATGGGGCTCGTCGCTGGCCTTTGCCGGCAACCTGTTCGGGCTGGACGTCACCGTGTTCCAGGTGCGCGTCAGCTACGACCAGAAGCCCTACCGCCGCGCGCTGATGGAAACCTATGGCGCACGCTGCGTGGCCAGCCCGTCCAACGAGACCGTCTACGGCCGCGCCGTGCTGGCCGAGCGGGCCGACCACCCCGGCTCACTGGGCATCGCGATTTCCGAGGCGGTGGAGATCGCCGCGCAGCACGACGACACCAAGTACGCGCTGGGCTCGGTGCTCAACCATGTGCTGCTGCACCAGACCATCATCGGCCAGGAGGCCATGCTGCAGCTGGAGATGGCCGGCGACGACCCCGATGTCATCGTCGGCTGCACCGGCGGCGGCAGCAACTTTGCCGGCATCGCCTTCCCGTTCATCGGCCAGCAGCTGCGCGGTGGCAAGAAGCGCCGCATCGTCGCGGTCGAGCCTGCCGCCTGCCCGTCACTGACCCGCGGCAAGTACGCCTACGACTTCGGCGACACCGGCCACATGACGCCGCTGACCAAGATGCACACGCTGGGCAGCACCTTCACGCCGCCGGGCTTCCACGCCGGCGGGCTGCGTTACCACGGCATGGCGCCGATGGTGTCGCACCTGAAGGAGCTGGGGTTGCTGGAAGCCACCGCCTACCACCAGGTGGCCTGCTTCGAGGCCGGCGTGCTGTTCGCCCGCGCCGAAGGCATCGTGCCGGCGCCCGAGGCCAACCATGCCGTCAAGGGCGCCATCGTCGAGGCACTGCGCTGCAAGGCCGAGGGCCGCAGCGAAACCATCCTGTTCAACCTGTGCGGCCACGGCCACTTCGACATGGCCGCCTACAGCAACTACTTCGCCGGCAAGCTGACCGACCAGAGCTACAGCGAGGAAGAACTCGCGATGGCGCTGTCGGGCCTGCCGTCGGTGTCGGTCTGATGTCCGGCCCAGCGACGCCCTGAAACCGGCCCCCTCGTTGGCGGGGGGGGGGCCGACTTGGCGTGACCAAGTTGGCGAGTCACCCGCAGCCCGGGGATAGGAGCGATCGGGGGGAATTTCTAGACTTCGTCAAACGTCGTCGATGCATGCCTTGGCGATGGTTGAAGTCAACAGGAACCCCCTCGGTTTCGCACCACAAGGACGTCGTCATGAAACTCAAAGTAGCGTTGCTCACGCTGGGACTGGGCTTGCTGGGCGCAGGCGCCGTCAGCGCCGCACCGGTGGCGGTTGCCACCTGGAACTTCGACCACACGCTGGCCGCGATCGAATCCAGCGCGCCAGCGCTGACCGCGATCGATCCACTGGGCCAGAACGCCTTCGTCACCGACACCGTGTTTGGCAACAGCCAGACGGTGTACCGCTTCAGCGGCAATGCCCTTCCGGTCAATCAACAGGCCGGACTGTCGGTCGGCACCACCGGTCTGCTGACCCAGGGCAACGCCTATTCGGTGGACATGATCTTCAAGTTCGATGCCAACCAGAGCAGCTGGGAAGAGATATTCGGGGTTTCAAACCGCAGCAGCGACAACTCGTTCTACGTCGAACCCGGCAATCACCTGCAGATCTATCCCACGGGCAATGGCGTGGATTTGTTCAGCTTTGGTCAATACCACCGAATTTCATTGACCAACGACGGCAGCAACCACGTCACGGCCTATCTCGACGGGGTGTTCCAGTTCGACCTGCTGAGCAGCGTGATGAACTTCGACAGCTACACGGCAGCCAACCCTGACCGCTTGATCCACTTTTTCGCCGACAACGTGATGGGCGGTGGGCAGGGTGAATACGCCAGCGGCAGCGTGGCGCTGATCCGGCTGTATGACGGCGAGTTGTCGCGCACCGAAGTGGCCGACCTGCCCTCGACACCGGCAGCCAACTCGGTGCCCGAGCCCACCAGCCTGCTGTTGGTGGGTCTGGCGCTGGGCGGCTTGAGCCTGACTCGACGCCTGCGGCGCTGATCCGCGCCGCCGCGCCTAGAACGACGCCCAGTCGTCGTCGCCGCCCGCGGCGACCGGCTCAGCGCGTTTCGCCGGGGCCGGTGCCGCGGCTGCGGTGCGCACCGGGGTGGCGCGCGGGGCCGCTGGGGCCGACCGGGATGCCGTCATCGAGGGGCGCGTGGCGGCTGAAGGTCCCGCGGCGGGTGCGGCTGGTGCATGCACCGGCGGTGCGGCCAAGATCCGGTCGCCCGACCCGAGGCTGAACACCGCCACCGCGTCGACCAGCTGGCGCGCCTGACCCTTCAGGCTCTCGGCGGCGGCGGCCGACTCTTCCACCAGCGCGGCGTTCTGCTGCGTGGCCTGGTCCATCAGCGTCACCGCCTCGCCCACCTGCATCACCCCCGCGCCCTGCTCGGCGCTGGCGGCGTTGATCTCGCCCATGATGTCGGCCACCCGCTTGATCGACGACACCACCTCCTGCATCGTGGCGCCGGCTTCGTCGACCAGGGCCGTGCCCTGCTCCACCCGCTCGACGCTGGCGTTGATCAGCGTCTTGACCTCGCGCGCCGCATCGGCGCTGCGCTGGGCCAGGCTGCGCACCTCGCTGGCCACCACGGCAAAGCCGCGGCCCTGCTCGCCGGCGCGGGCCGCTTCGACCGCCGCGTTCAGCGCCAGGATGTTGGTCTGGAAGGCGATGCCGTCGATCACGCCGATG
>MESD01000040.1 GCA_001770815.1 Burkholderiales bacterium RIFCSPHIGHO2_12_FULL_69_20
GCTTGGTCGGCATCGCGGGCCAGGGTCACTGTTTCGGTGTCGTCGACCATCAGGCCCATCACCTGCGCGGGCTGGCCGTCGGGCCCGGGCAGCACCTGCCACAGCGAGCGCACATGGCGCGGCTGGCCGTCGGCGACGATCAGCCGCCAGCGCAGGCTGTAGGCACCGGGTGCGTCCAGCGACTGCCGGTAGTGGCGGCTCACCTTGTCGCGATCGTCGGCATGCGCCACGGTCATGGCCTGCGCCAGTGGCAGCGCGCCGGGCTGAGGGGGCAGCCCCAGGAAGCGCCAGACCTGTGCGTCCCAATGGCGCTCGCCGGTGCGCAGATCGTGGGTCCAGATGCCGAAGCGCCCCAGCGACTTGGCCAGCGCCAGTTGCCCGGCGGGGCCGGCGCTGTCGACCGCATCGGCCGCGCTGCTGACGGTGGTGTCGGCACTGTCGGGCAGCAGCGTGATCACCCGCAGCGCGCCGTGGCGGCGCTGGCCCAGCCGGCCCGAAATGGCCAGCCCCGCGGCAGTGCGCAACCGCAGCGGCTGCGCTTGCACGTCGTCGCCGGCCAGCAGCCGGTCGGCCAGCGCGGCGTGGCTTTTGCGCAGTCCCAGCAGGTCGACCAGCGGACGGCCGAGGGCATCGCTGCGCATCAGCCCGGTGGCGGCTTCGAACGCGGCATTGGCGCCCAGCCAGCATCCGCGTGGGTCGGTCCAGGCCACCGGCACGCACAGCAGGTGGTAGGCGCTGGTGTCGACCGCACCGGCGCCGACCACGCCCACCACGGGCGCGTTGGCCGAAGCCGGTGCGGTGGTGTCGGGCGACAGGGGTTCGGCGCGGGAGGCGGGCATGCAGGGCAGGGCAGGCGCCCCGGGAGGGTGATGCGGTCGGCAAGGCGGCGGACGGTGCGGCACCGCAGGCCCGCCCGCCAAGTCGAAAGTCTAATGGCCCGCGGCCACCCGATCGCGTGGGTCGCGGGCCTGGCGGCACAATCCAGACATGCCGCTGCCACCACCGCTGACCGCCCTCGATCAACTCGACGCCCAACTCGCCGGCAGCGGTTACGCGGTGCTGGACGCGCCCTCGCTGGCGCGCCTGGCCAGCGTGCAGGCCGATGCGCTGGCCGCCTGGGCGCCGCTGTGGGACGACCTGCCGCCCGACGGCTTCCTGAAGGACGGCGGGCGCTACCGGCGCCGGCGCCACGGCTGCTTCGTGGTGCAGCCGCAGGCCGGGCACATCACGCCGATGCCGCATCGCGCGCACTGGCAACCGGTCGAGTACAACGCGCTGCACGGTGGCATCGAGCGCTGGTTCGAGCCGCTGCACCCGGCCATGGCCGAAGCACCCGCCTGGGCCCGGCTGCTGTGCCACCTGGCCGCAGTGAGCGCCCGGCTGCATGGTGGCGACGCTCAAGCGCCCTGTTACGTCGAGGCGCATCCGTTTCGCATCGACACCACCGATGGCATCGGCCGCCCCACACCCGAGGGCGCGCACCGCGACGGTGTCGACCTGGTGGTGGTGATCCTGGTCGCGCGGCTGGGCATCAAGGGCGGCGAGACGCGGGTGTTCGACGCGCGCGGCTCGCAAGGCCTGCGCTTCACCCTCACCGAGCCGTGGAGCGCGCTGCTGCTCGACGACGCGCGGGTGATCCACGAGAGCACGCCGATCCAGCCGATCGACCCGGCCGGCGCTGGCCACCGCGACACGCTGGTGCTGACCTTCCGGCGCGGGGGCTTCCAGGGGCCGGGTTGAGTGGTGTGGGTGGTGTGGGCGGTGTGGCAGGTGATGCCGCGCAGGCGTGTGCGCTGCCGCCCTGGTTATGCTTGACGCCATGACCGCACTCGCCATCCAGATCGCCGACATCGAAGCCGCCGCTGCCCGCCTGCAGGGCGTGGCCCACCGCACGCCGGTGCTGCGCTCGCGCACTGCCGATGAGCGCACCGGCGCGCAGGTGTTCTTCAAGGCCGAGAACCACCAGCGCATGGGCGCGTTCAAGTTTCGCGGTGGCTACAACGCGCTGGCCCAGTTCACGCCCGCGCAGCGCCGCACCGGCGCGCTGGCCTTCAGCTCGGGCAACCATGCCCAGGCGGTGGCGCTGTCGGGCCGGCTGCTGGGCATCCCCACGGTGATTGTGATGCCCAACGACGCCCCCGCCGCCAAGCTGGCCGCCACCCGCGCCTACCAGGCCGGCCAGCCGGGCAGCGCCGTGGTGCTGTACGACCGCTACACCGAGGACCGCGCGGCCATCGGTGCGCGCATCGCCGCCGAACGCGGCATGACGCTGATCCCGCCCTACGACCATCCCCATGTGATGGCCGGGCAGGGCACCGCCGCGTTAGAGCTGATCGACGAGGTGGGCCCCCTCGACGCGCTGCTGGTCTGCGTGGGCGGCGGCGGGCTGATCTCGGGCAGCGCGGTGGCGGCCCGGGCACGGCTGCCGGGCATCTGCGTGGTGGGCGTGGAGCCCGAGGCCGGCAACGACACCCAGCAGAGCCTGGCGCGCGGCGAGATCGTGCACATCGAGGTGCCGCAGACCATTGCCGACGGTGCGCAGACGCAGGCCAGCGGCCAGCTCACCTTTCCGGTGATCCAGGCGCTGGTGGCGCGCATCGTCACCGTCAGCGATGCGCAGCTGGTGCGCACGATGCAGTTCTTTGCCGAGCGCATGAAGGAAGTGGTCGAGCCCACCGGCTGCCTGGGTGCGGCGGCACTGCTCGAAGGCGTGGAAGACTGGCGCGGTGCGCGCGTCGGCGTGATCCTGTCGGGTGGCAATGTCGACCTGCCGCGTTATGCCGGCTTTCTGGCGCCAACCTGATCGAAAACCGAGGAGATGGCCTTGAGCGAATCCGACAAGCCCGACCCCAAGCCCGCCGATACCAAACCCGCCGATCCCGATGCCGCCAAGCGGCTGCGCGAGCGCGCCGAGCACTTGCTGGCGCGGCCGGTGGTGCAGCACGACGACAGCGTGGAGCTGGCCAATGGCGCGCGGCTGGACTACCGGGTGCGCGCCGGCTTCATCCCGGTTCTGGGCAGCGGGCTGGGGCTGGAGGCCAGCGAGCCGCAGGCGGCGGTGTTCACCACTGCCTACCTCGTCGCCCAGGACAGCGCCACGCCGCGCCCGGTGTGTTTTGCCTTCAACGGCGGGCCGGGATCGTCGTCGATCTGGCTGCACCTGGGCGCGTTGGGCCCCAAGCGGGTGCGCGTCAACGACGACGGCACGCTGCCGCCGCCGCCGTATGCGGTGGTCGACAACCCGCTGACCTGGCTGGAACACTTCGACCTGGTGTTCATCGATCCGCCGCACACCGGCTGGTCGGTCAGCGCCAGCGAGGCTGCGCGCAAGAAGCAGCTGTCGGTCGATGGCGACGTCGAGGCGCTGGCCGAGGTGATGCGCGGCTGGCTGGCCGCCAACGGCCGCTTCGGCGCGCCGCTGTACCTGTGCGGCGAGAGCTACGGCACCACCCGCGGCGCGGCGCTGGCCGACAAGATGCTGGACGGGGGGCTGGCGTTCTCCGGCGTGATCCTGGTGTCGTGTGCGATGGATCTGCAGTCGCTGGTGTTCACCGCCAAGAACGACCTGCCGTACGCCCTGTTCCTGCCGGCCTTTGCCGCCACCGCGCAGTACCACGGCCTGCTCAAGGGCGCGCTGGGCGCCTCGGGCGAAGCCGCGCGTGCCGCGGCCGAGGCCTTCGTGCAAGAAGACTATTTGGCCGCGCTGCATGCCGGCGCGCGCCTGTCGCCACGTGCGCGCAGCCGCATCGAGCGCCGCCTGGCCGAGCTGACCGGCCTGTCGCCCACCGTGGTGGCCGAGCACAACCTGCGCATCGCCGACGGCACCTTCTTCACCGAAGCATTGCGCCCGCGCGGCCTGCTGGTGGGACGGCTCGACGCACGCGCCACCGCACCCATGGGCGCCGCGCGGGAGCGTGCGATGAGCTTCGACCCCGGCATCGAGGGCGTGGCCATCCCCTACACCGCCGCGGCGATGGCCTACCACGCCAGCCTGGGCCTGCCCACCGACAGCCGCTACGAGGTGATCTCGGGCGATGCCCACAAGGCCTGGCGCTGGCAGCGTGGCAGCGGCGAGCCCAGCGGCGACCCGGCCGGCTTCACCACCACCAGCGACGACCTGGCCCGGGCGATGCGCCGCAACCCGCACATGACGGTGCTGGTGGCCAGCGGCCGCTACGACCTGGGCACGCCGTACTCGGCCACCGACTGGTCGCTGGCGCAACTGGATGCGCCGCCCGAGGTGCTGGCCCGCATCGTGCACCGCTACTACGACGCCGGCCACATGATGTACACGCGGCAGGCCGACCTGGCGCAGCTCAAATCCGACCTGCACCAATGGCTTACTGGGGAATTGACATGACGCGATATCGACGGCACGCCGCGACGCAACCCAGTGGACGCCGCGGAACCGGCTCTGCCGGGCCGCTGGCGGCGCCCCCCTGGGGGGGAGGCGCCGAAGGCGCTTCGGGGGGGTACTGATGCACATCGGCATCCTCACCGGCGGCGGCGACTGCCCCGGCCTGAACGCGGTGATCCGCGCCGTCACGCTGGCGCTGATCAACGAATGCGGCGCGCGTGTCACCGGCATCCGGCGCGGCTTCCTGGGCCTGATCACGCAAGAGGTGATGGCACTGGACGTGCCCGCGGTGGCCGGCATCCTGGCACAGGGCGGCACCATCCTGGGCACGCACAACAAGTGCGATCCGTTCCACTACTTCGGTGCCGGCGGCGCCGACGTGTCCGACCCCTTGCTGGCCTATGCCCGCGCGCTGGGCCTGGACGGCCTGGTGGTCATCGGCGGCGACGGCACCATGGCCATCGCCCACCGGCTGGCGCAGCGCGGCCTGCCGGTGGTGGGTGTACCCAAGACCATCGACAACGACCTGTGCCACACCGACCGCAGTTTCGGTTTCGACAGCGCGGTGGCGGTGGTGGCCGAGGCACTCGACCGGCTGGAGACCACCGCGCGCAGCCACGGCCGGGTGATGATCGCCGAGACCATGGGGCGTTACGCCGGCTGGATCGCGCTGGAAGGCGGCATGGCCGGCGCGGCCGACGTGATCCTGCTGCCCGAGCTGCCCTTCACGCTGGACGCGGTGGTGCAGCGCTGCCGCGCGCGTGAACCGCGCGAGGGTTACACGCTGATCTGCATTGCCGAGGGCGCGCGCGAGACCGGCCACGACATGACCGTGGCGCAGACGCTGGCCGACAGCCCCGATCCGCTGCGCCTGGGCGGTGTGGGCGCGGTGCTGGCGCGGCAGCTGCAGCCGCTGCTCAACAGCGAGGTGCGTGCCACGCTGCTGGGCCATGTGCAGCGGGGTGGCTCACCCACGCCGTTCGATCGGGTGCTGGCCACGCGCTTCGGCTGGCATGCGGCGCAACTGGTGGCGCAGGGCCGCTGGGGCCACATGGTCACGCTGGAAGGCGCGGCCATCGGCAACGTGGCGCTCGACGCCGTGGCCGGCCGCAACCGGCCGGTGCCGACCGACCATGCGCTGGTGGCGGCGGCGCGTGGCATCGGCGTGTCGCTGGGCGACAACGCCTGAAAGGCAAGCACACTCCACCGCATGCGCCGCACAGCGAGTGCGCACGCGCCGCTTGGTTCCTATGCATTTGTACCCATGTGCCGAGGCCCGGCCGGGCGTACCCTGAACGGGTCGTGGCGTTGTGCTGCCGGTTGCGGTGACGTGTCCCGCAGCGGTTGGCGCCACACCGCGGCGTTTGCGATGAGGAGCATTGCCCCCGGTGCCCGGTGCCCGGTGCACCGGGGGCTTTTTTTCGGCGCTGTCCTACGAGGTTTCGCGGTTGCGCTGGCGCACCGCTTCGCGACGCTGTTCCACGTCGCCGGCGGCGACGCTTGCATTGAATTCGCGGGCGCGGTCCTTCTCGAGCACCATGCCCTCGCCATAGGGCAGCGCAAAGCCGTCGTTGATCACCGCCTTGTAGCGCACCAGCATCGCCGGCAGCGTGCCCAGCATGTCCATCGCCAGGGCGCGGGCGGCATCCAGCAGCGCCTCGGGCGCCACCACCCGGTTGACGAAGCCCCAGGCTGCGGCCTGCTCGGCGCCGACCCAGTTGCCGGTGAGCGAGACCTCGCGCGCCCGGTACGGCCCGATCGCGCGGCTGAGCTTCTGCGACAGGCCCCAGCCCGGCGCCACGCCGATGCGCGCATGGGTGTCGGCAAAGCGCGCCTGGCTCGATGCCAGCAGCACGTCGCAGGCCAGCGCCAGCTCGAAGCCGCCGGTCACCGCCGCACCGTTGATGGCGCCGATCACCGGCGCGCGGCAGCGGCCGATGGCGGCCACCGGGTCGCCCGCGGGCTGGCCGCCGGTGCCGCCCAGGCTGCCGGCCCCCGCGCCGATCTCCTTGAGGTCCAGCCCGGCGCAGAAGGCCCGGCCCGAGCCGGTGAGGATGATCACCCGCACGGCGGGGTTGGCCGCCAGCGCATTCACCGCATCGGCCAGCGCGGTCATCAGCGCCTTGCTCAGCGCGTTCATGGCCTGCGGGCGGTTCAGCGTCAGCACGGCGTAGCCGGCGGGGTGGAGCTCGGTGAGGACGAGGTCGGTGGGCGTCTCTGGGGTCATGGCGATGCGCCGGGCCGCGGCGTGTGGGCGAAGGCGCCGATGCTGCCACGCGGGGCCGTGGCGGGCGTGTCGCCGGCGCAGCAGCGGCGGCCTGCGGCCGCCGGGGCTCACTGCAGCAGTTCGACCCGGTTGCGGCCGTTGCGCTTGGCCTGGTAGAGCGCCGCATCGGCGCTGTGCACCAGCGATGCCGAGCCGCCGCCGGCCAGCGCCACGGTGGCGGCCACGCCGACGCTCACGCTCAGCGGGTAACCGCCCTCGACGATGCCGCGCGTGTCGGCGTTGGCCACCGCACGGCGGATGACATCGGCAATCTCCAGCGCGCCGGTGGCCGCGGTGCCGGGCAGCACCACGGCAAATTCTTCGCCGCCGTAACGGGCGGCCATGTCGCCGGCGCGGCGCACGTTGTCGCGGATCACCTTGCCCACCAGCGCCAGAAAGGCATCGCCCACCTGATGGCCGAAGCGGTCGTTCAGCGGCTTGAAGCGGTCGACGTCGATCATCAGCAGGCCCAGCGGTGTGCCGTCGCGCAGCGCGCGGTACCACTCCTTGTGCAGCGTGGCGTCGAACTGCCGGCGGTTGGGCAGGCCGGTCAGTGCGTCGGTGGAGGCCAGCGTCGACAGCTCGGCATTGACCTTGCCCAGCGAGTCTTCGGCGCGCTTGCGCTGGTCGGCATCACGCAGCGTGACCAGGTAGTCGCCCAGCCCGTTGCCTGGGGGCAGCGAGGCCACACGCGCTTCCACCCACAGCGTGCTGCCGTCGCGGCGCAGCGCGCGAAACAGGTCGGGCGCGCTCTGGCCGCGCTGGGCAGAGCGGGTGAAGTGGCGGGCGATGAAGGCGGCGCGGTCTTCGGGCGCCAGCAGCTCGGCCAGCGTGTGGCCGTGCAGGTCGGCGGGCTGGCAACCCAGCAGCGTGGCGGTGGCCGGCGAGGCATAGCGGATGGCCAGGTCGGCATCCACCGCCACGATCAGGTCGATCGAATGCTCGGCCAGCAGCCGAAAGCGCATGTCGGCCACGTCGGCGCCGGCGCGGCGCTCGGGCAGGTGGGCCATGCGGGATGGTGCTTGCGCCGCGCTGGCGGCGCTGCCACCGGCGCGTGGGTCCTGCCCCGACACCACCAGCCGGCGGCCGTCGGTCAGGCGCATCGAGGCCACCCGCGGCGCCCGGGCGGGGGCGTCGACCGCGGGCCCCGGCCCCAGCGGCTGCACCCGGCCGTCGGCGTCGGCCCAGCCCAGCGACACGCCGAAACTGTCCAGCAAGGTGGCCAGCGCGCGAAGATCGGCCCCGCTCAAACCCTGAGTCAAACGACTACTCCCTCGCTCCGTCGGGCGCCCGCGCCAGGCGGTGGTGCCGCGCCGGCGCAGTCATCAGCTTGGTTCACGCCTGCCTTCGGCGGGGCCCCAAACCACTAAAAACCACAGATGCTACAGGCCCCGGCAGGGCCGCAGGGGCAGCCCGCTCAAATTCGAGCTCAGCCGGCGCCGGGGTGGTCGTCGTCGCCGTCGTCGTCGTCCTGCGCGAGTTGCTGCAACTGCACCAGCCGCTGGTAGATGCCGCCCTCGATGGCCATCAGCGTGGCGTGATTGCCGCGCTCGGCGATGCGGCCGTGGTTCATCACCACGATCTGGTCGGCCTCGCGGATGGTGGACAAGCGGTGCGCGATGGCCAGCACCGTGACCTGCCCGCGCAGCGCGGTCAGCGCCTGCTGCACCTGGCCTTCGGTCTCGCTGTCGATGTGCGCAGTGGCCTCGTCGAGCAGCAGGATGCGCGGCGCACCGGCCAGCGCGCGGGCCATCGCGATCAGCTGCTTCTGGCCCACCGACAGCCGCGCGCCGCCCTCGCCCAGCGGCGTCTCGTAACCCAGGGCAAGTGCGCTGATGAAGCCGTGCGCATGGGCGGCGCGGGCGGCGGCCTCGATCGCGGCATCGTCCATCGGCCGGCCCATCGCGATGTTCTCGCGCGCGCTGGCGGCCAGCAGGAAGGGCTCCTGCGGCACCAGGCCCACCGCGCGGCGAAAGGCCTCGTCGCCCAGGCTGTCCAGCGGCTGGCCGTCGATGGCCAGCGTGCCGGGCGGTGCCGGGTAGAAGCGCAGCAGCAGCGACAGCAGCGTGGTCTTGCCGCTGCCGGTGTGGCCGACGATGCCGACGAACTGGCCGGCGCTGATCTCCAGGTTCAGCCCGTGCAGCACCGGGTGGCCTTCTTGGTAGCCGAAGTGCAGGTCGCGCACCGAGATCGCGCCGGCCTGCACCTGCGCGCTGCCGCTGGGCGGCGGCGCCGGCGGCTCGTTGAGCAGCGCATTCACCCGGGCGGCGGCCACCACCGCCTGCTGCAGCTGCGAGAACTGCATCGTGATCTGGATCAGCGGCTCGACCACCCGCGCGATGTAGCCGACGAAGGCGTAGAGCACGCCCACCTCCAGCGCCGACAGCCCCGGCCCGGCGGCGCCCACCTCACGCAGGCCGTAGACGCCGATCACCGCGGCCAGCAGCGCCACGTTGAGGAAGTCCAGCGCCGGGCGCAGCAGCCAGGCGTTGGCGCGCAGCTCGGTGCGGCGCGAGTCGTAGTGGGCGGCGTTGGTGTCGGCAAAACGCAGGCTGAAACGATCGGCCGCGCCGCTGGCCTGCACCACCGCCATGCCGGCGATGGATTCGGCGGCCTGGGCGTTGATGTCGCTGCGCAGCGCGCGGGTGCGCGCCACGGCCGGCGCCGACAGCCGCTGGTACAGCCAGACGATGCCCGCCACCGCCGGCACCATCAGCGCCACGATCAGCATCAGCCGCCAGTTCAGCAGCGCCATGCTGGCCATCGTGGTGGCCAGCATGATCACGCTGTCGAGCATCACGAACAGCAACTGCACGTACAGCGTCTTCACCGCCTCGGTGTCGTTGGTGATGCGGCTGACCAGCGCGCCGGTGATGGCGCGGTCGAAGAAGGCCATCGGCAGGCGCAGCACATGGCCGTAGACCAACTCGCGCAGCCGCTGCACCGAGCGCATCGCCACCCCCGCCAGCCGCACCAGCTGGAAGTAGCGCAGGCCGTTGGCCGCCCAGCCCGCCAGCAGCGCGCCACCCAGCAGGCCGGTGATGGCGGCCAGATCGGCGTGGCGCGGCAGCAGGTAGCGGTCGATGAAGGTCTTGCCCAGCAGCGGGCCCAGCGCTTCCAGCGCGGCGGCCAGCACCAGCCACAGCGTGGCGGTGCGCAGCGCGCTGCGGTCGGGCGCGGCGCTGCGCACCAGCAGCGTGAACGCGGCGCGGCGCTCGGTGGCGTCGGCCCGGGCCTGGATGTCGATGTTCACTCGGGCGCCTCCAGCGAGGCTTCGAGCTGCTGCACCCGCCATTGCGTCGCGTACCACCCCGCGTGCCCATCAGGCTGGGTGTGGGCGAGCAACTGGGCATGCGTGCCGCGCTCGGTGATGCGCCCATGCCGCATCACCAGCACTTCGTCGGCATCCATCACCGTGGCCAGGCGGTGGCTGACGATGATCACCGTGCGGCCCTGGCGCTGCTGGCGCAGGCCGCTGAGGATGCGCGCCGCGGTGCCGGTGTCCACCGCCGACAGCGCATCGTCGAGCAGCAGCAGCGGCGCGTCGGCCAACAAGGCGCGGGCGATGGCCACGCGCTGGCGCTGCCCGCCCGACAGCGTGAGACCGCGCTCGCCCACCGGCGTGTCGTAGCCCTGCGGCAGGCGGCTGATGTCGTCGTGCACCGCGGCGTCGCGCGCGGCGGCCTCGATCTGCGCGCGGCTGGCGTCGGGCCGGGCCAGCGCGATGTTCTGGGCCACGGTGGCCGAGAACAAAAAGGCCTCCTGCGGCACCCAGGCGATGCCCTGGCGCAGCGCGGCCAGCGTGTAATCGGCCAGCGGCGTGCCGGCCCAGGTGATGCGGCCCTGCGCCGCCGGCCACTGCCGCAGCAGCAGCTTGATCAGCGTGCTCTTGCCCGCGCCGGTGGGCCCCACCAGGCCCAGCGTGTGGCCGGCGGGCAGCTCGAAGCCCACGCCGGCCAGCGCGGCCTGGGGGCTGCCGGGGTAGCTGAAATGCAGGCCTTCGGCGCGCAGCGGCCCGGGCTGCAATGCGGCCACGGTGCCGTGGTCGTCCACCGACAGCGGCTCATCCAGCACCGGGCCCAGCCGGGCCCAGGCGGCGCGGCCGCGCTCGATCAGCGCCAGCACCCAGCCGGTGGCGAACATCGGCCAGATCAGCTGGCCCAGGTACAGGCCGAAGCTGGTGAGCTGGCCCACCGTCATCTCGCCACGCCACACCAGAGCGCCGCCGAAGCCCAGCGACAACGCCATCGCCGCGTTCAGCGTCAGCCCCACCGCGGGCTCGTAGCCGGCCTCCCAGCGCTGCGCCAGCAGCCCGCGCGACGAGGCCACGCCGGCCAGCTGCCCGAACTGCGCCGCGCTCTGCCCGGTAAGCCCCAGCGCGCGCAGCGTGCGCACGCCCGAGATCGATTCCTGCACCTGGTCGTTGAGTGCGCCGAAGGCGTCCAGCGCCTGGCGCGAGGCGATGTGCAGGTGGCGCGAGATCCACCAGAAGCCCAACGCCATCAGCGGAAACGGCAGCAGCACCACCAGCGCCAGCCGCCAGTCGACGCCCAGCGTCATCGCCGCCACCACCAGCAAGAGGGTCAGCGTGCCGTCGAAACCCGCCAGCAGCGCCTCGCCGGCGGCCATCTCCACCGCATCCACGTCGTTGGTGGCCAGCGCCATCAGGTCGCCGGTGCGCCGGGTCTGGTAGAAGCGCGGCCCTTGCTGCGCCAGCCGCTGGTACAGCTGCACACGCAGCTGCACGCCGAGGCGGAACGCGGTGGAGAACAGCTGCAGCCGCCAGGCCACGCGCAGGCCGTAGATCGCCGCACCCGCGGCCAGCAGCCAGGCGATCTCGCGCCACATCGCTGCACCGCTGAGCTGGCGCGCCACCAGGCCGTCAACCATGTGGCCGATCTGTCGCGGCAGCCAGATGCCCAGCAAGGCGATGGCGGCCAGCATCACGCCCGACGCGGCATAGGCGCGCCAATGGGCCAGCACGAAGCCACCGATCAGGCGGGCCAGGGTCATGGCGGCGGGCGGCGGCACGTCACTCGCGGATGTCGGTGACCACCTCGGTGCCGAAGTCGGCGCGGTCCAGCCGGGCCAGCAGCTGGCGCGCGCAATCCTCGGGGCTCAGCAGCTGGCCGCCGGCATGCAGCTGGGCGAAGCGCGCCCGCTCGGGGAACAGCGCCGCGTCGGCGCCGCGCAGCTGGGCCTGCATGTCGGTGTCGATCACGCCCGGCGCGATCGAGACGATGCGCGCCCCGTTGGGCCGCGCCGCTTCTTCCAGCGCCACCGCACGACTGAAGTGGTCCATGCCGGCCTTGGCCGCGCAGTAGGCGGCGCTGCCGGCCATCGCGCGCCGGCCCAGGCCGGAGCTGATGTTCATCACCCGGCGCGCGCCAGGCCAGCCAGCGGTGGCGGCCAGGAAGGCGGCCGTCAGCAGCAGCGCGGCCTCCAGCCCGGCGCGCATCGCCTGGCTCAGCTGGTCCAGCGGCACCTGGCCCAGCGGGGCGGGCGTGCCCACCAGGCCGGCGTTGTTGATCAGCGTGACGCTGGCAAAGGTGTTGCCGTCCAGCCCGCTCAGCCAGGCCTGCAGCCGCTGCGCCGCAGGCACGGCGTCGCTCAGGTCCAGCGGCCATTGCGCGAGCTGCGCGCCTGCCGCATCGGCCTGCGCCTGCAGGGCGGCGTGGTGCGCCCGGGCGATGCCCAGCACGCGGTGGCCGGCCTGCAGCCGTTGCCCGGCCAGGGCGGCACCCAGGCCGCGGGAGTGTCCGGTGATGAGGGTCAGGTGCGTTGTCATGCGGCGAGCATACCCAGCCCGTGCCAGGCGTCGGTTCGGCGCCACAAGCGGTTTGCCAACTTTGGGCAACGCAGCAGCGGCTTTTTGCTGTGGCATCGGCTGCCGGCCGGCATCGGCGTGCTAGTCTGAAAATTCCTTCAGAGCCGCTGTGCATCGCATGCCAGACAAGAGCGCATCGCCGCAGTTCATCACCCGATCGCCCGCCGACCACGGCCGGGCGCCGTGGTCGACGCCGATGCGTTGGGTGGTGGCACTCACCGTGCTGTTGGCGGGCGGGCAATTCCTGCCGGCGATGCGTTTCTTCGCCACGCCCAGCCTGTACCTGCCCTGGCACACCGCGATCGAATTCCTGGCCATGGCGATCTCGGGCATGGTCTTCGCGCTGGCCTGGAACCTGCGACACCAGGCCGACAACAGCCAGCGCCTGCTGCTGGGCGCGGGCTTCCTGGCGGTGAGCCTGATCGACCTGGGGCACACCCTGTCGTATGCCGGCATGCCCGATCTGGTGACCGCCAGCAGCCCCGAGAAAGCCATCAACTTCTGGCTGGCCGGGCGCGGCGTGGCCGCGGCGGTGCTGCTGGCGGTGGCGGTGTTGCCGGTGCGCCGCTGGCCGGACTGGGCCGGGCCCGCCAGCTTGTTGTGCGCGCTGGCACTGGCCTTCGGGGTCTGGTGGACGGGCCTGCTGTATGCCGACCGCCTGCCGCGCACCTTCGTGCCCGGGCAAGGTCTGACCCCATTGAAGATCGGCGCCGAGTACGGCCTGGCCCTGCTCTACGGCCTGGCCGCCGTGCTGCTGTGGCGACAGGCCCGGTCGCAGCGCAACGACGAGCTGTACTGGCTGGCCGCCGCGGCCTGGGTGCAGGGCCTGGCGGAGATGTACTTCACGCTGTACGCCGACGTCACCGACCTGTTCAACCTGCTGGGCCATGTCTACAAGGTGGTGGCCTACCTGATGGTCTACCGGGCCTTGTTCGTCAGCGGCGTGCAGCGGCCCTGGCGCGAGCTGGACTTCGAGCGCGCGCGGCTGAGCGCGCTGGTGGCCGCGATCCCCGATCCGATCTGGTTGAAGAACCACGCCGGGGTCTACCTGTCGTGCAATGCCGCGTTCGAGCGGCTGTACGGTGCGCGCGAGGCCGACATCGTCGGGCGCACCGATTTCGACTTCGTCTCGCGCGAAGAGGCTGAGTTCTTCCGCGCCAAGGACCGCGACGCCATGGCCGCCGGCCGGGCCACCACCAACGAGGAATGGCTGAACTTCATCGCCGATGGCTACCGCGGCCTGTTCGAGACCACCAAGACGCCGGTGCGCGCTGCCGACGGCAAGCTGATCGGCGTGCTGGGCATCGCCCACGACATCACCCGGCCGCGCCGCCTGCAGCACGATCTGCAGGAGCGCATCAAGGAGATGGACTGCCTGTACAGCGTGTTCACGCTGACCGAGGACATCCAGGCACCGTTGACGCCGCAGTTGCAGGCGGTGGCCGACCGTCTGCCGCTGGCCTGGCAGGCGCCCGCACTGGCGGCGGCGCGGCTGGAGGTCGGCGGGGTGGTCTACGTCAGCCAGGGCTTCACCGACGCGGCGGAATGCCAGCGGTCGGCCATCCGCATTCCCGGCGATCCGCAGGCGGCCGTCGCCGTCTGCTACCACTCGCCGCACGGCCCGGACGGCGAGCCGGCCCCGGAGTTTCTGGTCGAGGAGCAGCAACTGCTCGATGCGGTTGCCGCGCGGCTGGCCAGCGTGATCGAACAGCGCGAGGTGGCGCGCACGCTGCGCGAGCGCGAGGCGGTGTTCCTGGCCATCGCCAGCCAGGCCACCGACTCGATTGCGCTGATCGATGCGCAGACCGGCCGCTTCGTCGAGTTCAACGATGCCGCACCGCGCAATCTGGGCTACACCCGCGACGAATTCGCCACCATGGCGGTGCGCGACATCGAGGCCACGATGGACGGCGCGGCGCTGCGGGCCTCGTTTCAGCAACTTGTCCAGCCCGATGGGTCGGTGTTCGAGACGCGGCAGCGCCACAAGGACGGCGGCCTGCGCGACGTGCTGGTGCGCCTGCGCCCGCTCGACATCGGCGGGCGGCGCTACTTCGCGGTGATCTGGACCGACATCACCGAGCGCAAGCAGGCCGAGCTGCAGTTGCGCGAGAGCGAGCAGCACTTGCGCAACGTGGCCAACGGCGGCGCAGTGCTGATCTGGACCACCGGCGTCGACCAGGTCTGCAACTTCGTCAACGAGCCCTGGCAGCGCTTCACCGGCCGCACCTTGGCCGAGGAGCAACGCCTGGGCTGGACGGCCGGCGTGCACCCCGACGATGTTGCGCACTGCCGGCAGACCTTCGAGGCCGCGGCCCTGGCGCAGCAGCCGTACAGCCTGGAGTACCGCCTGCGCCGCGCCGACGGCGTCTACCGCTGGCTGCGCGACGATGCCAGCCCGCGCTTCGACAGCCAGGGCCGCTTCAACGGCTACATCGGTTTCTGCGTCGACATCACCGAACAGAAGCAGAGCGACGCCGAACTGGCGCGCTACCGCCTGCACCTGGAGCAGCTGGTCGAGGAGCGCACGCATGAACTGGCACTGGCCAAGGAGGCGGCCGAGAGCGCCAACGTGGCCAAGAGCACCTTCCTGGCCAACATGTCGCACGAGATCCGCACGCCGCTGAACGCCATCATCGGCATGGCGCACCTGATCCGGCGCTCGGGCGTGACGCCCAAGCAGGCCGAGCGGCTGGCGAAGATCGACGCGGCGGGCGACCACCTGCTGGGCACCATCAATGCCGTGCTCGACCTGTCCAAGATCGAGGCCGGCCGCTTCACGCTGGAGGAAACCGAGCTCAGTGTCGGTGCGGTGATCGCCAACGTGGCGTCGATGCTGTCGGACAAGGCGCGGGCCAAGCGCGTGGCGCTGGTCACCGAGACCAGCGGCCTGCCGTCCAACCTGCTGGGCGACCCGACGCGGCTGCGCCAGACGCTGGTCAACTACGTCGCCAACGCGATCAAGTTCAGCGAAGGCGGCCAGGTCACGCTGCGCGCGCGGGTGGTCGACGAGGACGCCGGCAGCGTGCTGCTGCGCTTCGAGGTGCAGGACACCGGCATTGGCATCGACGCGGCGGTGCTGCCGCGGCTGTTCAACGCCTTCGAGCAGGCCAACTCGTCGACCACCCGCCAGTACGGCGGCACCGGCCTGGGCCTGGCCCTGTCGCAGCGCCTGGCGCGCCTGA
>MESD01000041.1 GCA_001770815.1 Burkholderiales bacterium RIFCSPHIGHO2_12_FULL_69_20
CATGCGGACGACCGCAACCTCAAAGGCTACGAAGAGGCCGAACTCGGCATGCGGATGCAGGCTGCGGGCTGGCAGTTGCAGCGCCTGCCAATCCCGGGCGTGAGCCACGTGGGTCACGATCTGGGCACCTGGGCGCTGCTGGCGCGCCACTGGCGCAGCGGGCGGGCGCAGGCATCGGGCATGCTGCTGCGCGGTGCCTTTGGCCGGCCGTGGTTCGGGGCGGCGTTGCGGCTGTTGATGCATCCGCTGGCCATGCTCGCCTGGTGGCTGCTGGCCTGGCCGATGAGCTGGCTGTGGCTGCCCTTGCCCTGGGCCCTGGCCTCCGGTCCGGGCCTGCCGCTGTTGCTGGTCCTGGTGCTCTGGTGGCGCAAGCGCGATCTGCAGCATGCGCTGGTGTCCGTTGTGCACTGGCACTACGGCGCGGCGGCCATCGTGGCGGGCCTGGTGCACCCGCGCGTCGATCCCGGCACACCACTGCCGGTGCAGCTGCTGCACGATGGCGCTTCGGCTGGCGGCACGTGAGCAACGCTGCGCAGCACTACGGGCTGGCTGCAGCCCGGCGCTCGCTCTTGCACTTCGTGCTGGGGCGGGGCGGCAGCGCGCTGGCGGGCATCGGGGTCTTGATGTTGCTGGTGCGCGTGATGCCAGCGGCGGAGTACGGCGCGCTGGTGGCCTGGTTGGCTTTTCTGGAGATCCACTACCTGGTCAGTGGTGTGGGATTGAGCGGCATCGCGCAGCGCTATGTGCCCGAGTTCCGCACCCACGCCACGCCGGCCGACTTGCAGCGGCTGGTGCGCAGGGCGCTGCTGCTGCGGCTGGTGGTGGCCTTGCCGCTGGCCGGGGCAGCGGGTCTGGCCGCCACATCGCTGGCGCAGGTCTTCGGCACGGCCGTGCCGGGCACCGCCGCCGGCCTGCCCTTCAGCCTGTTGCTGGTGGTGCTGCTGTGCACGGGCACGATGGTGCGCTACCTCGACGAACTGCTGGCCGCACTGCTGATGCAGGGCGTGTCGCAGGCCATGGCGCTGCTGCGCAACCTGGGCAAGTTGCCCTGGCTGGTGGTGGCGCTGTGGTCGCACGGCACCGTGAGCACCACCGACATGCTGCTGCTGGAAAGTGCGCTGGCCGCGTTGACGGGGCTGGTGGCGTTGCGGGCCCTGTGGCGGGCGCTTCATCAGACCTCGGTCACCGCTCAAGGGGCCGTTGCGTCGGCACCCACCGCCATGGCACCCCCCCCGGCCTACCGGGTGCCTGGCATGTGGGGCGTTTGCCTGCGCTTCTACGTGATCCAGGTGCTGGGTCAGGTGTATGGCCCCAACGCACTGAAGTTGCTGGTCACGCGCACCCTGGGGTTGGAGGCCACGGCGGTCTTCGGCTTTGGCCTGGCGCTGGTCGACATGTTGCGCAACTACCTGCCGGCCCACCTGCTGGCGGGCTGGATCCGGCCGCTGCTGGTGGCGCGTTACGTGGCCACGCGCAGCGTCGATCAGCTGTCGCGCCTGGCAGGCCTGGTGCTCAAGGTCAATCTGCTGGGGGTGCTGGTCTTTGCGCTGTTCTTCGGCGTGGCCGGCAACGCGGCAGGTGCCTGGCTGAGCGGTGGGCGCTTTGTGACCATGGGGCCTCTGCTGACAGCGCTGATGCTGCTGGTGGGGTTGCAGACGGCGCACCTGCTGCTGACCATGGTGACGCTGACGCTGGAGCGCGCCAACGCCAACCTGTTGGCCACCGTGCTGGCCTGCGTGGGTTTGCCGCTGGCGGCTGCGCTGGGCACGGCCTGGGGTCTGGTGGGCGTGGCGCTGGGGCTGGCCATGGCCGAGTTGGTATGGGTGTGCACGGTTTGGTTGGGGCTGCGGCGCGGCCATGTGCGGCTGGCCCTGGATTGGCCGGGCATGGTGCGTCTGGCCCTGCCTGCCTTGCCGGCACTGGGGTTGGCCGTGTTCATCCACCAAGGACTGCAGGCGGCGCCAATGCTGGCGGCTGGTGTGGGCGTGCTGCTGTTCTTGGCGGGCCAGTGGCTGGTGCGGCCGCTGATGAACGACGAGCGCGACGTGATCGCCAAGTTCGTGCCGAGGCGGTGGATCTTGTGGTGAGGTTGAAGCGATGTCCTTGAAATCCCGGTTGCGCAACAGCGTACCCGCCCGCTGGCGGCGATCGTTTCGCGCCTTGCGCGCCGATCTGCAACTGATGCGTGAGCTGCTCATCGACTGGCGCATCTTCCGGCGCTGGTCGGGTCTGCACGAGCAGGACGCGCAGCCGGTGATCGAAGCCCGGATCCTCAAGACCTATCACCGCCTGGAAAAGGGCCTGGCGCTGGCGCAGCCACGTCCCGGCTTCGGCCCCGATGCAGTGGCCCTGCTTTTGCACGACCTGGACACCTACCTCGATCTGCACGGGCCCGATCATGTGACACGCGCCGCGATCAACACGCTGCAGGCTTACCTGCAGTTCAATGCCCGGCACGATCTGCCCATGGCGGCCCTGCGCAGCCGCTGCGATGCACTGGCTGCGCGCCAGGATGGGGCGGCACCGCACGCCGAAGGGGGCGTGCTGGCCTTGCAACGTGCGCAGGTGCAGGCGCTGGCCGCTGGTGGCTTTGAACAAGTTGCGGCCAGCCGCTACAGCGTGCGGCAGTTTGCGCCCGGCACCGTGTCGCAGCAGGCGCTGGAGGCGGCAGTGCGCTGCGCCATGAAGGCGCCGTCGGTGTGCAACCGGCAATCGGGCGTGGTGTATGCCGTGCGCGACCGGGGCTTGCAGCAGCGCTTGCTGGCCCACCAGAACGGCAACCGCGGCTTTGGCGACCAGGCCGACCTGGTGCTGGTGGTGGGCGCACGGTTGACCAGCTTCCTGACGGTGGGCGAGCGCTACCAGGCCTGGATCGATGGGGGCCTGTTCGCGATGAGCCTGCTGCACGGCCTGCATGCCCAGGGCTTGGGCAGCTGCTGCCTGAACTGGAGCGTGATGCGCGGGCAAGACCGCGCCCTCAAGCGCGAGGCCGGGCTGGCCGACGACATCGAAATCATGATGCTGGTGGCCGTTGGCCATCTGCCCGAGCAATTCACCGTGGCGCAAAGCCCGCGCCGGCCGTTGGCCGAGGTGCTTCACACCCTGGGCTGAGGCCTGTTACCCCAAGTCATGCCATGAAGACCATCTACCTGTCGGGACAGAACAATTTCGGCAACCGCGGTTGCGAGGCCCTGGTGCGCAGCACCGTGGGGCTGCTGCGCCAGCACCTGGGTGGCGTGCGGGTGCTGGTGCCCAGCGTCAACGCCAGCCTGGACCAGGCGCAGTGGCCCGACGCCGCGGCCCACGGTGTGGAGTTTGTGCCGGCCGGTTTGCCGCCGGCTGCCTGGACGCAGTGGGACCGCCTGTGCCGCCGCGTGCCATTGGCCACGCACCTGCCCCTGTTCAAGTTGGCGCCCACGCCGGCCCTGCAGCAATCCATCGCCCGCTGTGATGCGTTGTTGGTGATCGGTGGCGACAATTACTCGCTGGACTACGACCTGTCGTCGCTGTTCCAGTGCGTGGGCGAGGCCGAACTGGCACTGTCGCTGGGCAAGAAGGTGGTGCTCTGGGGTGCCTCGGTAGGGCCGTTCAGCCGGTTGCCTGCCATCGAGCGGCGCATGGTCGATCACCTCAAGCGCTTGCATTTGGTGACGGTGCGCGAGTCGGCCAGCGTGGACTACCTGCACGGCCTGGGCGTGGCCGCCAACGTCGTGCCAGTGGCGGACTCTGCCTTCCTGATGCGGCCGCAGGTGGATGCGGTGTCAACTTTGCCGGCCCGCGCCGGCCGCGATGTGCTGGGCCTGAACCTCAGCCCGCTGATCGACCGCATTCTGGTACGTCAGGGGCACCCGGGCCTGCTGCGCCGCGAGGGGGCGGCGTTCGTGCGACAAGTGGTCGAAGAGCAGGGCCTGGACGTGCTGCTGATCCCGCATGTGGTGCCGCTGAACGGCGTGGGGTTCGGCAACGACGAGCGCACCCATGCCGAGTTGATGGCCGACCTGGGAGATCTGGGTGGCGCCTTGCGAACGGCACCATCGGGCCTGAATGCGCCGCAGCTCAAGCATCTGATCTCGCAGTGCCGCTTCTTCATCGGCGCGCGCACGCACGCCACGATCGCCGCCATGTCCACGGGCGTGCCGGTGGGCTCGATCGCCTACAGCCTGAAGGCGCGCGGGATCAACCGCGATCTTTTCGGGCATGAGCGCTACTTGCTGCCCACCGAGCAGGTGGCCGCGGGGTCGTTACTGGAACTGCTGGCAACGCTGCGGCAGGACGAGGCCCTGATCAGGGCGCAACTGGCTGAACGCCTGCCGATCTGGCGCGACCGTGCGCAAG
Organism: Burkholderiales bacterium RIFCSPHIGHO2_12_FULL_69_20; assembly: GCA_001770815.1. Taxonomy (GTDB): domain Bacteria; phylum Pseudomonadota; class Gammaproteobacteria; order Burkholderiales; family Burkholderiaceae_C; genus Pseudaquabacterium. The sequence continues at coordinate 4,336 of MESD01000041.1, forward strand.
CCGGTGCGCAAGCACTCGCGCGATTGATGGGCGACGCAGGAGCACATCGCCCATGATGATGAACATCTATCGGCTCAGCCACTGGCTGCATCGGCACCGGATTCCGGTGTTGCCCACCTTGCTGAAGGCGCTGAATCGCATCGTGTTCGCCGTGGTGCCGCCACCGTCGGCCACGCTGGGCCGCGGCGTGCTGCTGAGCTACCACGGGCTGGGTACGGTGATCCACCGCAAGGCGGTTATCGGTGACCGCGCGGTCATCGGCACCGGTGTGACGATAGGGGGGCGTGCCGGGAGTGAGTTGGTGCCCGTGATCGGTGAGGGGGCGATGATCGGCAGCGGCGCCAAGGTGCTGGGACCCGTTCGAGTGGGTCGCTTTGCGTCCATCGGCGCCAACGCGGTGGTGCTGTCAGATATCCCGGACTTCGCTGTCGCGGTGGGTGTGCCTGCCAAGGTAGTGCGGTTGAATCGACCTGAGGATCTGCCGGACTACTTTGCCTTCAAACAAGCGCGACTATGAGCGTCAGGGCTGCGGGGTCGATCTTGATGGTGGGGCCTGGCATGGACACGCCCGGCGGCATGACTGCCGTGGTGCGCAGTTACCGCGACGGCGGATTGTTCGAGCGCGCTGGCGCTGGTTATGTCAGCAGCTATGAAGGGGCGGCACCCTGGCTGCAACTGCGCGTCATGACCAAGGCATTGCTGGCCATGCTGAGTTTGCTTGTGCGTGGACGGTTGCGCCTGCTGCATGTTCACAGCGCATCGCGCGGCAGCTTCTGGCGCAAGTCGGTCCTGTGTGCCGTGGCGCGTCTGGCGCGAATACCTTATGTCTTCCACCTGCACAGTGGCGAATTTCCGGACTGGTACGCGCATCAGCCGGCCTGGATACAGGCCTGGGTGCGAACCACGTTGCGTCATGCGTCGTTCGTGCTTTGCCTGACAGACAGTTGGCCAGACCGGGTGCGGGCGATCGAACCCCTGGCGCGCATTGAGATCCTGCACAACCCAGTGGATGTGCCGGTCGCGCTGGCGACGTTGAGGGACACCGCGAGATCGGTGCTGTTCATGGGGAGGCTGCGCGAAAAGAAGGGCGTGTTCGATCTGCTGCAGGCCGCTGCCGTCGTGAAAGCGGTTGTTCCCGATCTGGCATTGGTATTGGCCGGCGACGAGGGCGAAGACAAGGTGCGTTCGATGGCGGCGGCGCTTGGGTTGTCGGCCTTGGTTGAACTGCCGGGCTGGGTGGATGGCCCGCGCAAGCAGGCACTGCTGGATGCGGCAGATGTTTACGTGCTGCCGTCCTACTTCGAGGGCTTGCCCGTGGGGTTGCTCGAGGCCATGGCCAGCGGTGTTCCGGTCGTGGCAACGCCGGTGGGGGGTGTGCCGGACCTGATTGCGGATGGTGTCGATGGCCTGTTGGTCCCGGTGGGTCAGCCTGCTGAACTGGCAGCAGCGTTGCAGCGCCTGCTGCAGGACAGCGCCTTGCGGGCAGCGTTGCGCAAGGCGGCCTTCTACAAGGTGGCAGCCGGCTATTCAACGTCGGTGGTGGTGCAGCGGCTGGAACACTTGTATGACCAGGCATTGCAACAACGCGGATTGGCATCATGAGCAACAGGAAACGCGTCATGGCGGTGGCGTCTGGTGGTGGGCACTGGGTGCAGCTGATGAGATTGCGGCCGGTGCTCGAGCGACACGACACTTGCTGGGTGACAGTGCAGCAGAGCTACCGCGAGCAGGTGCCCGAGGGTCAGCGCTTTTTTGCCGTGACAGATGCCACGCGCTGGAGCCGCTGGGATCTGGTCAAGATGGTGCTGCAGGTCTGGTGGTTGGTGTTGCGTGAGCGCCCGCAGGTGCTGATTACCACCGGCGCAGCGCCCGGCATCGTGGCGCTGCAGGCTGCCAAGCTCTTGGGCGCCAAGACCGTGTGGATCGACAGTATTGCGAACGTGGAGCAGATGTCCCTGTCTGGCCAGAAGGCACGGCGCTGGGCAGATCTGTGGCTGACGCAGTGGCCTCACCTAGCCAAGCCGGACGGCCCGCGCTACCTGGGGGCCGTGCTGTGATCTTCGTGACCGTGGGTTCGCAGATGGCATTCGATCGCCTGATCCGTGCGGTGGATCAGTGGGCGGCGGCGCGCATTGATCGCGTCGACGTGCTGGCCCAGGTGGGGCAGGGCGCCTATGCCACGAAAGCCATCCGCACCGTGCACAGTTTGACGCCAGCGCAGTTTCGGCAAGCCTGTGAGGACGCGGATGTGGTTGTGGCGCACGCGGGCATGGGCTCAGTGCTTACCGCGCTCGAGCTGGGCAGGCCCATCGTGTTGTTGCCACGCCGAGGCGAGCTGCAAGAGACACGCAATGACCACCAGTTGGCCACGGCACGCTGGCTGGCGACGCGGCAGGGCGTGTTGGTGGCGGAACACGAAGATCAATTGGCCGGTTTGATCGAGAAGGCGCTTGTGCTGCGTGCGGCCCCGATGGCGATCTCGTCGCAGGCGTCGGCCACTTTGCTAGGGGCGCTTGATCAGTTCATTGCAGGTGGGTTGGCATGAGCGCGATGAGGCGAATCGCGGTGGTGTTGTCCTGTCTGGCGGCGTTGATGGTGGTCTCGGCTTGCTCCGATGGAGTCGAGGAAGTCGTCGATCCAGCTTTTGCCATCAGGGGCAAGCGCGTTGCGAACCGGTGCGTGGCCTGCCACGCGCTTGAGCGAAGGGACAACAAGGTCGGGCCCCATCTGGTCGGTGTGGTGGGCCGCGAGGTTGCTGTCGTTCGAGGATTTGACTATTCCGAGCCGATGAAGACCTATGGCGGAACTTGGTCGCGCGAGCGCCTGCAGGCCTTTCTGCGCGACCCTCAGGTGGCTGTGCCCGGTACCCGGATGGCCGTTTCGCCGATGAACGAGGTGGAACTGGAAGGTCTGTTGGTCTACCTGGAGTCGCTGCAATGACGACCGGCACGCCATTGCGTCGGCGTAGTCTGCTGGCCGGCAGTGCGCTCGGCCTGCTGACCGCGAATGTGCTACCCGCAGCGCGCCTGCCCGTGCAAGGCGATGACTACCTTGCCCGCTTGCGTCGGGCACTGGATCTCGATGCAGCGTCCGGTGCCTGTGCGCACCGGATGCGCGCTTGTGTGCAAAGCCATCCCGAGGCGTTTGATTTTGTCGCCCAAGGGACCGGCAGGCTGGAAGCGGCTATCGGCGAAGAGTGGCAGTCCGCAGAACACACGATCCCGTCGCTGGTGGACGAGGATGTGCGCCTGGGGCGCACCGCATTGGTGGGTGGGCTCTTGCTGACGCCGATCGAGTTGGCGCTGCTGCTGGGATGATGGCGCAGTCTGAAAGCATGCATGGCGGTCTTTGACGATTCTTCGCAGGTGCAAGACGGTGCGGTCCTGGACGCCGATCTGTGCATCGTGGGGGCCGGTGCTGCCGGCATCACGCTGGCAGCCAATCTGGCCGCGACAAAGCTTCGGGTGCTGCTGCTGGAGGGGGGCGGCGAACGCATGTCTGGCGAGTCGCAGGGCCTCTACCAGGCCGAGCAGACGGGGCTGGACTACTTCGATCTGACCGCCTGCCGGCTTCGCTACTTTGGGGGCACCACCAACCATTGGGGTGGCTACTGCCGCGAGAACGACCCGATCGACTACGAGCGTCGACCCGACGTCGGGTTGCCCGGCTGGCCATTGACCCATGCAGACGTGGCGCCGTATGTCGATCGCGCTGCAGTGCAGTTGGGCTTGGACCCCGAGGGGTTTTCGCCCAAACCGCATTTCGCGCGGCACAGCCAAGCTGGGGATCGTCTGCTGGAAGACCTGTCGGATCAGTTCGAGACCAAGGTCTTTCAGCTCAGCAAGCGGTTGAGGTTCCAGGAGCTCTACGCCGATCAACTGCGTGACAGTTCCAATACCCATGTGCTGCTGAATGCCAACGTGGTGCACCTGGCATTGAATCAGGCGGGTACCAGCGTGGCTCATCTGCAGGTGAGGGGGGCCGGCGGGCGGCGCAGGTTCAGGGGGCGAGCGAAGCGGTTTGTGCTGGCTGCGCATGCGATTGAAAACGCACGCCTGTTGCTGTTGTCTGATGACGTGCAGCGCAGCGGCATCGGCAACGGGCACGATCAGGTTGGCCGTTACTTCATGGAGCATCCGCACGTGGTCAACGGCTTGTTCTTTCCGTCGCCACGCTTTCCTGCCATCTATGGGATGGACCGGCTGCAGCGTGTTGGCCTGAACGCCAACTTGGGCTTGTCTCGATCGTCGATGACGAGGCAGCGGATTCTTCAGTATTACTGCCGCTTCGTGCCCGTCTACGACTTTGATCGATCCGCCGACGCGGTGAAACGGGTTGCCGATGGGTTTTGGGAACCCATGGATCTGCGCATGCTGAAGGCCTTGTCACGCGTGACGCAGCGGCCGTTGGAGGCGTTGCGATTCGGGGCCTACAGGGCCGGTGTGCTGCAGCCCAGGCCGGTGGCCTACAGCCTGGACCACCGCATCGAGCAGGCGCCAAGTCCAGAATCCCGAATCACGCTGTCGGATGCCAAGGACGCACTCGGACTGCGGCGCGCACGCCTGCATTGGCAACTGAACGACATCGACTACCGCACCTTTGATGTGGGGCAGCAAACCGTCATGGCCGAACTCAGCCGGTTGGGCATGGGCCAATTCAAGGCGGCGCGGCTGGGACGCGAGGCGGTGGACGCGGGCGTCTTCGGGCATTACCACCACATTGGCACCACCCGCATGGGCACCAGCCCGACGGGCAGTGTGGTGGATACCAACTGTCGGGTGCATGGTGTCGACAATTTGTTCATGGCCGGCAGCTCGGTGTTTGCCTCGTCGGGCTACTCTGGCCCCACGATGATGCTGATCGCCTTTGCGATTCGCCTGGCCGAGCACCTCGTGAAGCTTTCCCAAACCAGGGCATGACGTGATGCTGCACTTGCTGCGAGCCCTGTGGAATGTGCTGACCGTTCTGTTGCCGCTGTTGCTGTTGTTGCGCGAGCATCAACAGCCGACGGTTGCGCGCTTGATCTCTGCCCTGTGGATCGTTGCCCTGGTCTGTACGTTCTGGTTTTGGGCGGGGCCCGGTCTGCTGCTTGGTTTCGGCTGTTCGCTGGCAGTGGCCTGGCAGGTTGCCATGCAAGCTGTGGCTCGCCGCCAAGGGGACGACCCGGGGTCCTAAATCAATCAGCTAGTTGCAGCGAATCATGGACTTCGCCGTGGGCACGCGCTTCATGCGTGATTAACGTGACGGGGCAAGCTGTGAGTAACGAAATGCTATTGAGTGCCCACTTCACCGCGCAAGTTGCTTTCGGTGTAGCGATTCCTTGCATCTCTGACCATCGTCGCCTTGCCTAGATAAATGGTGCGCTGCGGTACTGCTTCGTCCCAGAAATTATCATCGGTCCAATGGTAGTAGCCGATTTTGGCATAGCCAATGCCGGTGCTGTTGTAGCCGATCGGACCGTTGCGGTTCACGATCAATACACCGTCTCGCCAAATTCGGACATATGGATTGTCGGACGTGAATGGGCTGATTTTGGCCTGTACGACAAAAGTAGACCATCGACGTTCGGCAGGCGCGCTGTCGCGCCATAGTTGAATAGTAGTTGAATTCGCCTGGGTGGCGGCAGTATTCGCGTTGTACCGAGCTGTGAAGCCCAATCGGCCGTCCTTCAGCACCAAGCTGAGAAAGGGATTGAAGCCCTGCACGTGCCATTGCGTTAACAATGCACTGCCACTCCGCGCTTCCATGCCAACCCAAGGCATAATTCTGAAAGCATACCAAAAGTTTTCATTCTGCGGCAAGCCAGTCGCCGCGGTCGGCAACGCAACAGCCTCGCATCGTTTGCCGCCTGCCGTCAATGGGTCATTGGCATGAACATTAACCACAAACGCGTTGCGTGCTGAATCCAAAGGGTCCGATGCCGGCCCGAATCGTATGGCGTTTTCGCCGGCTGCTGTGCTGCCAGCAAGGCCTGCCGCAGGCAATTTCGAAAGCGCTGGAAACTGCCCACCGCAATTCAGGCCACTCCATGTCTGCGCTGCGAGTGGCTTGTCCGGGTCGAGCGTCGCGATCACATCGGCAAGTGACACATCGCTCTTGCTGTCGGCTCTCGAAGTTGATTTAAGCGTGACTGTTCCGGCATACGCCATTGTGTTTTGACTGATCGTGACCGCCGGCGGTTGATTTGCAACTGAACTCACTGTCGCCGCGATTACTGCGGCATTTTGAGGAAATACCGTTGAAGATGGCTGAGGTGCTTGCGCTAGCGTCGCCGCGACAAAAACTTCGGATAGATTGGCCACGGTCCCCTGGTCGGTGATCGCTTCGGCGAGTTGTTCGAGTGGTACTGTTGCTGGTTCAAAAAGAATGTTGCTGTCGTTTGCTTGCTCTTCACTGGTCAAATTGACGGCAGCGATACTCGGGGTGTCGGCAGTCGCAGCAAGCGGTACAACTGCCTGCGTCGTGGCAAGCGCTGCGCCTGCTTCTATCACAGCCGTAGGCTGGTCACCGCCGCCGCCACACCCGGCCATTAGCGCGCTGGTGGCAAAGGAAAGAGCCATTGAAATCATCGAGCAGGTTACTTTCCGGTGTGATTTCATTGCGTCCTGGCGATTCCGGTCGTCTGCTAGCTGCAATGTGAATTTGCAGTTGGTTTTAGGACGGCTCGCCAGTGTCTGCGGAATCGATTGGGGCGCTGATGGAGTGCTCCCCAATGTCCGAAGGATCAACCTGCAAACCTACTCAGACGATTTCGGAATCAGACGGATGCGCTGAAGGCTGATTGAGGTAACACGCTACCGCGCTGGTGACAGAATGCAACTTCGAACTTGGCGTGAAGGTAGCTTGGGGGGCTGATTCAATCGCGTGCTTGGGTCGGTTCGGCCCAAGTTGCCGTTGGCGCCTCAGATGAAGCGCAGCGCCTGCGCGTCGAAGCTGCCAATGCTCGGCAACACCGTCGCGATGTCGGTGGCCGAGAGCCCCATCCACCGTCCCATCGGCGCGGCCATCTGCGCAACGGAGTAGGCCGGCAACAAGCGGCCCGATCCCACGTCGTCGGCGCTGCCCAGCGCGGTGGCTGGAAACCGACCGTGGATGTTGCGCCCGCTGACCGCGCCGCCTGCCACGAAGTGGTGGCTGCCCCAGCCATGGTCACAGCCCGAGCCATTGCTCAGGAGCGTGCGGCCGAAGTCCGACGCGGTGAACAGGGCAACGTTATTCAGCAGCCCCATGGTGCTCATGGCGCTCAAGAAGTAGTCAATCGAGTGAGCCACCCGTGCCATTTGCGACGGTTGGTCACGCATCTGATCGGCATGGCTGTCAAAGCCTCCCATGGACACCATGAAGACCTGCCGCCGCATGCCCAATGCCTGCCCGGCGCCGATCAACTTCGCGACCATGCGCAGCTGGCGTGCCAGGCTGTCCTGGTCGAGCGTGATGTCGCCGCCAGTGCCCAGCGTGATGGGGGTGGCAGGGATGGCGGGTACATTGACGCCGGGCAGGGCGGTCTGAAGCAAGGTGTCACTGCCCAGGCTTCGCTGCATCACGCGTGTGTATTCGGCCTGGAGCGGGGTGGTGCCTGCGGCGGCCAGCGTGCGCCGCAGGGCTGCAGGCCCGGTTGCTGCCGCGAAGATCGACGCGCTGCTCAGCCCGCTCACGGCCACCGGGCCTTCCGCATCCACCTGGTACTGGGTGACGCTGCTGCCCGATAGAAAAACGGCATTTCCGGTGGCCGATACGGCGGTGAACATCGGGTAGGCATTGGCCGACATCAGGATATCGCCCATGCGCCCGCCCCAACCCGACCGCGCACCTTCAGGCGACAGGCTCTGCCAGGTCGAGGCCTGGTCGTTGTGCGAGAAGAGCTTTGAAGGCCGGCCGATGCCGGCGTGGTACTCGGCCTTGGTGATGGGCCGCAGCAGTGGGCCCACGTTGGCCACGATGGCGGCCTGCCCCGACTCGTACCAGCGGCGCAAAGGTGCCAGTTCTGCGGGCATGCCGAAGCTGCGGCCAGCGGCTTGCCCAGTGCTGCTGATGGGCAGCAACTTGGCGGCAGGCCAGGCCAGTTCGCGCCGCGCGGCGGCGTACTCGGCGTAACCGGTGGGGTCGGTGGGGACGACCCAGTTGTGGCTGTCATTGCCCCCGTTCATGAACAGGCAGACCAGCGCCTTGTACGGACCAGACAGGTCGGCGGCACTGCTGCTTTGCGCGGCCAGCGCACCCAGGCCTGCCAGACTGGTTGCCAGCGGTGCGCTGAAGCGAGGCAGACCTTGGCCAGCCGCGGCGGCCAGGCCCGCTGCAGCACGCAAGAAGTGGCGACGTGAGGTAGGCGTGTTCATCAGCGTTGCACCAGATATTCAGCAGAGGCCAGGGCCAGGAAGAGCGCCACGCGGGCACGGTTGAGGTGGCTGGCCTCGGTGTTGCCGGGCACGCTGGTGATGGCGTCCAGCATGTCTTGCCGCAGGGTGGCGCTCATGCGGCCTGCAAACATCAACAGATTGAGCCGCTCGATCAGGCCGTCCACGTTGCCGGCAGAAGACAGGAGCACCAGAGGCGCGAGCGGGGTGCTCACGTCGTTGGCCGTGCCGGTCCAGCCAACCCCGTTGCCGGCCATGGCCATGGCCAGGTTGACCCAATGGGCGGTGGTCGACTCGTTGACGATCTGCATCTCGGGCACGTTGATGCTGTTGGCCGAGAAGGCGGTGTTGGGAGGCACGAATCCAGGCCTGAAGTAGCCGAACACCGACGGTGGATTCAGCGTGCGCTGGGACTGCTTGTTCAATTCGTTGTACACGATGTACCGTCCTGTGGCCGAGGTGGCGCCAAAGCTGCGCATCCAGTGCGCCATGCGCAGTACGGGCTCTCGCAGCTTGCCCACGGCGTCGGCACTTGGTGCACGCGCTTCGGTGTCCAGCAGGATCGCGCGCACGACGGCAGCCATGTCGCCGCGCACGCCGCTGCCGTTGTTGTTGAACTTGGCTGCCACGCGTGCAACGTAGGCCGGACTGGGATGGCTGGTCACAAGGCGCTGGATGAGTTGCCGGCCGATGAACGGGCCGACGTTCGGGTGGTTGAACAAGCTGTCCAAGGCCAGACGAACGCTGTCTTGTGGCGTGCTGTTGGCCGGGATCACCAGGGCCTGCGGCTTGCTGCTGAACAGCCGCTTTTCGGCTGTCGAATGCTGGCCGGGATAGGGCTTCATCTTGAGCAGATCAATGCGTTGGTCGTTGGCCGTGCTGTAGTCGGGGCTGCCCCAGCGAAAGTTCTGCTCGGTGAGTTGGTTGTCCGCAAACGCCCAACTGAAACCCGTGAAGACCTTGGCGAGCGCCATCACGTCGTCGTTGTCGTAGGTCTCGATGGGATTGCCAGCGTTGTCGAGCTTGGGCGTGCCATCGATGTTCAGCTCGTGCAGGCCGATGGTGAAGAGTTGCATCACCTCGCGTGCGAAGTTCTCATCGGGCAGGCGGCCGGTGAGGGGGTCTTCCCTGCGGTTGCGGATGTGCGACAGGTAGATGCCCATTGCCGGGCTCAGCGCGATGTCCTCGAGCAGCGTTCGGAAGTTTCCGAAGGCGTGCTTGTTCAGGGTGTCGAGGTAATTGGCATAAGCGCGGCTGTGCTCGTAAAGACCCGAATCCATTTGCGCCACGACGAAGATGTGATGCAGGGAAAAGGCCACGCGCTTGCGCAGCTGATCGGCGCTGTTGGTCGCCAACGCCCAGAAGCGCTCGCCCATCCACGCTCTTGTGTGCTGGCTTCCGTTGGGACGGTACGCGTCTCCCAGGTTGTACAGGGCTTGCACATGGTTGACGTAGTCGGCGTCTGCAGGCAGCGCCATCTGTTCGCTCAACCAGGTGGCGAACGGCACGCTGGTCAGGCGATTGATCTCGACAACGGTTGGCCCGAAGGTGGCTTGTTGCAGAAAGCGCGAGGCAGCGTACTGGCTCGAACGCGTGGCGTCGGGTGTGGCCAGTGCCGGCACCGTGATTCGCAGCGCGCCATTGCTCGTCATGGCGTTGGTGCCGAGCACCGTGCCCACGCCGTCGAAGGCCGCTTCACCTTGGCCTTTGTCGAACAATGCAGTGGGGGACGTTGGCACCAGTGTGCCGTTGCTGGTCGATATGTACTGGATGTACAGGTTGCGGTCTTGGCCGTTGATGCTTGCATCGTTGACGAACGCGAGATCGATCCTGCTGCCAGCCGTCAGTTGGGGCACCGCGAACACGTAGTCGGCCCCGGTGGTTGACTTCACCTCGACGTTGCCGAGGATGACACCGTTGACGCGCAATTGCATCAGTGGGCCGACGTTGGCTGCCAAGGTGCCGCGTGCGCGCACGGTGATGCTGTCGGTGAGGTTCGCCGACGGCCATCGAAACCTGAGCGCGCCATTCAAAGCCAGCGTGCCTTGGCCTGGACGCAAGTCCGACCCATCGTAGGCTGCGTTGGCAGTGCCCAGGTCGTAGGTCACCATGGATGAGCTTGGTAACACGAAGATGTTGTCAGCCAAGAGGTAAGCGACCGAGAGGTTGCGGGAGATGCCGTCGACTGTGGCGTTGTTGGTGAAGACGAGGTCGATCTGGCTGCCCACGCGCAGGGGGGGCACGGCCATGAGGTAGTCGGTGGGGGTGGTCGAGCGGACTTCCACGCTGCTGACGGCCACGCCGTCGACACGCAACTGCATGA
>MESD01000042.1:0-35399 GCA_001770815.1 Burkholderiales bacterium RIFCSPHIGHO2_12_FULL_69_20
CAGCGACATCGGCTGGGTGGTGGGCCACAGCTACATCATCTACGGCCCGCTGATCGCCGGCATGGCCACCATCATGTACGAAGGCCTGCCGATCCGCCCCGACGCCGGCATCTGGTGGCGCCTGGTCGAGAAGTACCGTGTGTCAGTGATGTTCAGCGCGCCCACCGCGGCGCGGGTGCTTAAAAAACAGGACCCGGCCTACCTGAGCAAGTACGACCTGTCGAGTCTGAAGGCCCTGTTCCTGGCCGGCGAGCCGCTGGACGAGCCCACCGCCACCTGGATCGCCGACGCCATCAAGCGCCCGATCATCGACAACTACTGGCAGACCGAGACCGGCTGGCCGATCATGGCCATCTGCAACGGCGTGGAGGCCGCGCCCACCAAGTTCGGCTCGCCGGGCAAGGCGGTCTACGGTTTCGACGTCAAGCTGATCGACGAGACCACCGCCGAAGAGATCACCGAGCCGAACAAGAAGGGCGTGATCGCGATCGAGGGGCCGCTGCCCCCGGGCTGCCTGCAGACGATCTGGCGCGACGACGAGCGCTACGTCAAGACCTACTGGTCGAGCATCCACAACCGGGTGATGTACAGCACCTTCGACTGGGGCGTGAAGGATGCCGACGGCTACTTCTACATCCTGGGCCGCACCGACGACGTGATCAACGTGGCCGGCCACCGGCTGGGCACGCGCGAGATCGAGGAGAGCATCTCCAGCCATCCCAACGTGGCCGAGGTGGCCGTGGTGGGCGTGGCCGACCAGCTCAAGGGCCAGGTGGCAATGGCCTTCGCGGTGCTGAAAGACACCTCGAAGGCGGCCACACCGGCCGATGCGCTGAAGCTCGAGGGCGAGATCATGAAGCTGGTCGACAACCAGCTGGGCGCGGTGGCACGGCCCGCGCGGGTGCGCTTCGTCACGGCGCTGCCCAAGACCCGCTCGGGCAAGATGCTGCGCCGGGCCATCCAGGCGGTGTGCGAGTTGCGTGATCCGGGCGACCTGACCACCATCGAGGACCCGAGCGCGCTGCAGCAGATCAAGGACCTGGTGGACGGGGTTTGACGGGCGCCTGATCGCGCGCAGCGGCAGCCGGTCGGCGCCGCGGCGCCGTTGATCGGGCCCGGGCAGGCGCGCCGTCCGCGGCGCAGGCAGAATCGGCGCGCCGTCCCCTTGGCGGCGCATCGCCTGCCCGGCACGCTGCCCGCCATGAAGCGCTCTCCCCGCCGTTGTTTCACCGTCGTTCAAACCGCGCTGCTCGCGCTGGCCACCACCCTGGCCCTGCCGGCGGTGCAGGCCCAGACCGCCGCGCCCAAGCCACGCATCGAGAAGGCGGCCGACCTGCCGCGCTTCAGCTACCCGCTCACGGGCAAGCTGGAGGACGTGGTGCGCCAGAGCACCGCCTTCGCGCCGCTGGCCGCCGCGCTGCGGCGCAACACCGAAGGCGTGCTGGCCGGCTACGACATCCCCGACAAGGGCACGCGCCGCGACCTGATCAACCTGCTGGCGGTGCTGGATTACCTGGACGGCCAGTTCACCAGCGCGCTGGCCCGCGCCGACGAGGTGCGGGCGTTGCAGGACAAACCGGCCGACCGGCTGTTGTCGGGCCTGCGGCTGCGCGCCATGGCCCGTGCGGCGCAAGCCCACGGCCCGTCGGGCGAGGCCTTCCAGCAGGCGGTGGCCGACACCCTGCGGCGCGAACTGGCGGCCATGCCGTTCGGCGTGATCGAGAACGACATCAAGCAGGCCAAGGCCGGCGCCGAGCTGATGGGCGAGGCGCTGATGCTGGGCCGCGTGCGCGAGGTGCTGCAGCCCATGGCCAGCGCGGCCGGATCACTCAGCAACGAGTTTGCGCCCGCCTTGGTGTATGCCCGTTTCGGGCTGCAGGCGGTGCTGCCGCTGAAGGCCCGGCTGATCGAGGTCTACACCGGCTACCTGGCACAGCACCAGACGCAGAAGGCCGACATCTGGGCCGCGCGCGACGTGGTGTTGCCGGCCGGTGGCCGCCACACCCGGGTGCCGCTGGCGGTGTGGGACAGCGGTGTCGACCTGCCTTTGTTCAAGGACCAGCTGCTGCGCGATGCGGCCGGTGCGCCGGTGGTGATGGCCTTCGACAAGTACGCCCGCCCGGCGCAGGGCCCGCTGCAGGCGATTCCGCCCGAACTGGTGGCCAAGCTGCCGCAGTTGACGGCGCGCACCAAGGGCTTCTCCGACCTGCAGTCCAACATCGACAGCCCCGAGGCATCGGAGGTCAAGCAACTGCTGTCCACGCTGGCGCCTGATCGGTACAAGGCTGTGATCGAGGAGTTCGGCCTGGCCGGCAACTACCAGCACGGCACCCATGTGGCGGGCATCGCGATGGCCGGCAACCCGCATGCGCAGCTGGTGGTGGCGCGCATCGAGTTCGGCCACACGCTGATGCCCGACCCCTGCCCGAGCCGCGAGCTGAGCCAGCGCGACGCCGCCAATGCCCAGACGCAGGTCGACTTCTTCAAGCGCCACGGCGTGCGGGTGGTCAACATGAGCTGGGGCGGCAGCGTCGGCGCCATCGAGAGCGAGTTGGAGCAGTGCGGCACGGTCAAATCGGCCGACGCGCGCAAGGCGCTGGCCCGCGAGCTGTTCGACACGCTGAAGAACGGCCTGAGCAAGGCCTTTGCCAGTGCACCCGGCATCCTGTTCGTGGCGGCCGCGGGCAACAGCAACAGCGACGCCAGCTTTGCCGAGGACACGCCCGCCGACATCGTGCTGCCCAACCTGATCTCGGTGGGCGCGGTCGACCTGGCCGGCGACGAGGCCTCGTTCACCAGCTACGGCCCCACCGTCAAGGTGCATGCCAACGGCTATCAGGTGGAGAGCTATCTGCCGGGTGGCCTGCGCGTGGCGTTGTCGGGCACCTCGATGGCCGCACCTCAGGTGGCCAACCTGGCTGCCAAGCTGCTGGCGGTCAACCCGACGCTGACGCCGCAGGCGATGATCGAGGTGATCGCCGGCACGGCCGAGCGCAGCGCCGATGGCCGGCGTGTGCTGATGCATCCGAAGAAAGCGCTGGCGGCGGTGCAGGCAATGCCGGCACGCTGAGCGCCGGTTGATCGTCGGCGCCCGGCGGGGTGTCGGCGGGCTGACTGGGCGCTCAGCGCTGCCGAGGCAACAGCGGCCCAAGCGCCGCCTGCCAGCGCTGCACCCGGCCCCACAGCCGCCAGGCGCCCCACAGCCGGGCGCCCAGCCGCCACGCCCGGCGCGGCCGCCAGACCACCAGCACGGCCACGCCGATGCCCACCCACTGCGGATGGGCCTTCAGCCAGTGCAGGCCGGCCAGCCCACGATCGGCCAGCGCCAGCGGCGTCTGGATCACCCGGCTGTCGCGGGCCAGGGCCAGTCGCAACTCGGCGCTGCGGATCTGCAATTCATCGCAGCGCTGCGCCAGTGCCTGCTGTCGACGGTCGAAGAGCATCGCGGTGGATTACTCGGGCGGGCGCAGGCTGGCGCGGTCGCGCGCCAGTTCGGCACGCGTGGCCGGCAGGGCGCCGGCCGGGCTGGCCAGACGGCGCCGGGCCTGCACCACCAGCCAGCCGCCAAACCCCAGGCTGCCCAGCGCCAGCAGGCCCAGCACCAACGGGCGCAGCGGCTCGGGTGCCACCGCCACCAGCAAGCCAGCCAGCAGCAGCAGGCCCAGGCCGATGAAGAACAGCGCCACCGCGGCCCATAACAAGCCGTCGTACAGGCGCAACTTCTCGCGTTCGAACTCGGTCGTCAGCAGGTCGAGTCGAACCTGTGCGATGTCGAGCAGCGTGGCCAGCAGGCGCTGCAGCGAGCCGAACAAGCCCGCCGGCGGCGGGCTGCCGTCCGGGTCAGCGCCCCGGCCGGCCATGGTCTCAGCGCCGCCCGATCAGCAAGCCGACGATCAGGCCCACGCCCGCGGCGGCGCCGATGGCCTTCCACGGGTGGTCGTGCACATAGTCGTCGGCCGCGTGGCCGGCTGCCTTGGCCTTGGCCACCGCGGCGTCCTGCAGGTCGGCCAGCCTGTCCTTGGCATGGGCCAGCCGCGTCTCGACACGTGCACGCCACTCGGTGGCGCTGGCACCGGTCTGCTCGGCACCCAGGCGCAGCAGTTCTTCAGCGTCGGCAATGACGACGCGCAGATCGGCCATCAGTTTGTCTTTCTGGACAACGGTCATGTCGTTCATGGTGGTGCTCCCAAGTCAGTGAACAGGTTCAGGCCCTGTCGGAGCCATATTAGGCCGCCAGGGTTCCCTGCAAGTGTCACAAATCAAGCTTCGTGTGCACGGGCGCTATTCGATCAGAGCACTTCGGAGGCGAAATCGGCCAGGCGCGAGCGTTCGCCGCGCGCCAGCATCACATGACCCGAATGCGGCCAGCCCTTGAAGCGGTCGACCGCGTAGGTCAGGCCCGACGAGCCCTCGGTGAGGTAGGGCGTGTCGATCTGCGCCAGGTTGCCCAGGCAGACGATCTTGGTGCCCGGCCCGGCTCGGGTGATCAGCGTCTTCATCTGCTTGGGCGTCAGGTTCTGCGCCTCGTCGATCAGCACGAACTTGTTCAGGAAGGTGCGCCCGCGCATGAAGTTCAGGCTCTTGATCTTGATCTTGCTGCGCACCAGGTCTTGCGTGGCAGCGCGGCCCCATTCGCCGGCGCTGCCGTCGCCCTTGGCCAGCACCTCGAGGTTGTCGTCGAGTGCACCCATCCAGGGGCCCATCTTCTCTTCCTCGGTGCCGGGCAGGAAGCCGATGTCCTCGCCCACCGGCACGGTCACGCGGGTGACGATGATCTCGGTGTAGCGCCGGTCGTCCAGCACCTGGCTCAGGCCGGCGGCCAGCGTCATCAGCGTCTTGCCGGTGCCGGCGGTGCCGGTGAGCGAGACGAAATCGCACTCCGGGTCCATCAGCAGGTTGAGCGCAAAGTTCTGCTCGCGGTTGCGCGCGGTGACGCCCCACACCGAGTTCTTGGCGTGGGTGAAGTCCTTCAGCGTCTTGAGCACCGCGGTCTTGCCGGTGATCTCGGTCACGCGGGCGTACAGCGCGGCGGCGCCCGGCTGCTCGAGGTAGACGAACTGGTTGACCATCAGCGCGGGCACCAGCGGCCCGGCGATGCGGTAGTAGGTCTGGCCGCCCTGCTGCCAGCTCTCCATGGTCTTGCCGTGGCGCTCCCAGAAATCACCCGGCAGCTGCAGCACGCCGGTGTAGAGCAGGTCGCCGTCTTCCAGCACCTTGTCGTTGAAGTAGTCCTCGGCGGCCAGGCCCAGCGCACGCGCCTTGACGCGCATGTTGATGTCCTTGGACACCAGCACCACCTCGCGGCCGCCGGGCTTGAGGCCTTCAGCCTCGCGCAGGCTCTTGACCACGCCCAGGATCTGGTTGTCGGCCTTGCCCTGCGGCAGGCCGGCCGGCAGCTGCACGTCGAGCAGCATGGTCTGGAAGAACAGCTTGCCCAGCGCATCCTTGTGGCCGGTCTTGGACAGCGGAATGCCCTCGGTCGGATCGAGGCTGCCACCGGTGGCCAGCCCGTCCATCTCGCGGCTGACCTGGCGCGCGTTGCGCGCCACCTCGCTCATGCCCTTCTTGTGGCCGTCCAGCTCTTCGAGCGTGATCATCGGCAGGAAGACGTCGTGTTCCTCGAAGCGGAACAGGCTCATCGGATCGTGCATCAGCACGTTGGTGTCCAGCACGAAGAGCTTGGCATGACCGTCGTCGCGCGACTTGCGCGCACGCGGCTTGGGTGCGGCGGCTTCCGCCACCAGCGAGGCCTGCTTGCCAGGCATGCCGGGCGACGCAGGCCGCGCCGCGGCCGGTGGCGTGACGGGGGCCGGGGTCAGCGCCCGGGCCGGGCTGCGCGCCGGGGCTGCCGGCTCGGCCTGCCGGGCGGCGGCCCGGGTGGTGGTCCGCTGGGGCGCGGCCACCGGCGCACCGCCGTCGAACAGATCGAGCGAGCCGCCGCCGGCCGGTTCGGCGCGCGACTTGCCGCCCTTGCGATCGGCACGCGGTGCGGCTTGCGATTCAAAATCGGCCGGCGACAGGATGGTGGCTTTGGTGGCGGGCGGTTTGGGCAGGGGCATGGGCGGGCTTCGTGACGATCAGGCAAGAGATCAGGCAAGGGGGCGGGCCGCCGGCCAACAAAAAAGCCGCACAGGCGACTGTGCGGCTTCGGCTTGGCAGGGGGTGTGCGTCGGGCGACTCACCAGCATGGACGGATTATGCACAAGCCCCATTCGGCGGGCATGACAGGCCCGTGACCGGGCCGCTGCGCCCGCGGTTGGGCTTTCAGGCAGATTTCTTCAGAGCCTTGACGGCCAGCAACACCTCGTCGACATGGCCGGCGACCTTGATGCCGCGCCATTCGCCGCGCAGCACGCCGGCGGCGTCGATCAGGAAGGTGCTGCGCTCGATGCCCTTGACCTTCTTGCCGTACATGATCTTGTTCTTGACCACGCCGAACATGTGGCACAGCTTCTCTTCGGTGTCGGCGATCAGCTGGAAGGGCAGTTCGAGGTTCTGGCGGAACTTGTCGTGCGAGGCCATGTTGTCGCGCGAGACACCGAACACCACCGCACCGGCCTTCAGGAAGTCCTTGTGCTTGTCACGGAATTGCATGGCCTCGGTGGTGCAGCCGGGGGTATGGTCCTTCGGGTAGAAGTACAGCACCACCGCCTGGCCGTTGAAGGCATGCGGGGTGAACTTCACACCGCCGGTGGCTTGGGCTTCGAAGTCGGGTAGGTTTTTATTGAGGACAGGCGTCATGAGCGGGCCAATACGAGCATTCGGGGCGAATGTGGAGGTCAGACGGGATGCCCTCTTGGGGCGCAACCTGGGATTATAAAGTTACGTGGCGCTTGCGCCGTTACCAACCCGGGGCAGGGTAACCCGCAGTCCCCGTGATCGGCGCGGGTGCAGGGCTCACGCCGGCGGTGCCAGCAACAGCGCTGCCACGGCCGATCGGCCCTCGCTGACCAGCACGTTGTAGGTGCGGCAGGCGGCGGGTGTGTCCATGGTCTCGACGCCGATGCGGCGATCGATCAGCGCGCGCATCAGCGCCGGCGAGACGAACTTCAAGCGCGACCCGCTGCCGAAGATCACCAACTCGGGCTGCAGCGCCAGCAGTGCCTCGAAGTGTTCCGCGATCAGTTCGTCCGGCCGTGCCGGCGCCCAGGGCAGCACCGTGCCCTGCCAGGGCACGATCAGGCTGTGGCTGAAGCGGGCAGGGCCCACCCACAGCGCGTCGGGCTCGTGCCGGGTGATCACATTGGTGCCGGCCAGCAGGTCGGGTTGGAACTTCACGGCGGGGACATCCGATCAAGGCCCGCGGGGTGCGGGCGGTGCTGCGGGGTGACCAGCCACCCCAAGGCTAAAATTATAGGTTTTGCGCTGCAGCATGCCTGGCTTCGATGGGCCGTCGCCGCAGTCACCGCCACCGGGAGCCCTCGTGTCCAATGTCCTGAAGCCGATCGTCAAGTCTGCCAAGCTCGCCAATGTCTGCTACGACATCCGCGGCCCGGTGCTGGACAAGGCCCGCCAGATGGAGGACGAAGGCCAGAAGATCATCAAGCTGAACATCGGCAACATCGCCGCCTTCGGCATCGAGCCGCCCGACGAGATCGTGCAGGACATGATCCGCAACCTGCCGCACAGCGCGGGCTACACCGACAGCAAGGGCCTGTTCGCGCCGCGCAAGGCGGTGGTGCACTACAGCCAGGAAAAGCACATTGCCGGCGTGACCGTGGACGACGTCTACCTCGGCAACGGGGCCAGCGAGCTGATCACGATGAGCATGAACGCGCTGCTCAACGCCGGCGATCAGATCCTGGTGCCCGCCCCCGACTACCCGCTGTGGACCGCGTCGGTGGCGCTGTCGGGGGGCACGCCCGTGCACTACCTGTGTGACGAGCAGGCCGACTGGACCCCCGACCTGGAGGACATCCGCCGCAAGATCACGCCCAACACCCGTGGCATCGTGATCATCAACCCGAACAACCCGACCGGTGCGCTCTACCCCGACAGCGTGCTGCGCGAGATCGTGGAGATCGCGCGGCAGCACCAGTTGATCGTCTTTGCCGACGAGATCTACGACAAGACGCTGTACGACGGCAACACCCACACCAGCATCGCCTCGCTGGCCGACGATGTGCTGTTCGTCACCTTCAACGGCCTGAGCAAGAACTACCGCAGCTGCGGCTACCGTGCCGGCTGGATGATCGTCTCGGGCGACAAGCGCCATGCCAAGGACTACATCGAAGGCCTGAACATGCTGTCGTCGATGCGGCTGTGCGCCAACACGCCGGGCCAGCTGGCGATCCAGACGGCCCTGGGCGGCTACCAGAGCATCAAGGACCTGGTGGCGCCCAGCGGCCGGCTGTGCCGCCAGCGCGACCTGGCCTACAACCTGTTGACGCAGATCCCGGGCGTCAGCGTGGTCAAGCCCAAGGCGGCGCTGTACATGTTCCCCAGGCTCGACCCCAAGATGTACCCGATCACCGACGACCAGCAGTTTGCCTATGAGCTGCTGGCCGAGGAGAAGGTGCTGATCGTGCAGGGCACCGGCTTCAACTGGATCGCGCCCGATCACTTCCGGCTGGTGTTCCTGCCCAACTCCGACGACCTGGCCGAGGCCATCGGCCGCATCGACCGCTTCCTGTCGCATTACCGCCGCCGCCACGCGGTGTGAAACGCGCCGCGGCCCCCGTCATCCTGAACCCACAAGAGAGCCATTCATGAACCCCATCCAGGTCGGCCTGCTCGGCATCGGCACCGTCGGCAGCGGCACCTTCAAGGTGCTGACGCGCAACCAGGCCGAGATCCGCGGCCGCGCCGGCCGTGGCATCGAGATCACCATGGTGGCCGACCTCGACACCGCCCGCGCTCGCGCCGTGGTGGGTGACGGCGTTCAGGTGGTGGCCGATGGCCGCGCCATCATCAACAACCCCGACATCGACATCGTGATCGAGCTGATCGGCGGCTACGGCATCGCCAAGACGCTGGTGATGGAGGCGATTGCCGCCGGCAAGCATGTGGTCACCGCCAACAAGGCGCTGCTGGCGGTGCACGGCACCGAGATCTTCGCCGCGGCGCGCGCCAAGGGCGTGATGATCGGCTTCGAGGCGGCGGTGGCCGGTGGCATCCCCATCATCAAGGCGCTGCGCGAGGGACTGACGGCCAACCGCATCGAGTGGATCGCCGGCATCATCAACGGCACCACCAACTTCATCCTGTCGGAGATGCGCGACAAGGGGCTGGACTTCAGCGTGGTGCTGAAAGAAGCCCAACGCCTGGGTTACGCGGAAGCCGATCCCACCTTCGACATCGAGGGCGTGGACGCCGCGCACAAGGCCAGCATCATGAGCGCGATCGCCTTCGGCACGCCGGTGCAGTTTGCCCAGGCGCATGTGGAGGGCATCACCAAGCTGCAGGCCGCCGACATCCGCTATGCCGAGCAGCTGGGCTACCGCATCAAGCTGCTGGGCATCACCAAGCGCCGCGACGACGTGGGCGGCATCGAGCTGCGCGTACACCCAACCTTGGTGCCATCCAAGCGCCTGATCGCCAATGTCGAAGGTGCGATGAACGCGGTGGTGGTGCAGGGTGATGCGGTGGGCACCACGCTGTACTACGGCAAGGGCGCGGGCAGCGAGCCCACCGCCAGCGCCGTGGTGGCCGACCTGGTCGACATCACCCGGCTGCACACCGCCGACCCCGACCACCGCGTGCCGCACCTGGCCTTCCAGCCCAATGCCACCGCCGCCACGCCGATCCTGCCGATCGAGCAAGTGATCACCTCGTTCTACCTGCGCCTGCAGGTGGCCGACCAGACGGGTGTGCTCAGCCGCATCACCACCATCCTGGCCGAGCACGACATCTCGATCGATGCGGTGCTGCAGCGTGAGAGCGCTGAAGGCGAGAAACAGACCGACCTGATCATCCTGACCCACGACACGGTGGAAGGCCGCATGCGCGACGCGCTGGCGCTGATGCAGGCGCTGCCCACGGTGCTGGCGCCGATCGTCAACATCCGCAAGGAAGAGCTGTCGTGAAGTACATCAGCACCCGCGGCGACCAGACCGAGCGCCATTTCTGCGAGATCCTGCTCGAAGGCCTGGCGCCCGACGGCGGGCTGTACCTGCCCACGCATTACCCCAAGGTCGACGCGGCCACGCTGACCCGCTGGCGCGGCCTGAGTTATGCGCAGCTGGCCTTCGAGATCCTGTCGCTCTACATCGACGACATCCCGGCGGCCGACCTGAAGGCGCTGGTCGAGAAGACCTATACCCGGGCCACCTACGGCACCGAGGCCATCGTGCCGGTGCGCCGGCTCGATGACGGGCTGTTCATCGAGGCGCTGTCCAACGGCCCGACGCTGGCCTTCAAGGACATGGCGATGCAGCTGCTGGGCAACCTGTTCGAGTATGAACTGGCGCGCCGCGGCGAGGAGCTGAACATCCTCGGCGCCACCTCGGGCGATACCGGCAGCGCGGCCGAGTACGCGATGCGCGGCAAGCGCGGCGTGCGTGTCTTCATGCTCAGCCCGCAGGGCCGCATGAGCCCGTTCCAGCAGGCGCAGATGTTCAGCCTGCAAGACCCCAACATCCACAACATCACGATCGACGGCGTGTTCGACGATTGCCAGGACATCGTCAAGGCGGTCAGCAACGACCTGGCCTTCAAGCGCCAGCACAGGATCGGCACCGTCAACTCGATCAACTGGGCGCGGCTGCTGGCCCAGGTGGTGTACTACTTTGCGGGTTATTTCCAAGTGACATCTGGCGCCCCTGAGGCCGGCGCTGCCGGCCTGTCCCCCAAGGGGAGCGCGCCGCCTTGGGGCGGCCCTGCGGCGGCGCCTTCGAACACCGAGCAGGTCAGCTTCGCCGTGCCCTCGGGCAACTTCGGCAACGTCTGCGCCGGCCACGTGGCGCGCATGATGGGGCTGCCGATCGCGCAGTTGGTGGTGGCCACCAACGAGAACGACGTGCTCGATGAGTTCTTCCGCACCGGCCGCTACCGCGTGCGCAGCAGTGCCGAGACGCACGAGACCAGCAGCCCGTCGATGGACATCAGCAAGGCCAGCAACTTCGAGCGCTTCGTGTTCGATCTGCTGGGCCGCGATGGTGCACGGGTGGCCGATCTGTTTGGCGCCGCGCTGGCCCGCGACGGTGGCTTCCAGCTCTCGGCCGAAGAAACCGCGCGCATTGCCGGCTTCGGCTTCGTCTCGGGCAAGAGCACCCATGCCGACCGGCTGGCCACCATCCGCAGCACCTGGCAAGACCACCAGGACATGATCGACACCCACACCGCCGACGGCCTGAAGGTGGCGCGTGAGCACCGGCAGCCCGGCGTGCCGATGATCGTGCTGGAGACCGCGCTGCCGGCCAAGTTTGCCGCCTCCATCGAAGAGGCGCTGGGCCGTGCGCCGCCGCGGCCCGCGGCGCTGGAGGGCATCGAGGCGCTGCCCAAGCGCTTCACCACGCTGCCGGTGGATGCGGCGCGGGTGAAGGCCTACATCGAGCAGCACTGCGCCGCATGAAGGCCGCCGCATGAACGTCGTGGTGGTGTGCGGTCCCTCGGGCGTGGGCAAGACCACGCTGATCGAGCAGATGATTGCCGAGTTCAAGGCGCGCGGCCTGCGGGTGTCAGTGATCAAGCATGCGCACAAGCGCTTCGACATCGACCAGCCGGGCAAGGACAGCTTTCGCCACCGCAGCGCGGGCGCCACCGAGGTGCTGGTGGCCTCGGGCCAGCGGCTGGCGCTGCTGCGAGAGTACGACACCGAGGGCCTGCCCGGCCTGCATCAGCTGGTGGCCGAGCTGTCGCCGGTCGACTGGGTGCTGGTCGAAGGCTTCAAGCACACCGACTGGCCCAAGGTGGAGGTGTGGCGTGCCGCGCTGGGCCAGAGCCCGCTCTATCCCGACGATCCCTTCGTGACTGCCATCGCCACCGATGATCCCGCGGCGCTGCTGGTGGCCACGGCGCGGCCCGTCTTCGACATGGCCTCGGCGGGTGCGCTGGTTTTGCACCTGCTGGACACTGTT
Source organism: Burkholderiales bacterium RIFCSPHIGHO2_12_FULL_69_20 (assembly GCA_001770815.1). GTDB lineage: Bacteria > Pseudomonadota > Gammaproteobacteria > Burkholderiales > Burkholderiaceae_C > Pseudaquabacterium. Next base: position 12,018 of record MESD01000042.1, read on the forward strand.
GAGCGTTACGAATACCACCGCGGCACTGCGCCGCAAGATCATCCCCATGGCTGAGCTGCAACGTTCCGTTCTGCTGTCCCTCGACGAGGTGCTGTTCCGCCTGCTGGCCGTGGCCCGCGACCGTGTGCTGCCCGAGACCGAAAAGGTCGACACCTTCGACGCGCTGGGCCGGGTGCTGGCCCGCGGCGTGGTGTCGGCGCTGGACGTGCCACCGGCCGACAACAGCTCGATGGACGGCTACGTGATGCGCGCGGCCGACGTGCCGGCCGCCGGCACGGTGCTGCCGGTCAGCCAGCGTTTGCCCGCCGGCGTGGTGGGTCAGCCGCTGCAGCCGGGCACGGCGGCGCGCTTGTTCACGGGTGCGCAGGTGCCGGCCGGCGCCGATGCGGTGGTGATGCAGGAACAGTGCGTGGCGCTGCCCGATGCGTCGGGCCAAGGGCTGGGCAGCGTGCGCGTCGATGCCGTGCCCAGCGCCGGCCAATGGATCCGCCGCCGTGGCGAAGACGTGCAGCATGGCGCCGAGGTGCTGGCCGCGGGCATGCGCCTGACGCCGGCCGCGATGGGCCTGGCCGCGTCGGTGGGCGCCTCGCGGCTGACCGTGCGCCGCCGACCGCGCGTGGCGCTGTTTTCCACCGGCGACGAACTGGTGATGCCCGGTGAGTCGCTCAAGCCCGGCGCGATCTACAACAGCAACCGCTTCACGCTGCGCGGCCTGCTGCTGGCCGCGGGCTGCGAGGTGACCGATCTCGGCATCGTGCCCGACCGGCTGGACGCCACGCGCGAGGCCCTGCGCCGCGCCGCTGTCGACAACGACCTGATCCTCACCTCGGGCGGCGTGTCGGTGGGCGAAGAGGACCACATCAAGCCGGCGGTCAAGGCCGAGGGCTGGCTAGAAGCCTGGCAAGTGGCGATGAAGCCCGGCAAGCCGCTGGTCTTCGGCGCGGTGCGGCGTGGCGACAGTGACAGCGAAGCGCTGTTCATGGGCCTGCCCGGCAACCCGGTGTCCAGCTTCGTGACCTTTCTGCTGGCGGTGGCGCCGGTGCTGCGCGCGTTGCAGGGCTGCACCGACGCGATGCCGCAGGCGGTGCAGGTGCGCGCCGACTTTGATTGGTCGACACCCGACAAGCGGCGCGAATTTCTGCGCGCGCGCTTCAATGCCCAGGGCGGCGTCGAGCTGTTCCCCAACCAGAGTTCGGGCGTGCTCACCTCGGCCGTGTGGGCCGATGGCCTGGTCGACAACCCGTCGGGCCAGGTGGTGCGGCGCGGCGACACCGTGCGCCTGCTGCTGTTGTCCTCGTTGATCGGCGCCTGAGCATGAGCCTGTCCTCCACCAACGCCACCGTCACCGTGCGCTACTTCGCCTCGCTGCGCGAGTTGCTGGGCGCCTCTGAGACCGTCGAGCTGGCGCCCGCCACCACGCTGGGCCAGCTGCGTGATGCGCTGATCGCACGCGGTGGCCGCCATGCCGAAGCGCTGGCCCGCGGCCGCGCACTGCGCTGCGCACTGAACCAGGTGATGGCCGACGAGGCCACGCCGGTGCCGGCCGGCGCCGAGGTGGCCTTCTTCCCGCCGGTGACCGGCGGCTGATCCGCCCGCACTGCCCGCGTTGAACAGGAACATCGCCATGGCCCCGACCCCGCGCGTGCACATCCAGACCGAGGATTTCGACCTGTCCGCCGAGGTGGCGGCGCTGCGCGCAGGCGACGGCGGCGTGGGCGCGGTGACCAGCTTCGTCGGCACGGTGCGCGATCGCACGGCGGGCCAGCCCGGAACCATCAGCACCATGGAACTGGAGCATTACCCCGGCATGACCGAGCGTGCCATCGAGGCCATGATCGACGAGGCCTTCCGGCGTTTCGACCTGCGTGGCGCGCGGGTGATCCACCGCGTGGGCCTGCTGCAGCCGCTGGACCAGATCGTGCTGGTGGTGGTCAGCTCGGCGCACCGCGGTGAATCCTTCAAGGGCTGCGAGTTCCTGATGGACTACCTGAAGACCCAGGCCCCGTTCTGGAAGAAGGAAACCACGCCCGAAGGCGCCCGCTGGGTGGATGCCCGGGTGGCCGACGACGCGGCACTGGCGCGCTGGGGCCTGCGCTCGGGCAACCTGCCGGCCACCGCGGCATGAGCATGAGCATCAGCATCACTGCGCTGCAGGCCAGCGCCGTGGCGTGCGGGGCGGCCATCGGCGCCTTGCTGCGCTGGGGCGCGGGCATGGCCTTCAACGGGCTGTGGGCGGGCTTTCCGCTGGGCACGCTGCTGGTCAATGCCCTGGGTGGTTTGATGATCGGCGCGGCGATCGTGTGGTTTGCGCGCTCGCCCGACGAGTTGCTGCGGCTGCTGCTGGTCACCGGGCTGCTGGGCGGCTTCACCACCTTCTCGTCGTTCTCGGCCGAATCGCTGGGCCTGATCCAGCGCGGCGACTTCGGCCTGGCGCTGCTGCACAGCGCGGCCCACCTGCTGGGCGCGCTGGCCTGCACGGCGATCGGTTTCGGCCTGGCGCGGCTGCTGCTGCGCTGAGGCCGGCCCAGCGTCTTGATCGCCGTTGGCAGATCGCGGTCGGACAAGGTGACCCGCTCAATTCAGTTTCATACATTAGGGCCACGATGAGGTCACCGGACATTCCTGCCAACGCGGCCATTTCTGCCAACGCGGCCATTCCTGCCGATACGCTGCTGCCGCCCAAGGCCCTGCGCGCGGCGCTGGGGCGGTTTGCCACCGGCGTCACCATCATCACCTGCAACGATGCCGACGGCACGCCGGTGGGGCTGACGGCCAATTCGTTCACCTCGCTGTCGCTCGATCCACCGCTGGTGCTGTGGAGCCTGCGCCAGGCCAGCGGCAGCCTGGCCGCCTTCGTCGGGTCGCGCCATTTCGCGATCAACGTGCTGGCCGAGACGCAGGTGGAGTTGTCGCGCCGTTTTGCGTCACAGCAATCCGACAAGTTTGCCGAGGGCGCGTGGGCACCGGGCATCGGCGGCGTGCCAGTGCTGGCGGGCTGCGCGGCTGTTTTCGAATGCGCGGTCGAGACGTGCCAGGACGCGGGCGACCATGTGCTGTTCATCGGCCGCGTGCTGCGGCTGGCCGACCTGGCGGTGGCGCCGCTGCTGTTTCAGGGTGGGCATTACCGGATGTTGGGAGAGATCTTGTGAGCTTGAGTCAACGCATCGAAGCCAAGTGGATCGACAGCTTCGTCGAGGTGTTCCGCCTGTGCGGTGTCAAGCCGGGGGATGCCTGCGCGATCCTGTCCGAGACGCAATCGCGCGCCGCGCTGGTGCAATTGAGCGAGCTGGCGCTGGCCCGGCTGGGCGCACGCTGGTTCCACGTTGTGCTGCCCACGCCGCGCCAGACGGCGCCGGTGCCGGTGCGCTCGACCGGTGCGTCGGACGCCATCGGCCAGCTGGGCCCGGTGGTGGCCGCGCTGGCCGGCAGTGTGTTCATCGCCGACTGCACCGTCGAGGGCCTGCAGCATGCGGTGGAGCTGCCCGCCATCCTGCAGGGCGGCGCCCGGGTGATGGTGGTCAGCAACGAGCATCCCGAGATCCTGGAGCGCACGGCGCCACGCGCCGAGGACGAAGCGCCGGTGCGCGACGCGATGCGCCGGCTGAAAGGCGCGCGGGTGATGCAGGTCACTTCCGCGGCGGGCACCGACATCACCATCTCGCTGACCGGCGCGCGCATCGGCGGCGTGTGGGGCTTCACCGCCAAGCCGGGCAGCCTGACGCATTGGCCGGCCGGGCTGGTGCTGGCCTTTCCGGCGGCGGGCTCGGTCAGCGGCACGCTGGTGATGGCGCCGGGCGACGTCAACCTGACCTTCAAGCGCTACCTGGCCGACCCGGTGACGCTGCGCATCGCCGACGACCATGTCACCGCGATCGAGGGCCACAGCGTGGACGCCGAGCTGATGCGGGGTTACTTCGCGGCCTGGGCGACACATCCTGGCGACCGTTCGGCCTATGCCGTGTCGCACGTCGGCTGGGGCCTCAACCGCCACGCCCGCTGGGACGCGATGACCTTCTACGACAAGGCCGACTTCAACGGCACCGAGCTGCGTGCCTTCGCCGGCAGCTTTCTCTACAGCACCGGCGCCAACGAGGTGGCCGGCCGCCACACGCTGGGGCACTTCGACCTGCCGATGCGCGGCTGCACCGTCACCATCGACGGCGTGGCGGTGGTCGTTGGCGGGGTGCTGGTGTGACGCCGCAACTCATCACCCACACGCCGCTGGCCCACCTGCGTTGGGACGGCGGCGGCGTGCCGGTGGTGCTGATGCACGGTGTGGGCGGTGGCCGCGAGGCCTGGAGCGACGCCTGCATGGGCCCGGGCGCCGGCACCGGCGCGGCCCTGGCGGCGGCGGGCTTCACCGCGCTGGCCGTGGATTGTCCGGGCTATGGCCTGTCGGCCGCGGTCGAGCCTTACGACCTGGCCGGCATGGCTGGCGCGGTGATCAATACGCTGGCCGCGCTGGGCGCCGGGCCGGCGATCCTGCTGGGCCACAGCATGGGCGGCATGGTGGCGCAGGAGGTCATCGCCCGCGCGCCGCAGGCGGTGGCCGGCCTGGTGCTGGCCGGCACCTCGCCTGCCTTCGGCAAGCCGGGTGTTGATTGGCAGCAGGTCTTCCTGCAGTCGCGCTTCGCGCCGCTGGACGCCGGGCTGGGCATGGCCGGCCTGGCCACGCAGCTGGTGCCTGCGATGGTGGCGCCGGGCACCCCGCCTGGGGTGATGGCCGCGGCGCAGGCGCTGATGGCCGGTGTGCCCGAGGCCACCTACCGCCGCGCGGTGGCGGCGCTGGTGGCCTTTGATCGCCGTGCCAACCTGCCCCACATCGCCGTGCCCACGCTGGTCATCACCGGCGAGCACGACCGCACCGCGCCGTCCGAGGTGGCACGCAAGATGGCCGAACGCATCGCCGGTGCGGCCTGCACCATCCTGCCGGGCGCCGGGCACCTGCTCAACATCGAGCAGCCCCAAACCTTCAACAGCGCGCTGCTGGCCTTTCTGGCGGCGCGCTGATTGCCCGGTTTCGAATCCCGTACCGAACCCGTTCCCAGGAGCTCCGATGTCTGCCGCGCTCACGCCCCCCACCCCCCCCGCCGCGCCCTCGCGCTACCAGCCTTCGCACATCTGCGGCAACCCCGACGTGCTGACGCCGCTGCAGCGTGAGCTGATCGCCCGCGTGACCGCGCTGGGCCCGCGCTGGGCCGAGCGGGCCTACCGCTACGACCGCGAGGCCAGCTTCCCGTTCGAGAACTACGACGATCTGCGCGAGGCTGGCCTGCTGGGCATCTGCGTGCCCACCCGCTTTGGCGGGCAGGGCGCCGACTTTGCCACCTACGTGATGGTGGCCGCCGAGATCGGCCGCTGGTGCGGCGCCACTGCGCTGAGCTTCAACATGCATGTCAGCTCGTGCCTGTGGGCCGGCGAGATCGCCGACGCGCTGGACATGACGCCCGAGCAGCGCGCCAACCACGACGTGCACCGCGCCATCCACTTCGCGCGCATCGTCGACGAAGGCAAGGTCTACGCCCAGCCGTTCTCCGAAGGCGGCGCGGCGGCGGCCGGCGCGGCGCCCTGGGGCACCATCGCGCGCAAGGTCGACGGCGGCTATGTGGTCAGCGGCAAGAAGATCTTCGCCTCACTGGCCGGCGCGGCCGACACCTACGGCGTGCTGTGCACGCTGGACCGGCCCGACCGCGCCGGCGGCGGCACGCGGCGTGATTCGATGTACCTGGCGGTGCCGGCCGACGCGCCGGGTGTGACCGTGGTGGGCGACTGGGACCCGCTGGGCATGCGCGGCACCGTCAGCCGCAACCTGATCTTCCAGGACGTGGTCGTGCCCGAGACGGCGCGCATGATGCCCGAGGGCCTGTACTTCCAGGCGGCCAGCCGCTACCCGCACATGTTTGCCACGCTGTCGCCCACCTACCTGGGCGTGGCGCAGGCAGCCTACGACTTCACCGTGCAATACCTGCGCGCCGAGGTGCCGGGCATGCCGCCGGTCAAGCGCCGCATGTACCCGACCAAGCAGTACGCGGTGGCCGAGATGCGGATCAAGCTGGAGGCCACGCGGGCGCTGTTTCTGCAGAACGCGCGCGATGCCTGCATCGACCCCGACAAGGACATGCGCATGCGTTTGTACGCGGCGCACTACACCATCATGGAGAACGCCAACGACATCTGCCGGCTGGCGATCCGCACCTGTGGCGGGCAGTCGATGCTGAAGTCCTTGCCGCTGGAGCGGCTGTACCGCGACAGCCGCTGCGGCAGCCTGATGCTGCCCTGGACCGCCGAGCTGTGCATGGACCGGCTGGGCCGCGAATGCCTTTACGAGGCCGGCGAGCGGGACGAGGCGATCGAGTGAGACCTGGCGTGGCCGCTGCACGCCCGCTGTACGACCGCCTGCGCGCACAAGCCACGCGTGCGCCCGCGGCGCTGGCGCTGCAGGCGGGCGAGCGCTCGCTCACCTTGCCCGACCTGCTTTCACTGGCCGACCGCATGGTGGCGCAGTGGCAGGCCGAGGGCCTGGGGCCGGGCAGCTTCATCGGCTGGCTCGGCCACAACAGCCCCGAGATGCTGGCCGCGCTGCTGGCCTGCGCCCAACTGGGCGCGGTGTTCGTGCCGCTGAACTGGCGGCTGGCCGCACCCGAACTGGCGGCCATCACCACGCATGCCGGGCTGTCGGCGCTGAAGCACACGCCCGAGCTGGCGGGTCTGTCGGGCGAGGTGGCGGCGCTGGCCCCGCCTGCCGGCCCGATCGAGCCGGCGCAACCGGGCGACGTGTTGCTGGTCTACACCAGCGGCACCACCGGCGAGCCCAAGGGCGCGATGCACAGCCAGGCCGGCATGGTCGCCAACCTCGACATCGCGCTGGCGGTGCAGGGCCTGACGCCGGCCGACCGCGTGCTGGCGGTGCTGCCGCTGTTCCACGTCGGCGGGCTGTGCATCCAGGTGCTGCCGGCACTCGCCGTGGGCGCGCCGGTGCATCTGCATGCGCGCTTCGACCCGGCAGCCTGGCTGCACGACGTGGCCGCCTGGCGCGCCACCACCAGCCTGCTGGTGCCGGCGGTGATGCAGGCCATCCTGGCGCATCCGGGCTGGCCATCGGCCGACCTGAGCAGCCTGCGCTTTCTCAACAGCGGCTCGGCTATCGTGCCGGTGGCGCTGATCGAGGCCTTCCACGCCCGCGGGGTGCCGATGGCGCAGGTTTACGGCAGCACCGAGACCGGACCGTTCTCGATCGCGCTCAAGCCCGACGAGGCGCTGGCCCAGGTGGGCAGCGTCGGCCGACCGGCGCTGGGCGTGTGGCTGAAGCTGGCGAATGCCTCGGGTGCCTCGGGCACCGAGGTGCCGGCCAGCGAGGTCGGCGAGATCCAGTTGCGCGCGCCCAACCTGATGCGCGGTTATCACCGGCTGCCGGCGGGATCAGGTTTCATCGACGGCTGGTTTGCCACCGGCGACCTGGCGTGCGCCGATGCCGAGGGCTGGGTGACGGTGGTCGGCCGCAGCAAGGACATGATCATCTCGGGCGGCGAGAACATCTACCCGCCCGAGATCGAGAACCTCGCCGCCACCTGGCCCGGCGTGGCTGAAGCCGCGGTGGTGGGCCTGCCCGATGCGCGCTGGGGCGAGGTGCCGGTGCTGGTGCTGACGGCGCGCGCCGGCGCGGTGGTGGATGTGGACGCGCTGCGCCAGCATTTCAACGCCCGGCTGGCGCGCTTCAAGCACCCACGGCGCATCGTGCTGGTCGACCAAATGCCGCGCACCGCGCTGGGCAAGGTGCAGAAGGCCGCGCTGCGGGCGCAACTGGGCGATCTGCCGCCGGGCTGAACGCCGCCGCCGCGGCCGTCAGTTCAGCACGACGGGCGCAGCCGGCTCGGTCGGCGCGGCCGCGGGCCCGCCCCAGCCCCAATCGGCCTCTTTCAGCGCCTGCTCCAGCAGCCGCATCAGCGCGGTGGCCAGGTCGTCGTTGAGCTTGAGCGCCATGCGCCGCCCGCCGGCCTCACGCAGTTGCAGCGCCAGGCCCTTGCCGTCGGGGCCGGGCCCCAGGTCGATGGCCTCGGGCAGCAGCGGCTCGGGGCCCAGTGGCTGGGCCACCGGCTGGGCGTTGAAGGGCTCGTTGAAGCGCGCGGTGGGCAGCGGCCGTTCACGCGCGGCTTGGGCCATCATCGCCTGCGCCTCGGGCAGCACGGTGGCGTTGGGCACCACCTGGGCCACGCCGGCCTGGGTGACGATCTTGCTCATCGGCGGCCACAGCAGCTTGAGCATGCGGCGCGTCAGCCAGACCGCAAACAACTCGCCGGCGGCGGTGCGCACCTGCCACAACACGCGGTCGGGGCCGGGCTGGTAACGCACTTGCATCTGATGGATGTTCACCCGCTGATTCTAGAAGCGGGTACGGTGCAGCGGTATCCCGGGTCTCGGCGGTGGCGGTGGCAGCGGTGCGGGTGCAGTTTGGCCGTCAGGACCATTGATCTGGCGCAAGCATGGCGCGGCCGGCCGACCGCCGTGGCACTTGAAATGCGTGGCCGGCAGCCCAATGTCCTTGCTAATTCGGAGGATTTCCACCATGCGTCTCGACAAGCTCACCACCGCATTCCAGCAAGCCCTGGGCGAGGCTCAAAGCCTGGCCGTGGCGCGCGACAACCCCTACATCGAGCCCAGCCATGTGCTGGCGGCGATGCTGGTCCAGCCCGACGGCCCCAAGGCCCTGCTCGACCGTGCCGGCGCCAACACCGCCGCGCTGAAGCAGGCGATGGACGTGGCCAACAACGGCCTGCCCAGTGTGCAGGGCGGTGGCCAGGTGCAGGCCGGGCGCGACCTGGTGCAGGTGCTGCAGGCCGCTGACAAAGAGGCCACCAAGCGCGGCGACCAGTTCATCGCCAGCGAGATGTTCCTGCTGGCCCTGGCAGACAGCAAGAGCGACATCGGCGGCATCGTGCGTGGGCATGGTCTCAGCCGCAAATCGCTGGAATCCGCCATCGAGGCGGTGCGCGGCGGCCAGAAGGTCGATTCGGCCGAAAGTGAAGGCCAGCGCGAGGCGCTGAAGAAGTACACGCTCGACCTGACCGAGCGGGCCCGCCAAGGCAAGCTCGATCCGGTGATCGGCCGCGACGACGAGATCCGCCGCGCCATCCAGGTGCTGCAGCGCCGCAGCAAGAACAACCCGGTGCTGATCGGCGAGCCCGGCGTGGGCAAGACCGCCATCGTCGAAGGCCTGGCCCAGCGCATCATCGCCGGCGAGGTGCCCGACACGCTCAAGGACAAGCGGGTGCTGGTGCTCGACATGGCCGGGCTGCTGGCCGGTGCCAAGTACCGCGGCGAGTTCGAGGAACGTCTGAAGGCCGTGCTCAAGGAAGTGGCGGCCGACGAAGGCCGCATCATCCTGTTCATCGACGAGTTGCACACCATGGTGGGCGCCGGCAAGGCCGAAGGTGCGATGGACGCCGGCAACATGCTCAAGCCCGCACTGGCGCGCGGTGAGTTGCACTGCATCGGCGCGACCACGCTCAACGAGTACCGCAAGTATGTGGAGAAGGATGCCGCGCTGGAGCGCCGCTTCCAGAAGGTGCTGGTCGACGAGCCCAGCGTGGAGGCCACCATCGCCATCCTGCGTGGCCTGCAGGAAAAGTATGAAGTGCACCATGGCGTGGAGATCACCGACCCGGCCATCGTCGCCGCGGCCGAGCTGAGCCACCGCTACATCACCGACCGCTTCCTGCCCGACAAGGCCATCGACCTGATCGACGAAGCCGCGGCCAAGATCAAGATCGAGATCGACAGCAAGCCCGAGGTGATGGACAAGCTCGACCGCCGGCTGATCCAGCTGAAGATCGAGCGCGAGGCGATGAAGAAAGAGCATGACGAAGGCTCGCAGCGCCGGCTGGCGCTGATCGAGGAAGAGATCGTCAAGCTGCAGCGCGAGTACGCCGATCTCGAAGAGATCTGGAAGTCGGAGAAGGCCACCGCACAGGGCTCGGCCCACGTGAAGGAAGAGATCGAGAAGATCAAGTTCCAGATCGAGGAACTCAAGCGCAAGGGCGATTTCAACAAGGTGGCCGAGCTGCAGTACGGCCAGCTGCCCGAGTTGGAGAAGACGCTCAAGGAAGCGCAGGCCAAGGAAAGTGGCAAGGCCAAGGGCGCCAAGGACGGCACCGGTGGGCCGCAACTGCTGCGCACGATGGTCGGCGCCGAAGAGATCGCCGAGGTGGTGTCACGGTCCACCGGCATTCCGGTGAGCAAGCTGATGCAGGGTGAGCGCGACAAGCTGCTGCAGATGGAAGACAAGCTGCACCAGCGGGTGGTGGGCCAGGAAGAGGCCATCGTGGCCGTGGCCGATGCCATCCGCCGCAGCCGCGCGGGCTTGAGCGATCCGAACCGGCCGCTGGGCTCGTTCTTGTTCCTCGGCCCCACCGGTGTCGGCAAGACCGAGCTGTGCAAGGCACTGGCCGGCTTCTTGTTCGACAGCGAGGACCACATGATCCGCGTCGACATGAGCGAGTACATGGAGAAGCATTCGGTGTCGCGCCTGATCGGCGCGCCCCCGGGCTACGTGGGCTACGACGAGGGCGGGGCGCTGACCGAGGCCGTGCGTCGCCGGCCCTACAGCGTGCTGCTGCTCGACGAGGTGGAGAAGGCCCACCCCGACGTGTTCAACGTGCTGCTGCAGGTGCTGGACGACGGCCGCCTGACCGACGGCCAGGGCCGCACGGTCGACTTCAAGAACACCGTGATCGTGATGACCAGCAACCTGGGCTCGCACCTGATCATGCAGATGCAGGGGCAGGACCCCGAGCTGATCCGCGAGGCGGTGTGGGGCGAGGTGAAGTCGCACTTCCGGCCCGAGTTCCTGAACCGCATCGACGAGACGGTGGTGTTCCACGCGTTGGACGAAGCCAACATCAAGGCCATCGCCCGCATCCAGTTGAAGCTGCTGGAAGGCCGGCTGGCGAAGCTGGAGATGAAGCTCGAAGTCTCGGAAGAGGCGCTGAGTGAACTGGCCAAGGTCGGCTTCGACCCGGTGTTCGGTGCGCGGCCGCTCAAGCGCGCGATCCAGCACCGCATCGAGAACCCGGTGTCCAAGCTGATCCTGCAAGGCCGCTTCGGCCCCAAGGACGTGATCCCGGTGGACGTGCGCGACGGGCAGTTCGAGTTCGGGCGGGTGGTGCACTGATCGACCTGCGGCCCGCCGGCCACGCCGCGGGCCGGTAGGTCAGCCGAGTTGCGCCAGCGGCAACGCCAGGCACAGCCGGGTGCCGCCCTGAGGCGCCGGCAGCGGCCGCAGGCTGCCGCCGTGCAACTGGGCCACGCGCTGCGCGATGGCCAGCCCCAGCCCGCCGATGCCGCCACCCGGGCGGCGCATCGGTGGATCACGCAGTGAGCGGCCCTGCGCCAGGCGCTGCGCCAGTTCGTCCGACAGGCCGGGCCCGGCGTCTTCGACCAGCACCTGGGCCTGCGCGCCGTCGCGCTGCAGGCTCACCCGCACCGGCAACGGGCCTGGCGCGTGGCGCAAGGCGTTGTCGATCAGGTTGGTGAGCGCGCGCTCCACCAGTTGCAGGTCGCCGTCCAGCTCCAGCCGGCCCGGCGGGGTGCCGCTCAGCACCACCGGCGCCGGGCCCGGGCCCAGGTCGAACTTCTGCACCGCATCGGTGACCAGTTCGTCCAGGCTGAAACGCTCGCGGTGCAGCACCTGGTCGGTGGATTGCAGCGTGGCCAGTTCGAACAGCTGCTGCGACAGCCGGCGCACCTTGTCGCTCTGCGCCAGCGCGGCACTCAGCATGCGACCGCTGTGGGCCGGGGCGTCGGCCGCCAGGGCCTCCAGATGGCCGTGCAGGGCCGTCAGCGGCGTGCGCAGGTCGTGCGCCACGCTGGCCATCATCTCGCGGTGCGATGCTGTCTGGCGCGCCTCGCGCGCGGCCTGGTCTTCGATGCGCCGGGTCATGCCGTCGTAGGCCTGGGCGATGGCATGCACCTCGTCGCCCACCGGCGGCGGCGCCTGCGGTGCGGCGGTGGGTGGCGCCGCGGCGCTGTAGGCCTGCATGCGCGCCGCCAGTTGCTGCAGCGGCCGGGTCAGGCGGCGCAGCAGCAGCGCGCCCGGCAGCCATGTGGCCAGCAGGCCGGCGGCCGCCACCAGGGCAGCGCCGGCCCATATCCGGTGCTGGCTCACCTGCCCCGCCACCAGGGCGCGCGCCGCACCATCGAGCACGATGTACAGGTAGCCCGGTGGCTGGGACTGGCCAGGCGCGGGCGAAAACATCGCCGCGCTGAAGATGCGGCCCTGCGTGCCGCCCATCGGGTCGGTGCCCAGGATGGGCAGCGGGCCGCCGGCCAGAAAGGCCCGCACGGCCGCCAGGTCCACCTGGGGTTGGCGCACCATGCCCGGCTCGCCCAGGTAGGCCTGCACGCCGCCTTGCGCATCGAGCAGGTAGACCTGGATGCCGGGGTTCACCACCATCAGCATCTGCAGCAGCGCGTCGCGCTCGTCCTGCTCGGCGCGGCCGGCACCGGCCGTGCTGATCTGTGGCCAGTGGCCCACGATGTGCCGGGCCAGGCCCTGCGAAAGCCGCTGCAAGGCCTCTTGCTCCTGCACCATGGCCAGGTGCCGGCCCAGCAGCACGGTGAGCGTGGCAAAGCCCAGCAGCAACAGCGCCAGCACCAACGTGAGGCGGCGGCTGAGGCTGGCGTGATGGCGGCTCATGGCGCCGCGCCGGTGAGCGCGTCCGCGGGCGGGTCGAAGCGGTAGCCCACGCCCCACACGGTGACGATGCACAGCGGCTCGCGCGGGTCGGCCTCGACCTTGCTGCGCAGCCGGTTGATGTGCGAGTTGACGGTGTGCTCGTAGCCGTCGAAACCGGCGCCCCACACCCGCGCCAGCAGCTCGCTGCGGCCGAAGGCCTGGCCCGGGTGCCGCACCAGAAAGTGCAGCAGGTCGAACTCACGCAGCGTCAGCGGCACCGGCTCGTCGCCGCGGCTGAGCGTGCGCCGCGCCGTGTCCAGCCGCCACGGGCCGAAGCGCAACTGGGCGCTGGCCACCGGCTGGGCACGCAGTTGGTCGATGCGGCGCAGCAGGGCGCGCACCCGGGCCACCAGCTCCAGCATCGAGAAGGGTTTGGCCAGGTAGTCGTCGGCGCCCAGCTCCAGCCCCAGCACGCGATGGGCCTCGGCGCTGCGGGCGCTGAGCATGATCACCGGCACATCGGCATGGCGCGCGCGCAGGTGGCGGCACACGTCCCAGCCGTCGGCGCCGGGCAGCATCAGGTCGAGCAGCACCAGGTCCCAGCGCTGGCGGTCGATGGCCGCCATCGCGTGGCGGCCGTCGGCCTCGCGGTGCAGGCGGTAGCCGGCCTGCTCCAGGTGCAGGCGCAGCGCGTCGGCGATCGCGTCGTCGTCTTCAACCAGCAGCAGGTGGGCGCTCATCGGTGGCAGGGGGGCGGGGCAGCCGGATTGGAACAGAGCCGCCCCGCGGCTGTGCACAGCTCAGGCTTGGCGGGCCTGGCGGCGGCGCATCAACAGGCCCAGCGCACCCAGGCCGGCCACCATCAGCGCATAACTTTCAGGCTCGGGCACCGGTGCGGCCGAGAAGCTGACACGGTAGATTTCGGTGTCGGCCGCCAACTGGCTGTTGAAGGTGTAGCCCGCACCGGTGGTCAGGCCGTTCAGGGCCGCCAGCTCGGCAAAGTTGAACGCCACCACCGAGCCTTGCGGCGTGCGCTGGCCGATGTCACCCACAAAGGCCGCAGCGGCGGGGTCGAATACCTCGCTGCCGGCGTCCCATACCTGGCGCGCGGTCTGGGTGATGCTGGTCAGCGCCAGGTTGCCGGCGTTGTCGAACAGGCGAAAACGTGTCGGCGAGTCGTTGCCGATGAAGAAGTCGTTGCTGGGAATCACCATCGCCGCAAACGTGAAATACGGGTTCAGCGTGCTGTCGACCCGGAAGGTGGCCGTCTTGCTCTGGCCCACCAGCAGCGCACCATCGATGGTGCCGCGGCTGGCCGTGGGATCGGCCGCCGCGAAGTCGGCCTGCCAGGCCACGCCCGCAGCGGCCTCGGCCACCGAGACGATGCCGTCGCCGGCTGCCTGGCCGAGGTTGAAAGCGTCGAAGCTGCCGCTGTGAAAACCCAGGTGCGTCGGCGCGAAGGCCACGCTGTTGGTGGGCGCCAGGTTCTGTATCGTGACGGTGACGTTCAGGTCGGCGGCGCCGGCAGACGTGGAGGCAGCGCCGGCGGCCAGGGCCAGTGCGGCGACGGCCAAGGGACGCGGAAGGAAAGACTTGTGCATGGGGAGGCTCCTGCAAGGCGGGATCGGTGGGTCCGGGCCCGAGGCTTCGGGCCGGTGCACTCGATGCTAGGAAGCCGATCTCCCCAAGACCTCACCGGCACATCACGGCGCCGTGAGCTTTGGCCACCCCTGCCTGGGCCGCCATCCCTTGGGCCGCCATCCTTTGGCCGCCCGCAGGCCGGTACGGGCGTTGGCTAGCGCCGGGCGGCCATCACATGCCGGGCCTGCACGTAGCCGTAGGCGAAGTCGACCGATTCTTCGATGTTGCGCCGCATCGCCTGGCGCTCTTTCTCGGTGGTGAAGAAGGCCAGGTCGGCGCTGTGGCGGATGTACTGGGGTGGCATGCGGTTCAAGGCCACGCAGGCCACGTCGGCCAGCAGGCCGGCATCGCCGGCCAGGCCGGGGTAGCGCGGCGCAGCCGCGGCCACCGCCTCGAACACGGTTTTTTCGTGGGTGTTGTAGACCGATGAGAAGTCCATCGCTGACGCTCCTGAGGCAAGACGGCTGAATCGGCTTTATCGGCCGATTTGCCGTCCAGCTTGAGCGCCGTTGGCGCCGCTGGCCGCTTAGGCCAGCGCCCGCTCGGCGTCCATCAGCCTGAAGCGCAGCAGCGCCAGGTTGGCGTGCTGGCGGTCGAGCACCGCCACGAAGCCCAGCGCCGCCTCGCCGGGCAGGCGGCGCAGCAGGGTCTGGCGCGGGCCGGCGGTGATCAGTACTTCGTCGGGCGGATGGTCGCCGCCGGTCACCGTGTGATGCGCCTGGCGCGCGGCGCACAGCGCCAGCGCCAGCGCGGCCAGATCGGTGGGCGGTTGCTCACGGTGCTGGCTGGCCAGCAGATCGCCGCGGTTCAGATCGACGATGCCGCAGGCCAGCAGGCCTTCGCTGCGCGCCAGCGGCGACAGCAGGCGGTTGAGCACCTGCGGCTGTGGCAGCGAGGGCTGGCGGGTTGATGGGTGGGCGTCGGCCATGGCCGGTGTGGGCGCGCGCTGGACGGTGGCGGGCGGCGCTGCGGCCAGCAGGTTGGTCGGCAATGCGTGGCCCTGGGCGACTTCCCAGGCTTCGAGCACACAGTTCCACACGCTGGCCGCGCAGGCCAGCGGTTCGGCCACGACGCTGGCCTGCACCTGTGGCGGCCAGGGCTGCGCCAGGATGCGTTGGCGCAGCGCCGCAGCGCCCGGCGGCAGGATGAACACCAGCTGCGGGCAGCGCCATTCGGGCTGGCAGGTGGCGAGCAGCAAGGTGCGCATCAGCGACACCAGCGCATGCGGCTGCATGGCGCCGACGATCACCGCGGTCATCTGGCTGCCTTCGGCCAGCGCGGTGGTGATCTCGTCGCGGGCCAGGTCGGACGTCATCGGGCCGGCACGCAGATCGGCGTGGTAGACGCGCAGCGCATCGGCGCCGCGCCGCGGCACCAGCGCGCGTTCGATCACCGCCAGCGTGCGCAGCGTGCTGCGGTCGCGCAGGTTGACCCGCTGCACTGCCTGGCCGCCGGCATCGGCCAGCGCATGCACCACCTGCGACGCCCACAGCCCCGACGGATCGAGCAGCGTCACCATCGCGCTGGCACGCTGCAGATCCTGGCGGTGCAGCGCAAAGTGCGCGCGCATCGCCTCGGCCGGCGAGGCATCCACCACCACGTCTTCGGTGGGCGCGACGACGGTGGTGTTCTCTGCCGAGGCCGCGCCACGCGCCGCCTGGGGCGGCGTGGCCGGCAGTCGTTGCGGTGTCAGATCGCCGAACAGGCTGTTGAGCATCACCATCTCCCGGTTCTTGTTGAGCTGCACTCTAAGAGCGGAACGTCAAGCAGACGTTTCGTGATGTAGTGCCGCGTGAAGGCCCGGCCGGGGTGGCGCCGGCGTGCGCCGGCTACCACCGCTTACATTGCCGGCAGCCGGGACGCCGGTGCGGCAGGCCGCAGCAGGGGCTTGTCCCGCCGGTGGCAGGGTGCGCTGACGGGCTGGCCCTACCATCCGCGCCATGAACAGCGCCACCGCCGCCGCCGCCGATGCCCTGGCCGACCCGGCACCACCGCTGCGCCAGGACGCCGCCATCATCGCGCTGGTGGGGTTGGCGCATGGCGTCAGCCACTTCAGCCAGCTGCTGCTGGCGCCGCTGTTTCCGTGGCTCAAAGACGCTTTCGGCGTTAGCTACACCGAGTTGGGCGCGCTGCTGACGATCTTCTTCGTCGTCTCCAGCGCGGTGCAGACGGCCTCGGGCTTCGTCGTCGACCGTTTCGGCCCGCGCCCGGTGCTGCTGGGCGGGCTGTCGTTGCTGGGCTTGGCCGCACTGGGTTACGCCAGCAGCACCAGCTATGCGATGTTGGCGGCCTGGGCGGTGGTGGCCGGCGTGGGCAACGGCGTGTTCCACCCGGTCGACTACACGCTGCTCAACCGCAAGGTGCACAAGAGCCGGCTGGGCCATGCCTACAGCGCCCACGGCATCACCGGCACGCTGGGCTGGGCGCTGGCACCGGCGCTGATGGTGCCGATGGCGATGGCCTTCGGCTGGCGCGCGGCGATGTTCAGCGGTGCGGCGGTGGCCTTGTCGGTGCTGGCGGTGATCTGGTGGCATCGCGACCGGCTGGCACTGGCGCTGGCGGCCGCGCCATCGGCGCCGGTGGCCGCTGGCGGGCCGGGTCGCGCCGCGCCGGCGGCGGCGGCCCCCACCGAGGGGCCGTTCGATTTCCTGCGCATCCCGGCGGTGTGGATGTGCTTCGCCTTCTTCTTCTTCTACGCCATCGCGCTGAGCGTGGTGCAGAGCTTCGCGCCCGAGGCGGCGCGGCAGTTGCACGCCGTGCCGCTGCCCTGGGTGGCGGCCTGCCTGACCATCTACATGGTGGGCAGCGCCAGTGGCATGGTGGCGGGCGGTTTCCTGGCCAGCGACCCGGCACGCTGCGAGCGGGTGGTCGGCATCGGCATGGGCCTGGCGGCCTGCATCGCGCTGTGGGTGGCGCTGGGGCCGGTGGTCGGCTGGATGGTGCCGGTGCTGTTCGGCCTGATGGGCCTGGTGACCGGCAGCGCCAGCCCGTCGCGCGACATGCTGGTCAAGCGCTCGACCCCCGAGAACGCCAGCGGCCGTGTCTTCGGCGTGGTGTATTCGGGCCTGGACACCGGGCAGGCCATCGCGCCGCTGATCTTCGGCCGGCTGATGGACCTGCACCAGTACAGCGCCGTGTGGATCGGCCTGGCGGCGGTGCAGATGGTGCTGATCGTCAGTGCCTTCCGGGTGCGTCGCGTGCGGCGCGAACTGCACCCTGTCGATAATCGCCCCGCCCCCGCTTGAATAAACCACCCATGACCACCAGACCCGCCGGCCACGTCCTCGTCGAAGCCCTGATCGCCCAGGGTGTCACCACCGCCTTCGGTGTGCCCGGCGAGAGCTACCTGGCCGTGCTCGACGGCTTTCACCAGCACCGCGAGTTGATCCGCTTCATCGCCTGCCGGCAGGAGGGCGGCGCGGCCTTCATGGCCGAGGCGCAGGGCAAGCTGAGCGGGCGGCCGGGCGTGTGCTTCGTCACCCGCGGCCCGGGCGCCACCAATGCCAGCATCGGCATCCACACCGCCTTCCAGGATTCGACGCCGCTGGTGCTGTTCGTCGGCCAGGTGGCCAGCGACCAGCGCGACCGCGAGGCCTTCCAGGAACTGGACTACCGCCAGATGTTCGGCCCCGGCACGCTGGGCCTGGCCAAGTGGGTGGGCGAGGTGCAGCACGCCGACCGCCTGCCCGAGTACGTGGCGCGTGCCTTCCACACCGCGATGCAGGGCCGCCCCGGCCCGGTGGTGGTGGTGCTGCCCGAGGACATGCTGACCACGCCCACCAACGCCGCGGTGCTGCCGCGCGCCGAGCCCGCGCAGGCCTGGCCCGCCCCCGGCGCGCTGCGCGACCTGCGCGCGATGCTGATGGCCGCGAAGCAGCCGCTGCTGATCGCCGGCGGCGGCGGCTGGGACGCCGAGGCCGCACGCGCGCTGCAGCGCTTCGCCGAGAACTGGCAACTGCCGGTGGGCTGCGGTTTCCGCTTCCAGGACACCTTCGACAACCGCCACCCGCTGTACGCCGGTGACGTCGGCATCGGCATCAATCCCAAGCTGGCGCAGCGGGTGAAGGACGCCGACCTGATCATCGCGCTGGGCGTGCGCCTGGGCGAGATGACCACTGGCGGCTACACCTTGATCGAGGCGCCGCGGCCGCGGCAGAAGCTGGTGCACATCCACGCCGGTCCCGAGGAACTTGGCCGGGTCTACGCGGCCGACCTGCTGCTGCAATCGAGCATGGCCTGCGCGGCCAAGGCGCTGGAGGCGCTGGCCGCGCCCACCCACGTGCCGTGGCACGACTGGGCGGCGGCGGCCAACGCCGACTACCACACCAACCAGGTGGCCGGCGGCGTGGCCCCGCTGGACATGGCGGTGGTGATGAAGACCGTGCAGCGGCTGGCGCCCGAGGACACCATCTACACCAACGGTGCCGGCAACTTCAGCGGCTGGCTGCACCGCTTCGTGCAGTACCCGGGCCTGCAGCACCACGGCCGCACCCAGCTGGCCTGCACCTCGGGCGCGATGGGTTACGGCCTGCCGGCGGCAGTGGGGGCGGCGCTGCTGCACCCCGAGCGCACGGTGGTCAACGTGGCCGGTGACGGCGACTTCCTGATGACCGGGCAGGAACTGGCCACGGCCTCAGGTTACGGCGCCAACCGCGGTGCCGGCCGGCTGGTCAGCATCGTGGTCGACAACGGCACCTACGGCACCATCCGCATGCACCAGGAGCGTGAGTACCCGGGTCGGGTCAGCGGCAGCGATCTGTTCAACCCCGACTTTGTGGCACTGGCGCTGGCCTACGGCTGGCGGGCGGCGCGGGTGGAGCGCACCGAAGACTTCGAGGCCGCCTTTGCGCAGGCCATGGCCGCCGGCGCGCCGATGCTCATTCACCTCAAGCTCGATGCCGATGTCAGCACCAGCCGCAGCACGCTGGGCGCCATCCGTGATGCGGCCCAGAAGGCCGGCCGCTAGCCACCGCAGCTGCGGTGGTACGCGGGACGGGAATCGAACCCGTACGCCTTGCGGCTGCGGGTTTTAAGAGCAATGCGCGTACTTTTTCCGTTGTAAATCAACGCACTAGCCAGCACACTAACGCTCTTTGCAAATTCTTTGCAAAGTTGCCCCAATGCGTGCTGTCAACAATACACCATGAACGAGCTGCTAGAGAAGCACGGCATCGACGATGGCCTGCACATCTACCTGCAGCGCAACAGCAAGGTCTGGCTGGCGCGATTCAAGATCGACGGCAAGTGGATTTCGAGGACCACGAAGCAGCGCGAGAAGGCCAAGGCAATCACTGCTGCAATCCGGGTCAAGGCCGAGTGCGACATCAAGTTGGCGCACGGCATCGCGATCCAGACCAAGGCGTTCAAGGACGTTGCGCAACTGGCTATCGAGCGAATGCAGGAGCAGCCCAAGGCAACCAAGGGCTATGCATCGCTCGCTGACTATGAGCAGATTCTGCGGCGCTATCACATCCCGTTCTTCGAACGAACGCACATCACGAGCATTGACTACGACAGACTGGCGGCGTTTGATCGCTGGCGCATTGAGAAGCTGGGGCGTTCGCCGGCAAGGTCAACACTAAAGACACACAACGCCGCCTTTCAGAGAGTGTTCGACGAGGCAATCATCCGAAAGTGGATGACACCATCACAGGTTCCCTCTTTGTCTGCTGTGTCAGGTGTAACCTCTGAAAGACGCGACTACTTCACGATGGAAGAAGTTGCAAAGATCCGTAAGTCGTTTCCCGATTGGATCGCTGAAAGCAGGAAGTCCCAAACTCACGAAATACGCGAGCTTCTGTTCTTCTACTTCAACGTAGCCGTACACACAGGTCTGCGACCGGGTACGGAAATGGACAACCTGCGGTGGAGCGATGTGCAGGTACGCGAAGACCATGTGGTGATCGTCGTTCGGAAGGGCAAGACGACGCTACACACAGGCAGCCGCCATGTGGTGGGTAACAGAATCGTGCTCGACATGATCCTTGACATGCACTCGCGGTCGCACGACGGCAAGGACACCGAGCGCGGCGTACCTGATGATTGGAACCCTCTGGTGTTTAGGCTGCCAGACGGCACGACGACCAACCAACTCGGGCGGAACTTCGTGGTGTTGCTGAAGCGGCTGAAACTGGAGCAAGGGCCAGGCGGCATGCGAACGCTCTACTCGCTGCGCCACACCTACATCACGCATCTACTTCTCGACCGGGTGCCTGTGTCGGTGATCGCAAAGCAATGCGGCACCAGCACGACGATGATCGAGCTGCACTACAGCCACATCACCCCGCTGATGTATGCCAGGGAACTGGCCGGAAGCGAAGGTGCGGAGTTGACGAAGCTGATCCGAAAGTACGCTGACATCTGATCCGCGCCGGTTCGCAGATGCCTTTAGCCTCTGCGCTGCATGCTTTCCTCAAGAAAGCAGTGCAGGCGCCGATATGCCTATAGCCTGCCCGGTGTAAACCATAGCACTGGGACTGGGACTCACCTCGACAGGGGTGCGAGCACTGCGTATCCAGCAATGGAGCCTTTGGGGAAGGTGAGCCAGGGACACATGAGCCCGGACGGCGGAACCAAAGTGGACCGGAAGGCACGTGTGCAAGCTGGAGCAATTTATGGAAACCACAAGCCAAGAAGTAGTTCAACGCACGGCCATCAATGAATCGGAAGAGAGTGCCATCACGGCATTCAGCATCGAGCCAATGAGCGCCAAGCCTTTTGCTTTTGAAGTTCAAGACGTGATGGACGAAGCCGAAATGCTCCGTTCGCAAGCGAGTAAGGACTGGCAGCAGTTCTATGTCGCTGGCCGTAATGCAACGAAGAAAACGATGCAGAAGGTCTACGGCTTGTTCTATGTCGTCATGCACAGCGACACAAAGGACAAGGTAATTGATCGGATGAAGGCGAAATTGCCTGAAAAGAAAGTGCGCGAAAATACGAAAGAAGCTGCAATCTTCATTCGCTATGTGTTCGGCGGTCCAACGCCTGAAGAGGGTTTCGACGACAAGCAGGTTCACGTCTATAGCGTGGCACTTGAAGTCGCCTTTTCTAAGCTGATCGAGCCTTCGGGCTTTATCGATTGGGTCGACGGACACAAGGGTGGGTTTGAGGGCATTCGTGCTATTGCCGCTGCCTCAAAGGGCGACACGTTGAACAGCGAACCTTGGGAACTCGGAATGAGTTGGGCGCGCGGCGCAGACGCAGTTGAAACCATCAAAGCCGACGACTGGGATGAGGACGAACCATGTCGCATCTTGGTCGCAATGCCGAATGGAGATGGAACTGCCAGTGTGAAAGACACTGAGATGACGCTGGAGCATGTACAGGCGGTACTTGCAATCTACTCAAAAGCGGTGGCTGAACGCAACAAACCGAAAGGCAAAAGGCGTCTCAGTCTATCAACTGGCGAGAAGAGCGCACGCACTCTGTTGAAGTTTGACTTGTCCTACCAGGAACAACTTCTGGAAGAGAACAGATTCAACTTGAGTGACGCCATAAAGCGGAACCACATGTTGGACAAGGAGAAGGCGGAGATGAACCTCTGTCTAGCCAAGGCCAAGATTGTCGGCATTAAGGCGTCCATTCAGGCGCTGGGTGCTGCGGGTGACGCCGAGTGACACCGCACGAACAAAAAACCGCGATGCAGGAATGGGGCCGATTCGGCACAGTTTGCTTCAACCTTGCCAATCTCCGGAGATGCATTCGGGCTGGCGGAATGTGGACTGACAATGAGATCGAGGAAGACTTCGAGAACATGACCAAGCCGTATCGCAAGTGCTTTAACAAGCAGGCCTTCATTGCTGCTTGTCGTGAGCCTGACTAGGTAGCCGTTTGATAGCCCCCGTTGATGCAAGTTGACGGGGGCTTCTTTCTTCACGAAAGCATCGGTCAGCGCAATCACCGGCGTTGCCTCAGGGCAGATAGCCTAAGCGAGTTCAACAGCTCGGCGCTTCTGGTCGTCGTTGACATCGATATAACTTTGGGTGGTGGCGATGCTGCGGTGGCCGGCCAATGACGCCAGCACGCGCACGCTGACCCCTTTTGCTGCTAAGTTCGTGATGAACGTGCGCCGCCCGGAATGGCTGCTGGCGCCTTCAACACCTGCGCGCTGGTACAGCCAATGGAAGTGCTGGCAGAGTGTGTTGGGCGAGAACCCGTCGCGCTTCTGTGTTCGGAACAGTGGCAGTGGCTCTTGCTCGCGGCGCTTCAGCGTTTTCACGTACAGCCCAAGCTCTTTGCTCAGCCTGTCGCTGACAAAGACGGTGCGTGCGTGCCCGCCTTTCACTTGCTCAGGCGCGAGCTGGACCTCGGGCTTGATCCGGCCATCTGCTGCGACCACATCGGCGTACTTGAGGTTTGCTACCTCGCTGACGCGCAGCCCTGCGTAGTACGTCAGCATGACCATCGCCCTGTTGCGCGCTGCGTGCCTGTGCAGCGAAATGTAGTCCAGCACACGCTTCAACTCGCGCTCGGTCAACGTCTTTGCCTGTCCCATGCCCCATCTCCTCTGAAGAACCAATGAAACCCATGCGATCAAGTGTGCATTCTTTGCTTCTGCCGGGCGACCTAAATCAGACGTTGGCTGAATCTCGTTGTAGATCAAGCAGATGCGTGCAGAACCACATCTATCTAGAATTAGCTTTGGTTCTTGAAGCCCGCTATCGCTTTTGGCTCGGTCCCACTCAGCGACAACGCGCAAGCCAGCCCTGCGCACTTGCGCTTCCCATCCAGCTACTCACCCCTTAGGGCGCATTGCGCAAGCGCGTGTAGACGGTTTTATGCCCCGCACGAGGGCTAGCTGCATCAGCCGGGGCGCTTACACGTTGAGAGAAATTTCTGGGAATGAAGCAAAAGCGATGCAAGACGACGGCATTCTTCAATTGAGTGAAGAGCGCTGCTTTGTGTATGATCGTTCCATTCATTCACCTTGGAGTCGAAATGTCAAAGCCCGACCTCACAAAGCTGTCGCTCCCTGAACTTCAG
This sequence comes from Burkholderiales bacterium RIFCSPHIGHO2_12_FULL_69_20, assembly GCA_001770815.1. Lineage (GTDB taxonomy): Bacteria > Pseudomonadota > Gammaproteobacteria > Burkholderiales > Burkholderiaceae_C > Pseudaquabacterium. The sequence goes on from MESD01000042.1 coordinate 35,311, forward strand.
GCGGTGATCGATGAAGCCCAAGCTATCGCGAAGGAAAGGCGTAGTGAAGAACTGAAGGTCCGTGTCGACGGCTGGGCCGAAGAGGCCGA
>MESD01000042.1:35410-63586 GCA_001770815.1 Burkholderiales bacterium RIFCSPHIGHO2_12_FULL_69_20
ACAAGACTTCGAAGGCAAGGGCGCCACGGGGATCTGTAGTGAAGGAGCCCAAGGCTTATCTGAAGGGTGTGACATACAAGAACCCGAATGGTCCTGAGACTTGGATAGGTGGCTCACTTGGGCGCCAACCGCCCTGGCTGCGCCAGCTTGTGCCCAGCACCTTGCCTTTGGAGGAGCGAGCTAAGCAATTCAGTGGCTTGGCGGTCAAGAAGAAGTGATCTACCTACCGCAGAAGCTGGCGTCAATAGTTCGCGCCGGATTTGACTTAGTATGATAAATAGCTCTATCCGCGCAATGTGGATGACTGCATAGGTGTCAAGAGGCGAAAATCAAGACCCGCCCCACTGTCCGTAACAGGATCGTGGGGCTTTTTGTTGCCTTGATGGTAAATATAGTTGTCAGCATCTTCGCCATGCAGACAACTATGCAGATGAAGGTTAGTGCGCCGAGTCAAAATTGCACCAGCGAGTCGTTCAGAATAGAGCGCAACAGCTAAGACCCCCGGGCTGCCGATGTGGGGCAAGAACAAATAAAACAATGGCCTATAAAGCCATCAAGAGCGGACTACTGAAGCTGAGACATGCCGGTAGCTAACCAAGCAGCTTGTGAGTGTTGTTCGAAGGAAGCTTCTTCCTAAAAACTGGCAGCGGTTCATAATGAGCTGATCATCCCGCTGCATACACGAGCCTATCGACGGCATCGTTTAGTGATGCGCAATGCGCGGGTTTAGACATAGTCAATCCAGTTCCCATAAATCACTTCTCGATTTGTATTGCAGCCTCACGACTGAAGAACACAAGAATGTCATTGAAATAGACATGCCACCAATGGGAGATCAATGCATCTGCTGATTGATCGACCAAGTGGATGATGTGCCGCTTTCGTTGGTTCTTTGAATGGGGTCAACAACAAGTGAATGAGTGCCGCAGCGACAGCGCAGGCATGAATGAGCGCAGTTGTTCGTCCGCGCTGAAAGCGTGGGGCGATTAAATGCAAATCACGCGTGAGCGTAAGTAGCACATTTTTTTGGGAGAGCTCTGACTTGCGAAGTCGGCGGTCCGTTCGTTTGCACTCAAGACGATTGCTGTTCGTGCTGCCGCACTCACTCGTGCGTCATTCGCTTCGCTCATGCCACACGGCCAGTCGAGCCTGTCCTCCGTCTCGCTTCGCTCAACTGCGGAAGGCTGAACTGTATTGGCTGCGCCTTCGTTCTTCAGTCGCTTCGCTCAGCAGACGAGTTTTGAACGATGCCATCGTAGAACTCAAGGAAGTCTCATGCCTGCGGCGCTAGCTTGTTGATTGGCATGCAGTGGTTCATTTGATTTCTGATAGATGCTGATCAAAGAAAATCAGGTTGTCCTTTCGAGGAGGTAAAGCATAAAGTTGCGATCTATCAATGACAGAGTTAGAAGATGCTATTTGACCTTGGGGCAATAGTTGCCACCCCTAGCTGCCTGCGGCATTGCTTGAAGAGCAATGTTGATCCAATGCATCTCATTCGGCGCCATGCAGCTGGTGACTGGGGAAGTGTTGACTCTGACGATGTAAAGGCAAACGATCATGCAATCAAGCACGGCCTACGTGTCTTCAGCTCTTACATCGTTGGTGATGACAAGGTCTGGTGCATCACGGAGGCAGATAGAAGTTCAACATGCCTCTTGCTTCCACAAGAATACTAGTGGATGCTTCCTTGCATTGCCCCGTCAATTCGATGGGTGATCAATCTCCGGTCGCTCTCCACTCAAGAAGATCACATACTAGCTCTACTGTGTTTAACAAAGGAGCTAGGAAATGAGTGCACTTTCGAAGCTGAAGCTTGTGAGCGTTCAAGCCGAACGCAAATCTCCGACCAATCTGCGTCGTAACAAGCTGACTGGGAAAATTGACCAACAAATCGCGAGCGCAAAAGCCGCGATTGAAGGTCGCAGCTATGCCGCAAGTCGCACGAAATTCGTCAAGGACGGCGAAACTGGCGAGCGAAAGCAGGTTGAGTCGTCGACCCGAGTCAAGCAGTGGTGGTGGAAGTCACCGACCGGGAAGGTCGTGCTTGCTTTGCGATATGGCGCCAAGCCGCTAGAAATCGCCAAGGGCAAGAACGCCATCGAGGTTGGCGACATGGACGGCCTGGTTGCCGCACTAGAGGCGGTCAAGGAAGCCGTGCAGGCCGGCGAGCTTGACGCTCAGATCGAGCAGGCTAGCGGTGCACTGCGCGCTGGCTTCGCCAAGAAGAAGTGAGGGGCGGCGCAATGAACACGTACCAGGCCTCGGTGCGCGTAAAGAGCGCCAGCGGCAGTGGCACGATGGTGGTGTGGGCGCAAGTTCAAGCCAGCAACCCCATCGCAGCCCGGCAACAGCTTGAGGCTCAGTACGGGCGTGGCAACGTCGTCGGATTGCCTTGTCTTGCAGGCTGACCCGACGTCCTGCCACAAGCTAGGCTGGTGTGCGTGCCCGTCTGGCGAAGCCGATTGCCAGTAACCCCGCCGTAAGTAGCGCGAAAGTAGATGGTTCTGGTACTGCCTGCGCCTGGCCATACGCTGTGATCTGAACCTGGCCCGAAAGAGTCGCGCTGGGGCCTCCGGAACTGAAGGATGCCCCGCCATTGCCCGAGAGCTTCGTGTCAGACTTGCCCAGCAACAGCCGGTTAAGGAACGTCCATGCCCCATCAACCGGCGCGTTGTTCTCCGTGACCATCTGCGATGCGCCCGGAGTCGGTTCTGTGACGCATGCGATGCTTAGAGGGTTGCAGAAGTGCAAGCCTACGCTGCTGCCGAGATAGGTGCTGACGAAGGTGACGGACTGTGGTGGGCCAAAGTTGGATGTGAATCCTATGAATTCGACCAAGTATGAATCCACCGTTGCTGAGCCCACGTCGAGACCGCCTGCGTCCCAGGAGCCGGCGATGGTGTTTGGACTTCCCGAGAAACTGAAGTTGATGGTGGTCGAGTCAAGCGCTACGGCGGCGGCGTGCGTGACGTTGGTCATGGAAACGGCGACCATTGCAACTACCCCTACAACTCGGCTTTTCATCGTTCGTCCCTTTAGGGCCTGTGCAGATTTGACTGCATAAATGTGCTCCGCTCTTGTTTGCGTTGCACGCGCACCATGCGAGTGGAGCCCGCAACCGTCCTTAGGCTGACCTCCATGCGCGTCGCACTCATGGTACCGCTCCATAGTGCAACACCACCATCATTGACTTGGGGGATACCGAAGCCCGGCATTCGCGTCGTCGGCGCTGATAAATATGACGAACACCATGGGGACCAAACATGCGACTAGAAGAGATCCAACCGAAAGACGCAGCCGAGCAACGCGTCGACAGGCTGAAGGACAACGCGACAGCTGCGAGCGACAGGGCTAAGAAGCTCAAGGCGCAGGCTAACGCTGAAGCGGAGCGACTGCGTGTAACCCGGTCGCAAGAGCGGCCCGAGAGAACGACGAAGTCTGGGGCAGCCGCAATGATCAAGCCGCACTCCTAGTCGGTCGCCAGAAAGCGTCGAGAGAGGTCTGCACAAAAAGGAGGCACTCGGAGTCGTCCAAGAAAACATCAATTTAGCGAAGTTGCACGATCATATTGATCTATCGCGTTGGAGGTGCATTCGATTATGGGGAATAGGGCGTGAAAATAAGTGATTGGTCGTCAACGCGGACGAAGATAAGCGAATTCGCATCAATGCCATTTCACCCTTGACAAACAACAATGCCCCTTTCGGGGCATTATTTGGCAACAACACTGAGCAAACATTACGATTCTTTGAACTCATTGAAGTCAAACTTGAGTGCATCCGCACATCGAATGTTGCGCATCACGTGCAGATTGTTTTCCTCCGTTTGCCCTGCTACTTCAAGCAGCCTAAAGCGACATTCATCCACATTGTCTTGCAGCAGCTCGACACCGTAGATGGAAGCAAGCGGATTCTTGTGCCTGAGAGATGCCTTGATATATAGAACTGGCACGAAAACTTTTCCATTTCCTGCCGCCGGGGCAGAGTAGGTCTTACCTTCTTCCCAGGCTGTGTCCGGAAGTTGCGAAAGTAACTCCAACACTAGCTTGGTCGGAGTGAAGATTTCGCCATACTCCCTTGCACGCTCCTTGCTGCGCACAAGGAAGTAGTCCATTGCTTCGTCTTCGCACAGCTTTTGCAACTCGGGCGAGAAGTTCATTCTGGTTTTTTCTCACGCTGGGCATCGAACTCCTTCTTAATGCGCATCGCACGCGCAAGACCGTCCTCGTGAATTTGTGTCTGCTTGGGAGTTATTACGGCCGGTGCGCCTCTGTCAGAGTGGACTAAGTCATTTGCGCGTTCCAAAGCAGGAATATCCTCGCCCGTCATAAGATACGGCATCACTTCCGCATCGTTCCTTGCAACCGCTTCGTGGTAGTCGCTCATATGCAGAACAGGACTTCCCACGACGCCCGCAGTAAGTATTATTTGCGATGTAGTAACGACTACCTTTAGAAAGCTAAACCTCCCCTCATTTATCACAACGGTAATCTTTACTGATGCGCCCTCCTTGCAATACTTCATTAGCTGCAACAAGCGCGGCGCATCATACGAATACTGCGGCAATATCGCCCTATCACAATCGTCTGACAATGTGAATCTGCACATTACCCGATCGTCAGGGCCGATTGCTGCACGAACCCGCATCCTTTTGTCAGTATAGATAACAAACTGATCATCATACTGAAACTGCTCGGCTTTCGACCACCAACCCCGCAATAGATCAGTGCCCTCGGCGGTAGCTTCGAAGGTTGCTTTGTCTTCAAATCCGTGTTTCCGCGATAGCAACTCATATGCTTTGTAGCTACCCATCGTTGCTTTAGATAGCAGGGGCACTGAATGCGAACTGTCATTGCTGCCTGTTATCAGGATTGACTTGGCTCCATTTCTTGCCCTGAACATCGCCGCAGTGCAAGTTTGATAATGCGGATGCTTAAGGATTGCTTTGATTAGATCGAGCGTGCTTATCCCAACATCCTCGTCCAGCCCTTCTACCTTTTCGAGAAAGCCGCTATGTGCTCTGAAGATTTGAAACTCTGGATTCTCATAGCGGGAACTGCTAAAGCTGGCGCCGTGCTTTCCCAAGAAGAGAGGCTTCATCTCTTCAAATGGTTGAACATACTGCACCAATAGCCGCAAGCAATCGATTAGTTGCACTTCATTTCTCCAAAAAAATAGGCACCGAAGTGCCTATGTTGCGCAAAGCCGATTGCTTTTACTTCTTCTTGGCTGCGTTGAGTGCTTTAGCAGCGATGTCAAAGTTGCTCTTGGCGAGCTTGACAACATGTTCCAGTGCGGAATGATCGTCCTTGGGTCTTGCAGCTTTGGCCGTCACAAGTTGTTCTTGTGCGACTGCCACAGCCATTTCAGCATTGACCTTTGCGGTTGTCAGCGCCAGCCGTTGGATCTTGATCTTCGGATCAACAGTAACCTTGGCTGCTTTCTCAGCTGCATTCTTGTTCCGTAAGTAGTCCACCAGTAGCTTGTCGCGCTGATCGTCGGAGAGAGGAATCTCCTTCAGCGTTGCTTCGTCGCCCTCGCCACGGATGGCAATCAGAATGCGATATTCTTGCTTGCCAATCCATTCAAACTCATCGACTTCGGCAAGCGGCTCGCCGCTGTTTTCAAGCATTGAGACTGCATCGGACGGCTTGAGAGCAACGGTGGTAGATGCGCCCTTGGCGCGCGTGGGATCCTTAAACCCCGACAGAGCACCATCCTGAGCGTGCACAGCAGCAACGAACTCACCGACAGTCGTAGGCCGGTTAGGAAGCGCATATGCACCACGCACAGCCCTGGCCCAAATGCTGACTTGCTTGTCGTCAGCGTGGAAGACATAGCGAACGAGCGCATTGCTCAACTTTGCCGTCTTGGACATTTCCACTGGCGTCTGCAGTTCCTTCAGCTTTGCCAGAAGCTGGTCGCGGAACGAGCTCTCCTTGTCTTGCTGCATCACCGAGTAGTAGATCGCGTAGACCTCACCGATCAGTGAATACAAACGATCACGGCCGCCGATTTCGATCTGTCTGTAATAGTCGCCAGCATCGGCGCGAAGCTTGACAACTTTGTCCATATGCTTCGACAGCTTGACCACCTTCGGCGACGCTGCATTTGCAACTGCATCGCTTTCGACTGCATTGTTTGCACCCATCTTTTTGCCCTTATTAGTGTCAACGCCTCACACGCAAAGGCACAAAGAGAAATGGCGTGTAGCCCTGTATTTCGGGCGACACGCCATTGTTCTTTACAATACACAGTGTGTACTACCGCACACACCATGGTTGCATTTGCTTAAGGAAAATCAATCTGCATCAATGAGTCTTGCTGCCTTCGACATCACTTCACTTTTGATGACATGAGCGTAGACCATCGTGCTTTGGATTGACTTGTGACCCAAGTATTCCTTCACTTCCAGTAGCCCCATTCCAGCCTGCAGCAGGTGAACCGCCCTGGTGTGTCTAAGCGTATGTAACGACACCGAGCCTTGATCTTCATTCAATGCAGCACGCTTGACAGCAGCAGCAACCCACTTGTTATTTGACTTGCCAACCTTCGATCCAAACACATAGTCACCAAACTCCATTGCGCGACGACGAGTAAAGATTTCACGCATCGTGTTGGTCATACCAATGGTGCCATCAATGCTGCCCTTGTTGCGCTTCATAAAGACTGTACCTGCATTGAAGTCAACTTGGTTCCACTTCATCTGTGAAATCTCTGTTAGTCGACCAGCACTGTCCAACAGCAACCTAACAAGGTCAAAGTTCTCCTGCTTCTGAGCAATGGTGACAACATCAACACCAAGTGCAGGATCAAGTGCAGCAAGGAAACGAGCAAGTTCCTCTTTTGTAAGCCAACGAACCTTCCCACTGTCGTGCTTGATGGGAGTCATTTTCTTACGGGTGGTATAGCCTTTTTCAGTGCAATACTTGAGCATTGCATTGAAGTAGGTGACTGATACCTTGAGTGTGCTTTCCTTGTAGCCTTCCTCACGCTTCTTGAAGACTACATCCTCCAACTGATGGTCGGTAATCTTGTCCAGCGTAAGGTTAGGCAGCATCTTGAAGTATCGAATGTGAATCTCGCAGTTCTGAGCACTTGTCAGGTGCTTGCGAGACTTCACAAACAGATCGATTGCGTCATGCAGCTTGATTGGCTTTTTGTTGCCAAGCACGACTTCTTCGATTAGCTCGGCCTTCTTCTTCGCCAAGATGCGCTCAGCGTCACGACGAATGCCTGTGTGAGTGCTCTCCGCAATCATCACACCTTTGATCTGTGTTCGAATATGCCAAGTCTGGCCGCGCAGGATCAAGCCACCGTAGTTGGTTGGATGTCGTTCTGCCACTTGTTTCTCCTTCAGCGTCATATCGGTAGCGTTGCGGTTGGACTAAAGCTGTACATAAACACAGTGCTGTATAACCATACAAAAATGTTTTCCGTATGTCCCTGTGCAGCTTTTGTCACAGTCCCCGCTTTTATTGTTGCCCCGCTGTAATACTTTTACGACCGCTGTTTTGCTGGAAAAACGACCAATCTTGTGACACCAAAAGTTGGGTGTTGCCGCAACGAGACAAGCACTCGCGTCAAGCGTTTTTTGCGCGATGCGTAAGTGCTTGCTGTGTATAGATTTTTTGTTCCGCGCAGGTTTATTCCCTGCTCCAAAGCAATGCAATGGATAGAACGGACCCCTCCTAAGGGTCAGATGTAGGTTCGATTCCTACTGGCCGCACCAGGCGCATCGGCCCTGTCGACCCTTTTGGCGCGCCGCTGCGGCGGCCGGTGTCAATAACCCGACAGGTCGGGCGCCGCAAAGTCCGACGGCCGGCCGTTGGCGTCGGGGTGACCGGTGTCGGTCAGGCGCCGCTGGGCGATGCGCTGCTTGTCGAGCATGCGGCTGATGACGGCCGCTTCTTCACGCAACGAGAACGCAAACGGGTAGAGCGACCGCTCGCGCGAAGCCCGCTCGGGCTGCCCGCCGAATTCACCGATCTGCGCCTTGATGTACTCGAACTCCACACCCAGCAACACCGCCGGTGCATTGACCGACTTGTTCATCCGCTCGCCGGCCAGCACCTGGCAGCCCAGCATGCGCTCGTAGTAGCGCTCATGGCGCGGATTGACCTCGATGAGCAGCATGTCGTAGCCGCGAACCCGGTGCGCGACGATGTAGGCCACGTGGAACAACGCGGCCAGCACGCGCTTGGTGCCGACCGACGGATCGATGGCCAGCTTGGTGAACTCGCAGATCTTGCGGCCCTGGCGGCGCAACTCGCCCACTTCGGGACCGAAGGCGTCGTCCGCGCTCAGCTTGCTGAGCCCGTCGAACGACACGGTGATGGTGCCGATGGTGACGTCGGCTTCCACCGCCGTGAGGGTGAACTTGTGCACCGATTGGTCGGTCGGCAAGGTCACCTGCCCGTAGCCGCGCCAGGCGTAGCGGTCCTTGAGCAGGCTGTTGACGCGGCTGCGCCGGTCTTCGGACTCGGCCGTCTTGATCTTGAAACGACGCTGGCCGGCGGGCCCGTCGGGCAGCAGATCGATGCGGGGGTCTTGCACCAGCATGTGCCCGCCTGTGCCGCGCGCCAGCACCGATGCCGCGAAGATCGTGCTCGATTTCATGGGGACACCGGGTAAAGGGAAAAGCTGACCACTTCGACGCGAGACGACATTGAAACTGATGATACCCACCAAGGTGTGGCGCGAGCATGACGTCCGACCCGGGATCACAGGCTATTTCCGGCAACAAGCCGCTGCAAGCGCCTTTCGATGGGAAATACCCCTTGAATGAGGGGGCGAGCCATCCATGCGCCATGCCTGTCAGGCCGTTGCAGTGTGCGCCGGGATCATGGCTTCGAGCATGCTCAGGCAGTCGGCCTGGTGTAACGGTTTGTCGTGGCGGATTCTCAGCATGCGCGGAAACCGCAGCGCGATGCCGCTCTTGTGGCGCGGGCTGTGGGCGATGCCCTCGAAGCCCAGTTCGAAGACCAGCGTGGGCCGCAGGCTGCGCACCGGGCCGAACTTCTCCAGCGTGTTCGCGCGGATCACCGCGTCGACGGCCTTGAACTCGGCATCGGTCAGGCCCGAGTAGGCCTTGGCGAAGGTGACCAGCTGCAGCGTGCCGGGCTGGGCGGGCTCTCGCCGGGTGATGGCCTGCACCACCGCATCGGCTTCGTCGGCATCGGCGGGCGGGCGGCTCCACACCGCAAAGGTGTAGTCGGTGTACAGGCCGGCACGGCGGCCATGGCCGGCCTGGGCATAGACGAGCACCGCATCCACGGTGCAGGGCTCGATCTTCCACTTCCACCACACACCATCGGCCTTGGTGCGGCCGGTGCCGTAGGCCGAATCGCGCTGCTTGAGCATCAGGCCCTCGACCCCAAGCTCACGGCTGCGTCGGCGCTGTGCGGCCAGTTCGACCCAGCTGTCGGCCTGCAGCGCCGGCGACAGCCGCAACGGCCCGGCGGCCAGCAGTTGCTCGAGCCGGTGGCGACGCTGGTGCTGGGGCCATGTGCGCTGGTCCTGGCCGTTCACTTCCAGCAGGTCGTAAGCGATGAACTGCACCGGCACCTCGGCCAGCAGCTTGCGGCTGAGGGTCTTGCGGTTGATGCGCTGCTGCAGCCACTGAAACGGCGCCGGCGCATCCCCTTGCCAGGCCAGCAGTTCGCCGTCGAGCACGGTGCCCTCGGGCAACGCGCGCGCCGCCGCCACCACCTCGGGGAAGCGCTCGGTGATCAACTCCTCGCCACGCGACCAGATCCACACCTCGCCCGCACGCCGCACCAGCTGGGCGCGAATGCCGTCGTACTTCCACTCCACCTGCCAATCCGCGGGCGGCCCCAGGCGCTGCGCCAGCAGATCGGGCGCGGCATCCTCCAGCGCATGCGCCAGGAAGAACGGATAGGGCTGGCCGGCGGCCTGGGCGGGTGTGGATTCGGGCGCCATCAGCGCCGCCAGGCCATCGGCGCTGGGCTGGCTGCGGGCGTCTGTCCAGCCCATGAAGCGCTGGGCCACCAGCTTGGCGTCCAGCCCGGCGTGGCGCGCCAGCGCCCGCTGCACCAGCAGCGTGCTGACGCCCACCCGGAAGCCGCCGCCGATCAGCTTGATCAGCAGGAAGCGCTGGTCGGCCGGCAGCTCGTCCCACCACGCCCGCAACTGGGCGGCCTGCTGCTCGGGGGACGCACCGCGCAGCGGCAGCAGCCGCTCGGTGACCCACGCGGCCAGGCCCAGGGCGCTGCGCCCGCGCGGTGGTGGCAGCACCTGGGCGATGGTCTCGGCCAGATCACCCACCGCCTGGTAGCTGGCCTCGAACAACCAGTCGGGGATGCCGGCCACGGCAGTGGCCTCGGCGCGCAGCAGCGCCGTGGGCACGGTCTGGCGCGGCTTGCCGCCGGCCAGGAAGTACAGGCCCCAGGCCGCATCGGCCGGGGCGGCCTCGGCCAAGTAGCGCTGCAGCGCCGCCAGCTTGCTGTCGGTGGCCGTGCTGGCGTCCAGCGCTGCATAGAGCCTGGCAAAGCGCTGCATCAGGTCACCCCCGCCGACTCGATCGTGCCGCTGCCTGCCGGCTCGGCCGGCGGCAACTCACCGCCCTCGCCGCGCTCGCCGCTGCAGGCCGTGCTGAACGACTCGGCCTGCAGACCCTGCTCGCGCAGCCAGCGCACCATCACCGCCTCCTGCCCGTGGGTGACGATCACCCGCTCGGCGCCGGTGGCGCAAATCGCCCGCTGCAGGCCGGGCCAGTCGGCATGGTCGCTGAGCACGAAGCCGCGGTCGACCCCTTGACGGCGACGGGCGCCGCGCAGCTGCATCCAGCCGCTGGCAAAACCGTCGCTGAAGTCACCCAGCCGCCGGGCCCAGGCGCTGGCATGCACCGCCGGCGGCGCCACCACCAGTGCGCCTTTCAACACATCGGCCAGCGCGCGTTTGTCGGGCAGATCGCCCAGCACCCGGGTCTCGGGCAAAGCCACGCCGGCGGCACGGTAGGCGGTGTTCAAAGGCGCCACGGCACCGTGCACCAGGATTGGCCCGATGGTGGCATCCACGCCCGCCAGCACCCGCTGCGCCTTGCCGAAGCTGTAGGCCATCAGCAGGCTGGGCCGGCTGGCCGCGGCATTGGCGCGCCACCAGGCATCGATCTCGGCAAACACCTCGGCTTGGCGCGGCCAGCGGTAGACCGGCAGGCCGAAGGTGCTTTCGGTGATGAAGCAGTCGCAGCGCAGCGGCTCGAAGGGCGCGCAGGTGGGGTTGCGCTCGTCGTGCGCACTGAGGAAGTAGTCGCCCGAAGCCACCCATACCCGGCCGGCGTGTTCCAGCCGCACCTGGGCCGAGCCCAGCACATGGCCGGCCGGGTGCAGGCTGATGCGCACGCCGTTGTGCACCACCGTCTCGCCATAGGCCAGGCCTTGCAGCGGCAGGTCGGCGCCCAGGCGGCTGCGCAGCACGCCCTCGCTGATGGCGGTGGCCAGCACATGGCCGTGCCCGGCACGGGCATGGTCGGCGTGGGCGTGGGTGATCACCGCACGGTGCACCGGCCGCCAGGGGTCGATGTAGAAATCGCCCGGCGGGCAGTACAGGCCCTGCGGGCGCAGCGTGACCAAGTCCTGCATCTGCGCTTGAGGCATCTGCGCTTGCGGCGGGGCCATCAATACCGCCCCGAGATGCCGGCCAGCCGCAAAAACCAGTAGGCCGTCCACGCCACGAAGCCGCGCCGCAGCACCGCCCACCAGCCGGCACCCACGGGCGGACGCAGCACCTCGCGCGAGGCCTGCACGGCGGTCTCGATGCGCAGCGCCAGATCAGCCGCGAAGGGGGCGTCGCGCACGATCACGTTGGCCTCCAGGTTCAGCAGCAGCGACAGCGGATCGATGTTGCTGCTGCCCACGGTGGACCAATCGTCGTCGACCACCGCCACCTTGGCATGCAGGAAGGCCGGCGTGTACTCGAACACCCGCACACCGCTGCGCAGCATCTCGTCGTACAGCACCTGGGCGGCCAGCGCGGCAAAGCGGTAGTCGGCCTTGCCTTGAAGCAACAGGCGCACCCGCACGCCGCGGTGGGCGGCCTGGCGCAGTGCCCGGCGGAAGACCCGGCCCGGGTAGAAGTACGGGCACACCAGGTCGATGCGTGTGCGGGCGCGCAGGATGGCCTCGATGTAGGCCTGCTCGATGGCACGCCGCTGGCGCAGGTTGTCGCGCACCAGAAACGCCACCCGCACCGGCGCCAGCGAGACCGCGGCCACCGGCGTGGCCGGCGCCACCACGCGCAGGCGCGCCAGCACGCGACGGGCCCGGGCCAGCGGCTCGGCACTGCGCGCCACCTGCAACACCTCCTCGCGCCAGTCGGCGCCCAGCGCGGCGCGGGTCCACATGGCGCGCGCGGCCTGCTCCATCATCGCCACCACCGGGCCGCGCAACGCCACCCCGAAGTCCAGGCGGGGTTGGTCGGACCAGCCATGGTTCAGGTCGTTGCGGTCATCGATGACGTTGATGCCGCCGATGAAACCCTGGCTGCCATCGACCACGCACAGCTTCTGGTGCAGGCGGCGCAGCTGCCCGGGCTGCAGCAAGCGCCACCAACGGTCGACCGGCCTGAACACCGCCAGGTTGGCCCCGGCATCACCCAGCTTGCGGCGCAACAGGCCCAGCGTGGCCTTGCTGCCGAAGCCATCGACCACCACGCCCACCCACACCCCGCGCCGCGCCGCATCGGCCAGGGCCTGGGCCACGGCCAGCCCGGCGACATCGTCGTGGAAGATGTAGGTGGCCAACCACACCTGGTGGCGGGCGGCGGCGATGGCCTCGCACATCGTCGGGAACATCTCGTCGCCGCCGGCCAGCAGGCGCACCGCATTGCCGCCACTGAGCGCGGCCGTGGTGCGCAGCCGCAGGGGCGTGCCGGCGGCATCGTCGTCAGGGGGCCTGTTCAACGGCACGGTGCTGCCAGGCCGGCGCTCAATCCAGCTGCAGTTCCACCAGCAAGGGCAGGTGGTCGGACATGCGGGCCCAGCCCGTGTTGCGCGGCACGCTGGCGCCGACGCAGGCCAGCCCGCGGGTGTAGACGCGATCGAGCGCAAACATCGGCACCGCCGACGGGAAGGTGCGCTGTGCACGCTCGGCCCCGGCGCGGGCGCGTTGCAGGCCGATGCCGCGCATTGGCGCATCCAGCTTCTCGCCCCAGTCGTTGAAATCACCGGCCACCAGCAGCGGTGCGCCGGGCGGCACCTCGGCGGCGATGAAGGCCGACAAGCGCTCGACCTGCCGCACCCGGCTGGCATGCATCAGCCCGAAATGCGCCACCACCGCGTGCACCTCGACGCCCTGCCAGATCACCGGCACATGCAGCAGGCCGCGCTGTTCGAAGCGGTGGTCGCTGACGTCGTGGTGGCCCACGTCGCCGATCGGCCAACGCGACAGCAGTGCATTGCCATGCTCGCCGTGGCGGGTGGTGCAGTTGGTGCGGTAGGCCACCTCGTAGCCGTCGGGTGCCAGGTAGTCGGCCTGGCCTTCTTCGGGCCAGCCCAGCAGCGTGCGCTCGAAGCGCAGCGCATCGCGCTGGTGGAACAAGCGCACCTCCTGCAGGCACACCAGGTCGGCATCCAACGCCTCAATGCCCAGGCCCAGGTTGTGGATCTCCAGCCGCTTGCGCGGGCCCATGCCGCGCACGCCCTTGTGGATGTTGTAGGTGGCCACGCGCAGCACCTGGCTGCTGTGCTGGGTGTGGCCGTGGCCGAAACCCTGGGCCGACAGGCGTGAGGCGGAGAAGTGAGGGGCGCGCATGGTGGGGGTCAGGCTGCAGATGCGGCCAGCCGCGGCAAGTGCAATACCGCCTCGGCGTTGCTGGGCGAGAAGCAGCGGTCGGCCGCTTGCGTCCAAGGCAGCCAGACATGCTGCAGATGCTCGCGCGGGGCCAGCACCACCGGCGTGCCGGCAGGCACGGTCAGGCCAAACACATGTTCGGTGTTGTGGGTCACGCCCGGTGCATAGCGGTGGCGCCAGACGGGGTAGATCTCGAAGACGTTGCGCAGGCCCCAGTCGCGCAGCGCCGACAACGGCACCTCGGGCGAGCCGACCACGATGCCGGTCTCCTCGGCCACCTCGCGGATGGCGGTCTCGACCAGCGGCTCGTCGGGCCGGTCCTTGCTGCCGGTCACGCTCTGCCAGAAGCCGGGCTTGTCGGCACGCTCGATCAGCAGCACTTCGAGCGCCGGCGTGTGGATCACCACCAGCACGCTCTCGGGAATCTTGAAGGGCCGCGCGGTCATCATCAGGCCCGGGTGCGTCGCGCCTTGACCGCCTGCGCCAGCTGCTTTAGCAGCGGCACGGTGTCGTCCCAGCCGATGCAGGCATCGGTGATCGACACACCGGGCTGAAGATCCACCCCCGGCAACAGGTCTTGCCGGCCCTCGTGCAGATGGCTCTCGACCATCACGCCGATGATGCGGCGCTCGCCGGCGGCCAGTTGCGCGGCCACGTTGGCGGCCACCTCGATCTGGCGGCGGTGCTGCTTGGCCGAGTTGGCGTGCGAGCAGTCGACCATCACCTGTTCACGCAGGCCGGCCTTGCGCAACACCGCGCAGGCCGCCTCGACATGGCTGGCGTCGTAGTTGGGCTGCTTGCCACCGCGCAGGATCACATGGCCGTCGGCGTTGCCACGGGTCTCGAAGATCGCCGCCACGCCCATCTTGGTCATGCCCATGAACGAGTGCGGCGCGGCGGCCGAGACGATGGCATCGGCGGCGACCTGCATGCCGCCGTCGGTGCCGTTCTTGAAGCCCACCGGGCAGCTCAGGCCCGAGGCCAGCTGGCGGTGGCTCTGGCTTTCCGTCGTGCGGGCGCCGATGGCGCCCCAGGCGATCAGGTCGCTGACGTACTGCGGGCTCAGCAGGTCGAGGAACTCGGTGCCCGCGGGCAGGCCCAGCGCATTGATCTCCAGCAGCAGTTCACGCGCCAGGCGCAGGCCCTCGTTGATGCGGAAGCTGCCGTCGAGCCGCGGGTCGTTGATGTAGCCCTTCCAGCCCACCGTGGTGCGCGGCTTCTCGAAGTAGACCCGCATCACCACGATCAGCTCGCCGGCCAGCGCGTCGGCCATCGGCAAGAGCTGCCGCGCGTAGTGCATGGCCTGGGCATGGTCGTGGATCGAGCAGGGGCCGACCACGGCCACCAGCCGGTCGTCGCGGCCCTGCAGCACGGCGCTGATCGCATTGCGGGTGGTCTCGACCACCGCCTCGATCGCCGGCGTGACCGGCTGCTCTTCCAGCAGCACGGCCGGCGAGACCAGCGCACGCACCGCGGCGATGCGCGTGTCGTCGATGCGGGTGGTGTCGAGGGTGGCGTCCTTGGCGCCCGCCTCACGGTCGTGGCGGGGGTCGTCGATGGTGTGGGGCATCTGTCGTCGTCGGGGTTGAATTTCAAAAACGCTGGGTGCGCTCACGCAGCCACTGCGCAAAGTGTGCTTCGTCGATGTCGCCGGCGGCCAGGCTGAGCATCACCATCACGCAATCGATGTCGGTGGCGGTCAAGCGCCAGCCGTTGAGCATCAGGAACAGTTCGGTGGCAACAAACGCCGAGCGCTTGTTGCCATCGATGAACGGATGATTGCGCGCCAGCCCGAAGGCATAGGCAGCGGCCAGCTCAAAACCATCGGGCTGGCCGTAGTGGGCCAAGTTGCGCGGCCGGCTCAACGCCGACTCGAGCAAGCCGGCATCGCGCACACCGGCCGCGCCGCCGTGCTCCGACAATTGCTCGTCGTGCACGGCCAGGATCACCGCCGGGTCCAGCCAAACCCAGGCCTGATTGGCAGCCACGGAACTACTTGGCCAGTTCGCGCAGCACCGCGCGGCGCGCCTTCATGATGTCGCGCGCTGCCTGCATCTGGCCCTCGAATACCGGGTCATGCGGCGTGATGCGCATGCCGTCCGGGCATTCGGTGAGGTAGAGCGTGTCGCCCTTTTCGACCTTCAACAAGGTCAGCACCTCCTTGGGCAGGATGACGCCGACCGAGTTGCCGATCTGGGTGAGCTTGAGGGCGTGCATGGCGAGGCTCCAGCGAAGTTATAACCGATGTTATACCAACGCGAGCCGCGGCGTGTCCCTTCCCCTGGGGGACAGGTCGCCGAAGGCAACCAGGGGAACGCGGTGCTGATCGAAGTGCCCGGCCCGATCCGGGTTGCCCGGTCGGGTCGGGTCAGCCCCTCGGGGGCGGCCGCCAGGCGGCCGGGGTCAAGACGTCACGCCACCCGGGTTGCGCAGGCGGATGTGCAGTTCACGCAACTGCTTCTCGTCGACCAGGCTGGGCGCGCCGGTCAGCAGGCACTGGGCGCGCTGGGTCTTGGGGAAGGCGATCACGTCGCGGATCGAGTCGGCCTTGCTCATCAGCGTGGCAATGCGGTCCAGGCCGAAGGCCAGGCCGCCGTGCGGCGGCGCGCCGTATTGCAGCGCGTCGAGCAGGAAGCCGAACTTGATCTTCTGCTCCTCGGGCGTGATGTTGAGCGCCTCGAACACACGCGCCTGCACCTCGGCCTTGTGGATGCGCACCGAGCCGCCGCCGATCTCCCAGCCGTTGAGCACCATGTCGTAGGCCTTGGCGATGCAGGCACCCGGGTCGGTCTTCATCAGCTCGTCGTGGCCGTCCTTGGGCGCGGTGAACGGGTGGTGCACCGCGTTCCAGCGGCCGGCTTCCTCGTCGTGCTCGAACATCGGAAAGTCGACCACCCACATCGGTGCCCACACGTCGTTGAACAGGCCGTGGTTGCGGCCAAACTCGCTGTGGCCGATCTTCACGCGCAGCGCGCCCAGCGCGTCGTTGACCACCTTGGCCTTGTCGGCGCCGAAGAAGATCAGGTCGCCGTTGCAGGCACCGGTTCGGGCGATGATCTCGGCGACCGCTGCGTCGTGCAGGTTCTTGACGATCGGGCTTTGCAGACCATCGCGGCCCTTGCCGGCGTCGTTGACCTTGATCCAGGCCAGACCGCGTGCGCCGTAGATCTTGACGAACTCGCCATAGGCGTCGATCTCGCCGCGGCTCATCTCGGCACCGCCGGGCACGCGCAGCGCCGCCACGCGACCGCCCTTGGTGGTGGCCGGTGTCGAGAAGACCTTGAAGTCGACGTCGTGCATCACGTCGGTCAGCTCGGTGAACTCGAGCTTGACGCGCAGATCGGGCTTGTCGGAGCCGTACTTGTGCATCGCGTCGGCGTAGGTCATCTCCACATACACCGGCAGCTCCACGCCCATGGTCTTGCGGAACACGGTGCGGATCATCGCCTCGGTGATGGCGCGGATCTCCTGCTCGTCGAGGAACGAGGTCTCGATGTCGATCTGGGTGAACTCGGGCTGGCGATCGGCGCGCAGGTCTTCGTCGCGGAAGCACTTGGTGATCTGGTAGTAGCGGTCGAAGCCCGCCACCATCAGCAGCTGCTTGAACAGCTGCGGGCTCTGCGGCAGCGCAAAGAACGCACCGTCGTGCACGCGGCTGGGCACCAGGTAGTCGCGCGCGCCTTCGGGCGTGCTCTTGGTCAGCATCGGCGTCTCGATGTCGATGAAGCCCTGCTCGTCGAGGAACTTGCGCACCTCGATGGCCACGCGGTAGCGCAGCATCAGGTTCTTCTGCATCTGCGGGCGCCGCAGGTCGAGCACGCGGTGCGTCAGCCGCACGGTCTCGCTGAGGTTCTCGTCGTCGAGCTGGAACGGCGGCGTCACGCTGGGGTTGAGCACCTCCACCGCATGCGCCAGCACCTCGATCTTGCCGCTGACCAGGTTGCTGTTCTCGGTGCCGGCCGGGCGGCCACGCACCAGGCCCACCACCTTCAGGCAGAACTCGTTGCGCACGCCCTCGGCGGTGGCAAACATCTCGGCGCGATCGGGATCGCAGACGATCTGCACCAGGCCCTCGCGGTCACGCAGGTCGATGAAGATCACGCCACCGTGGTCGCGCCGGCGGTGGGCCCAACCCATCAGGGTGACGGTCTGGCCCATCAGCGCTTCGCTGACCAGGCCGCAGTAGGTGGTTCTCATGGTGTGACTCCGGTGCTTGGATCGGCCGCGGCGCCTGTTGGCTGCGCAGCCTGAAATGGGGGAAGTGGAAACTGGTTTGGCGTGAGGGGGCTTGATCAAAAGCCCTCAGGGCCAGGTGCCGCGCCGGGCGCCCGGCCCGGTCAATTTCGGCGGGCTGCCGCCGGGGCTGCCAGCGGGCGCGGCGGCGCGGGCGGGGGCGGCACCACCACGCCCATCGAGATGATGTACTTCAGGGCCTGGTCGACGCTCATCTGCAGCGGCCGCACCTGGCTGCGCGGCATCATCAGGAAGAAGCCCGAGGTCGGATTCGGCGTGGTCGGCACGTACAGGCTGACATGCTCGCCGTCCAGGTGCGCAGCCACCTCGGCGCCGGGCTTGCCGGTGACGAAGGCGATCGTCCAGGAGCCGGCGTGCGGGTACTGCACCAGCACCGCCTCGCGAAAGGCATTGCCGCTGCTGGAAAACAGCGTGTCCGACACCTGCTTGACCGAGCTGTAGATGGCATTGACGATCGGGATGCGCGACATCGCCCGGTCCCACTGCCGCAGCCACCACTGGCCGAAGATGTTGGTCACGAACATGCCGGAGACCAGCATCACCGCCACCATCACCAGCACGCTGAGCCCGGGGATGTGGCGCAAGGACTCGATGAACGCATCGGCACCCACCGGCGCCACCGCCTGGCTGATGTTGAGCAGCCACGAGAACATGCCGTCCATCAGGCCCAGCAGCCACAGCAGCACCCAGATGGTGATGGCCAGCGGCAGCCAGACCAGCAGGCCGGCAATGATGTACTTGCGAACGGGATGGGTCATCGAGCAACGTGCTCAGTGGCAGGCACAGCCGCCGCCGCAGGACGTGGACGGCGCGGCGCTGGTGGCGCCGGCGCCGGCGCCGGCGTCGGGCTTGCCGGCGGCCGCTGCCGGTGCTGCCGCAGCGCCGCCGGCCGCACCGGCCGCAGCAGGTGCCTCCGGTGCCGCGGGTGCTGCAGGCGCCGCACCGCTGCCCTTGAAATCGGTGGCGTACCAGCCCGAGCCCTTGAGCTGGAAGCCGGCCGCAGTCACCTGCTTGGTGAACGACTCGGCACCGCAGGCCGGACAGGTGCTGAGCACCGCATCGGACAGTTTCTGCAACACGTCCTTCGCATGGCCACAGGCGGAGCAGCGATAGGCGTAGATCGGCATGGCTAAACCCTTGACGCAAAACAGGAAATTATAGATGGCGGCGGCCGACGGGCTTTCAAGCACGTCCGTGTCGGCACGTGACTCAATGCCGATGCGGCTTGTCCGGGTGGGCCGTTGCCGCGTGGCCGCGGCCGTGCGCCGCGGCGTGCAACGCCGCCTGGCCCTGGCGAACCGCCGCCTCGATCGATTCGCCACGGTGACGAATCAGCGTGGGCGCCAGCGTGCCCAGCACCATGCCGATGATCGATGCCATCAGCCCCAGCAGGTTGGCCGGCACCAGGGCGTCGGGCGCCACCTGACCGGCCAGCAGCCAGGTGCCGATGCCCAGCACGATCGACAGCAGCGCGCCCTGGGTGTTGGCGCGCTTCCAGTAGGCGCCGGCCACCAGCGGCACGAAGGCGCCGGCCAGCGTCACGTTGTAGGCGTTCTGCACCATCTCGTACATCGTGCTCTTGCTGTTGAGCGCAAACAGCAGCGCCCCGGCGGCGAAGCTGACCAGCACCAGCCGCAAGGTGAGCAGGAACTGCCGGTCGCCCATGCGCGGCACGAAGGGGCGCAGCACGTTCTCGGTGAAGATGGCCGTGGGTGCCAACAAAGCACCGCTGGCGGTCGACAGGATGGCCGACAGCAGCGCGCCGAAAAACATCACCTGCGCCCACAGCGGCATCTTGCCCAGCACCAGATCGGGCAGGATGCGCTGGATGACCCGCGGATCCTCGTCGGCGAACAGCTGCACCAGCTCCGGAAACGCCACCAGCGCCGCGTAGCCGATGAAGATCGGCACGAAGGCGAAGCAGAAGTAGAGCAGCCCGCCGATGATGGTGCCGCGCACGGCGGTCTTCTCGTCCTTGGCGCTGGTCATGCGCTGGAACACGTCCTGCTGCGGGATCGAGCCGAAGGCGAAGGCGAAGAACGCGCCGGCCATGGCCCACCAGCCGGCCGAATCGCTGGGAAAAAACTGCAGCTTGCCTTCGGCCGAGGCCTGCGCGATCACCTTGGCCGGGCCCCCGGCCATGTCGCCCACCAGCACCGCCACCAGCGTCAGGCCGACCAGGATCACCACCGCCTGGAACAGGTCGGTGAAGGCCACCGACCACATGCCGCCGAACAGGGTGTAGACCATCACCACGCCGGCGCCCAGCAGGATGGCGTCGTTGAGCGCCAGCGCGCCGCCCGACAGCACATGGATCACCAGGCCCAGCGCCGTCATCTGCGCCGAGGTCCAGCCCAGGTAGCTGAGCGTGATGGCCACGCTGGTCAGCACCTCCACGCCCTTGCCGTAGCGCAGCTTGTAGAAGTCGCCGATGGTCAGCAGGTTCATGCGGTAGAACAGCCGCGCAAACAGCAATGCGGCGATCACCAGGCAGGCGGCCGCGCCGAAGGGGTCGCCCGGGATGCCGCCCAGCCCGTCCTTGGCGAAGGTGGCCGACACCGACAGCACCGTCTCGGCGCCGAACCAGGTGGCGAACACCGTGGCCACGTTCATGTAGAGCGGCAGGCTGCGGCCGGCCACCAGGTAATCCTTGGCGCTGTGCACCCGGCGCGCGGCCAGCAGGCCGATGCCGATGGTGACCAGCAGGTAAACGACGACCGAGGTGATCAGCACGGCTGGGCTCCGCCTAAGTGAGGGTCAGGAAGTGAGGGTCTGGGACCAGTCAGGGGTGGAACGCAAAAAGCGGGCCTTGAGGCGCCCGCGGGCCGAAGTTTACGGGCCTGCGGCGGCGATCAGCAGCCAGCGATCAGCGGCCGCCGATCCGGACCCGCCGATCAATACCCGCGCCAATGCAGCAGCCACTGCACCACCACCGCGCCCAGCACGAATCCGATCGCGCCGTACAGCAGCGCCTGCAGCAGGCGGTTGGTGCGGCGCTGCTCGACCAGCAAGGCCAGCGTGGCCGGGTCGCTCTCGCGCCCGCGCAGCAGCGCCTGGTGCACCAGGCGGGGCAGCTCGGGCAGCAACTGGGCGTAGCGCGGTGCCTCGTTCTTCAGCCGCTCCACCAGGCCCTGCCAGCCCACCTGGCGGTACATCCAGGTTTCGAGGAAGGGCTTGGCGGTGGCCCACAGGTCGAGTTCGGGGTCGAGCTGGCGGCCCAGGCCCTCGATGTTGAGCAGCGTCTTCTGCAGCAGCACCAGCTGCGGCTGGATCTCCACATTGAAGCGGCGCGAGGTCTGGAACAGCCGCATCAGCACCTGGCCGAGCGAGATGTCCTTCAGCGGCCGGTCGAAATGCGGCTCGCAGACGGCGCGGATCGCGCTCTCCAGCGCATCCACCCGGGTGTTGGGCGGCACCCAGCCGCTTTCCACATGCAGCTCGGCCACGCGCTTGTAATCGCGGCGGAAAAAGGCCAGGAAGTTCTGCGCCAAATATTCTTTGTCCCAGTCGGTGAGCGTGCCCACGATGCCGAAATCCAGCGCGATGTAGCGGCCGAAACTGCGCGGCGCCAGGCTCACCTGGATGTTGCCGGGGTGCATGTCGGCATGGAAGAAACCGTCGCGAAACACCTGGGTGAAGAAGATCGTGACGCCGTCACGCGCCAGCTTCGGGATGTCGACGCCGGCCTCGCGCAGCCGGTCGATCTGGCTGATCGGCACACCATCCATGCGCTCCATCACCAGCACCGTGGAGGTGCACAGGTCCCACACCATCTCGGGCACCAGCACCAGCTCCAGGCCCTGCATGTTGCGGCGCAACTGGGCGGCGTTGGCCGCCTCGCGCACCAGGTCGAGCTCGTCGTGCAGGTAGGTGTCGAACTCGGCCACCACCTCGCGCGGTTTCAGGCGCTTGCCGTCGGCCCAGGCCCATTCGACCACCCGGGCCAGCTTGTGCAGCAGGTTCAGGTCGTGGTCGATCACCTCGAGCATGCTCGGGCGCAGCACCTTGACCGCCACCTCGCGGCCACCGCCGCCGGCCTTGCGCAGCGTGGCGAAGTGCACCTGGGCGATCGACGCACTGGCCACCGGCACGCTGTCGAAATGCTCGAACAGCTCGTCGATGCGCCGCCCGAAGGCCTTCTCGATCAGCGCCACCGCCTGCGCGCCGGGAAATGGCGGCACCCGGTCCTGCAGCTTGGCCAGCTCGTCGGCCACGTCCAGCGGCAGCAGGTCGCGCCGGGTCGAGAGCACCTGGCCGAACTTGACGAAGATCGGCCCCAGCTTTTCGAGCGCCATGCGCAGGCGCGCGCCGCGCGGCGCGTCCAGCCGGGCGCGGCGCCCGATGGTGGCCACCCGCACCAGCGCGCGCACCCAGCCCTGGCGGAAGCGCGACAGCGCCACCTCGTCCAGCCCGAAACGCAGGACCGTGAGGCCGATGTAGATCAGCCGGAAGAATTGACCCATGCCTGTGTTGTGTCGAGCTGGTGCCGAGCGCGCAGTGTGCCGAACGGGCCGTCAGCGGCTGCGCACGCGACCGGCCGCCGCACCGGCGCCCTGCATCGCACCGCGCAGGGCCCGTGCCAGGCTGCTGCCGAGGCGGTGCAACTCATGCGCCACCGTGGGGCCGAACAGGCGTTCTAGGTCGTCGGCCACGTCCCAGCGCAGGTTCTTCAGCAGCCAGTCGACGTCGCTGGCCAGTTGCACATCGCCCTCGATGACCAGCGGCGGCATCTGCCCGGTCAGCGCCTGCAGCGCCAGAGCCGCCGGGTTGGGCGCATCCAGGCGCACCCGCAGGTCGGCGTCCACCGGGTCGCGGCACCACTCGACCAGGCCCGCGGGCGTCACCATGAAGGCCAGCGGCGGCGGCGCCGGCAACAGGCGCGGCAATTGCATCAACTCGAGACGAAGTACACGCCCGCGGTGCGGCTGCAGCCTTTGCACCGCCTGCGGCTCGGCCGAAATCACGTGATTGACGACCAGCACCAGCCGGTCCATCAGGGCGGGCGCCAGCAGCGCGTTGAGGTTCTGCAACATCGTCCGGATTGTAGGCAGGCCACCACGGCGGGCCTGCAACCGCCATTGGAGTGACTTTGAATTCAACGAGAATGCCCGCTGGCCGCCAGCGCCCGCCTCAGCGGCTGTTGGACGCGGTGACCGTCGAAGATCCGGGCCTTCTGGGCCGGCATCGCGGTTGAGCCGCCGACCCATGATCCCACCTCACTGATGTTCGAACCCCGCAACAACCGCAGTTTCCACAGCGCCCCCCAGTCGATCACGGCCTTCATCGCCACCGTCCTGGAGCCGGCGATCACCGTCTTCGTCTATGTGGCCGCGATGGCGTGGTACGACGAGCCGATCGGCCGCGCCGACCTGACCTTGTGCTTCCTGGTGCTGGCGCTCACCTGGCCGGGCATCAACCGCTTCCGGGACCGCCTCAGCTCGGCCGCGGTGGGCATCCTGGGCTCGTGGATCACGCTGCTGGCCATCCTGCTGGGCTTTGGTTATGGCACCCGCAGCCTGGATCTGTTCGATCCCAATGTGATCCTGGTCTGGACGGTGGCCACGCCGCTGCTGCAGTTGCTGGCCGTGCGGCTGGGCTTCAAGGCCATCCGGCAGCAGGCGGCCAATCCGCAGAACCGCCGCAGCGCGGTGGTGATCGGCGCCAGTGCGCTGGGCGTGAAGGTGGCGCGCGCGCTGGGCCAGAACCCCGTGCAGGGCGTCGACTTCCTGGGCTACTTCGACGACCGCGCCGACGCCCGGGTGCACAACGACAGCACCGGGCAGCGGCTGGGCACGCTGCAGGATGCCGCGCCCTACATCCGCGCCAAAGGCGTGAAAGAGGTCTTCATCACGCTGCCGCTGGGCTCGCAGCCGCGCATCATCGACCTGCTGGAGCACCTGCAGGGCACCACGGCGTCGATCTACTTCGTGCCCGACGTGTTCGGCATCAGCATCATCCAGGGCCGCCTGCAGGACATGGGCGGCGTGCCGGTGGTGGGCATCTGCGAGACCCCGTTCACCGGCACCAACCGGCTGATCAAGCGGGTGAGCGACATCGTGCTGACGCTGCTGATCCTGGTGCTGATCGCGCCGGTGATGCTGGCCGTGGCCATCGGCGTGAAGCTCAGCTCGCCCGGGCCCATCGTCTTCAGGCAGCGGCGCAACGGGCTCGACGGTGAAGAGATCATCGTCTACAAGTTCCGCTCGATGACCACGCAGGACAACGGGGCGGTGGTCAAGCAGGCCACCAAGGGCGATGCCCGCATCACGCCCTTCGGCGCCTTCATCCGCAAGACCTCGCTGGACGAACTGCCGCAGTTCATCAACGTGCTGCAGGGCCGCATGAGCATCGTCGGGCCGCGCCCGCATGCGGTGGCGCACAACGAGATGTACCGCCAGCTGATCAAGGCCTACATGGTGCGCCACAAGGTCAAGCCCGGCATCACCGGCTGGGCCCAGGTCAACGGCCACCGCGGCGAGACCGACACACTCGAGAAGATGCAGGCGCGGGTGGAATACGACCTCGAGTACCTGCGCAACTGGTCGCTGGGGCTCGACCTGGTGATCATCCTGCGCACCGTCAAATCGGTGCTGGCCGACAGCAAGGCGTATTGAGGCCGGCCCGGCACGTCCGCCACGCCCGAACCCATCGATCGTTACCGAACACTGCCCCGAAGGACCCGACCATGACGCTTTCCCGTGTTTCCCGGCGCCTGGCCGCCGCGCTGGCCACCCTGGCCGCCGGCGCCACCATGGCACAGAGCAGCCCCTACTACCTCGGTGTGGCGCAATCGCTGGGCCATGAATCCAACCTGTACCGCGTGGGTGACGGCCAGGTGCTGCCGGCGGGCTTCAGCAAATCCGACACGGTGTCGGGCACCTCGCTGGTGGGCGGCGTCGACCAGACCATCAGCCGCCAGCGCGTCTATGGCAGCGCCAATGTGCGCGCCAACCGCTATGCCAACAACAAGACGCTGGACAACGAGTCCTACGGCCTGAACCTGGCGCTGGACTGGGCCACCGTGGGCCGCTTGTCGGGCACGCTCAGCGCCGCGGCAGACCAGAACCTGGCGCAGTTCAACAACCGCACCGCGGGTGGGGTCGAGACGAAGAAGAACGTGGTGCGCACCAACCAGGTCGATGCCAAGGTGCGGCTGGGCGTGGTCACCAAGTACACGCTGGAGGCCTCGCTGGGCCATCGCGATCGCAGCTATTCGGCCTCCGAGTACGACAGCAGCGAATACCGGCAGACCAGTGGCTCGCTGGGCCTGCGCTACCGGCCCAGCAGCGCCTTGTCGCTGGGGGCGGCCCTGCGCATCTCCGAGGCCCGCTACCCGAAGTTCAACCAGACGGCGCCCGGCGTGTTCGAGGCCGACCGCCTGAAACGCCAGGACATCGACTTCACCGCCACCTGGCTGCCCAGCGCGGTGAGCCGGTTCAACCTGCGTCTGAGCCCCACCCACACCTCGTACGACCGCGATACCGGCAGCGATTTCTCGGGCGTCACCGGTTCGGCCACCTGGGGCTGGCAGCCCACCGGCAAGCTCAAGCTCACCACGGGCCTGTCGCGCGACACCGGCCAGAGCTCGGACGCCGTCAACCTGGGCTTCTTCGGCAGCGGCGTCACCGACTACAGCCGCACCACCAGCGCGCTGAGCCTGAAAGCCGACTACGAATTCAGCGCCAAGATCGCGCTGAACGCCGGCCTCAGCCATGCCCACCGGGCGCTGACCAACACCAGCAGCCTGTCCGGCAGCACCCTCGGCACCGACACCGGCAGCGACAACACCACCGTGCTGTCGCTGGGCGCGCGCTGGCTGCCCACGCGCAGCATCCAGGTGGGCTGCAACGCCAGTGCCGAAAACCGCAGTTCCAGCAACGCCCGGCTGTCGGTGGGGCTGAGCGGCAACTCGTTCAGTTGCTACGGCCAGTTCGTGCTGCAGTGATCGGGCGATCCATGGCCACCATCCTGCTGACCGGCGCCACCGGCTACATCGCCTCGCACACCTGGCTGGCGCTGCAGGCGGCCGGTTTCGACGTGGTGGGGGTCGACGACTTTTCCAACAGCTCACCCGAGGTGCTGAACCGGCTGCGCACGCTGAGCGGCCGCGAACCGGTGTTCGAGCGCGCCAGCGTGTGCGACGCCACCGCGATGACCGGTGTCTTCGAGCGCCATGCCATCGACGCGGTGGTGCACTTTGCCGCCTTCAAGTCGGTGGGTGAATCCACCGCCCAGCCGCTGGCCTATTACCGCAACAACCTGGGCGGCCTGGTCACGGTGTGCGAGGCGATGCGCGCCACGGGCTGCAGCCGCTTTGTCTTCAGCAGCAGCGCCACGGTGTATGGCGATCCGCCACGCCTGCCGATCACCGAGGACAGCCCGCTGTCGGCCACCAACCCCTACGGCCAGACCAAGCTGATGGGCGAGACCCTCCTGCGCGACCTGGGCGCGGCCGATGCCAACTGGCAGACCGCCTGCCTGCGCTACTTCAACCCGGTGGGCGCGCATGCGTCCGGGCTGATCGGCGAAGACCCGCGCGGCACACCCAACAACCTGATGCCCTACGTGGCCCAGGTGGCCGTGGGGCGGCGCGACAGGCTCAGCGTGTTCGGCAACGATTACGCCACGCCCGACGGCACCGGCGTGCGCGACTACATCCATGTGGTCGATCTGGCTGAAGGCCATGTGGCGGCGCTGCGCCGGCTGCTGGACGCCCCAGGCTCGCTCACCGTCAACCTGGGCACCGGGCGGGGCTACAGCGTGCTCGACCTGGTGGCGGCCTATGCCCGGGCCAGCGGCCGGCCGGTGCCCTATGAGATCGTGGCGCGCCGCCCGGGCGACGTGGCCGCGTGTTATGCCGATCCCGCGCTGGCCGAACGCCTGCTGGGCTGGCGCGCGCAGCACGACCTGGACCGCATGTGCGTCGACAGCTGGCGCTGGCAGACCATGAACCCCCAAGGCTTTGCAGCATGAACATCTCTGTGCAACCCGTGATCATGGCCGGTGGCTCGGGCACGCGCCTCTGGCCACTGTCGCGCGCCGGATACCCCAAGCAGTTCCTGGTGCTGTCGGGCGGCCCCGACAACAACACCAGCCTGTTCCAGCAGGCTGTCTCGCGCCTGCAGGGCCTGGCCAGTGACGACATCACCGTGGCCCCGCCCAGCATCGTCGGCAACGAGGAACACCGCTTCCTGGTGCTCGACCAAATGCGCGAGCTGAACATCGACCCCGCCGCCGTGCTGCTCGAACCGGTGGGCCGCAACACCGCGCCGGCCGTCACGCTGGCCGCGCTGGCCGCGCTGGACGGTGGTGGCGACCCGGTGCTGGTGATCAACTCGTCGGACCAGACGGTGACCGACGAAGCCGCCTTCACCGCGGCCCTGCAGCGTGCGGTGCGGTTGGCCGCCGAGGGCGCGATCACGATCCTGGGCATCACGCCCGATCGACCCGAGACCGGCTACGGCTACATCCTGGCCGCCGGCAGTGGTGATGCGCCCGCCGTGACCCGGTTCGTCGAGAAACCCGATGCCGCCACGGCAGCGCGTTATCTGGCCGAAGGCGGCTATTTCTGGAATGCCGGCATGTTCGTGCTGAAGGCCAGCGTGTGGATGGCGGCGCTGGAGCGCTTTCGCCCCGACATCGCCGCCGCCACCCGCGCCGCCTGGGCCGAGCGCAGCACCGACGCCAAGTTCGTGCGGCCCGGCAAGGCCGCCTTTGCGGCCGTGCCCAGCGAATCGGTCGACTACGCGGTGATGGAGAAGTGCCCCGGCAGCGCGTTCGAGATCCGCATGGTGGCGCTGGACGCCGGCTGGAACGACCTGGGCGCCTGGGAAGCCGTGTGGCAGGTGGCACCCAAGGACGCGCAAGGCAACGCCAGCGCGGGCGACGCCATCGTCAAGGACAGCCACAACACGCTGGTGCATGCCACCAGCCGGCTGGTCAGCGCGGTGGGGCTGGACAACGTGGTGGTGGTGGAGACACCCGATGCGGTGCTGGTGATCAACCGCGAACGCAGCCAGGACGTCAAGCTGATCGTCAACCAGCTCAACGCCGAAGGCCGCGGCGAGCAGACCCTGCACCGCAAGGTGCACCGGCCCTGGGGCTGGTAC
>MESD01000043.1 GCA_001770815.1 Burkholderiales bacterium RIFCSPHIGHO2_12_FULL_69_20
CGAAATGGATCTTGCGGTCTTTCTCGGCTGGGTTCAGGAAGATGCCCCAGCGGTAGTCGGGCATCTTCACGTGGCCGAACTGCGCCCAGCCCTGCGGATCGACGCTGACCGCCGTGCGCAGGTAGACGTCGAAGTCCTGGCTGCCATCGGGCCCCATGTCACCCCACCACTGCAGGTAGTTGGGCTGCCATTGCTCCAGCGCGCGCTGCAGCGTGCGGTCTTCGCTGAGGTTGACGTTGTTGGGGATCTTGTCGCTGTAGTTGATCGTGCTCATGGCTGTCTGCTCCGTCGTGTGAGTGCTTAGACCCGGTTCCAATCGAAGGCGACCTTGTCGCCCTTGCCGTAGACCTTCAGCGCGCCCTTCTCGCCCACCGCGTTGGGGCGCTGGAAGATCCAGTTCTGCCAGGCGGTGAGGCGGCCGAAGACGCGGGTGAACATGTTCTCGGGGCCGTTGAAGCGCAGGTTGGCTTCCATGCCGGTCAGCGCGTCGGGGCTCATCGCCACGCGCTCCTCGATGGCCAGGCGCACTTCGTCGGCCCAGTCGATGTCGTCGGGGTTGCTGGTGACCAGGCCCAGCTTGAAGGCGGCATCGGCGTCGAGCGCCTGACCCAGCTGCTCGCGCACGGCGGCCAGCGGGGCGGTTTCGCCGTAGAAGCGGCGGCCCAGGCGGCTCTGGCCGGTGACCATCGGGTAAAGAGGGCCCCCAGACGACGCCGTTCCGGCATCGTCGGCCCCCGAGGGGCGTGCGCCGCCTTGGGAGCGGCCCGGCGTCGGCGCGCGGCCGAAGTTGGCCTCGCTGAAGGCGATCTTCGGCGACTTGGCGGCGTCGTCGGGCAGCATCAGCTGGTAGCTGCGGTCGCAGGCCAGCGCCAGCTCGGCCAGCGTGCCGGCAAAACACGAGCCCGGCTCGATCAGCGCGAACAGGCTGCGGCTGGACACGTCCAGCCGGCTGAAGGTGCGGCGCAGCAGGCCGATGGTCTCGCGCACCAGCCAATGGCCCTGGTGCGCCAGCAGCGTGGCATCGAGGGCCAGTGCCGCGGCCACGTCGCCCTCGGTCTTGATCAGCCAGGTGCCGATGTCCAGCTCGTTGGTGCGCATCTGCAGGATCGCGTCTTCCAGCTCGCGGCCCATCTGCAGCGGGTACCAGGCGGCACCGGCGGCTTCGATGCCGGCGATGTCGGTGGGCTGGTTTGCGGCCGGGCCCTTCACCGTGAAAGTGGCGGTGCGCTTGCTGCGGTCGATCTCGACCGTGACGTTCGGGTAGCGCAGCGCGTCGGCTTCATCGGTGCGGGCCAGCCGGGGCAGTGCCACCCCTTTGCCGTCCGCCGGGCGGTCGCTCAACGCGGCCAGCTGCAGCGCCCGTTCCTGCACCTTGGCGGCAAAGGCGGCCGGCTTGGCGATGTCGTCGACCAGGCGCCAGTCCTTGGCCTTCTGCCCGCGCACGCCTTCCACGCTGGTGCAGAACAGGTCGGCCAGGTCATGGCGCACATGTTTCTTGTCGGTCACGCGGGTCAGGCCGCCGGTGCCGGGCAGCACGCCCAGCAGCGGCACCTCGGGCAGGCTGACGGCGCTGCTGCGGTCGTCGACCAGGATGATCTGATCGCAGGCCAGCGCCAGCTCATAGCCGCCGCCGGCGCAGGCGCCGTTCACCGCGGCCAGAAACTTCAGCCCACTGTGCTGCGACGAATCTTCCAGCCCGTTGCGCGTCTCGTTGGTGAACTTGCAGAAGTTCACCTTCCACGAGTGGCTGCTGACGCCCAACATGAAGATGTTGGCGCCCG
This sequence comes from Burkholderiales bacterium RIFCSPHIGHO2_12_FULL_69_20, assembly GCA_001770815.1. Classification (GTDB taxonomy): domain Bacteria; phylum Pseudomonadota; class Gammaproteobacteria; order Burkholderiales; family Burkholderiaceae_C; genus Pseudaquabacterium. The sequence goes on from MESD01000043.1 coordinate 1,782, forward strand.
AGCAGAACACCTTCTCCTTGGCGCTGGTGACCACCACGCTGCGCACCTCGGGGTGCTCGAAGCGGATGCGGTTGATGGCGTCATTCAGCTCGATGTCCACGCCCAGGTCGTAGCTGTTGAGCTTGAGCTTGTAGCCCGGCGCCAAGCCGGCGTTCTCGTCGAAGTCGGCGGCCAGCGTGGCCACCGGGCCCTCGAAGCGCAGCTTCCAGTGGCGGTACTGGCTGGGGTCGGTCTGGTACTCGACGCGGGTGGGCTGGCTCATCGTGCGATCTCCGGTGGGGTGCACTGCAAGATAGTGCATGTCTGTCGAATCAATGCACGCATCATACTGCATACTTGGTTTGCGTCAAGCAATCACATGCACTTTTCTGCCTGTCTTCACTTTGAGGTGGATTCAAACCGGCAGCTGCAGGGCCTGCCGCACCTGCTGACGCAGCGACTGGAAGGTGGCCTCCAGCGGCGCCGCACTGGTGTCCACTGTCAGATCGGCCTGGCTGTAGAACGCGGCGCGGCCAGCCAGGATCTGCCGCAGGTCGTCCATCGCCTCCTTGCTGGCGGCCATCGGCCGAAGGTCGCCCTGCTCGGCCACGCGCTGCATGTGGTCTTCGGGCGCGGCCTGCAGCCACACGGTGGTGCAGTGGCTCAGCAGCAGGTTGAAGGTGGCGGCGTCCGACACCAGCCCACCGGGCGTGGCGATCACCGCCTCGGGGTAGATCTGGATCGCCTCTTCCACGGCGCGGCGCTCGTAACGGCGGTAGGCGTTCTGGCCGTACAGCGCCTGGATCTCGGCGATGCTGCAGCCGGCAAACTTCTCGATCTCGCGGCTCAGCTCGACGAAGGGGTAGCCCAGGTCGTCGGCCAGCCGCTGGCCCAGCGTCGACTTGCCGGCACCGCGCAGCCCCACCAGCGCCACCTGCTGGTTGCGCACGCGGTGGCCGGTGGCCGCCCCCTGGCCACCGCCGGTGCCGAGCAACTCGCTGATCGCCACCCGCGCGCGGCGCAGCGTGGCCTCGTCGCGGTGCTCCAGCAACTCGCGGATCAGCAGCCATTCGGGCGACGAGGTGGTGACATCGCCGATCAGCTCGGCCAGTGGGCACTGCAACGCACCGGCCACCTGCTGCAACACCAGGAACGAGGCGTTGCCGATGCCATATTCCAGGTTGGCCAGGTGGCGCTCGCTCACCTCGGCGGCCAGCGCCACCGCCTTGCGCGTCATGCCGCGCCGCGCCCGCAGCGCACGCACCCGCTGTCCCAGCGCCGCCAGCGACGGGTTCTTGTCATCGGCCGCCGGCTCGGCCACGGCCAGGGCTGTCAGCGGCACGACGGTGGCCGGCGGCGGGTTCGGTGTTAACCCGGGTGAATGCATTATAGTGCTTGACATGGTAAGGGCGCGGTTGTACCGTTGGACTGCTTGCACAATACTTCATATCGCCAGGGGCCGCAACCCGGCCGGTCAATGCAAGCCGCTGGGCCCAGCCCGCCGACTCATCTCCACCGAGCGCCGCCACCATGATCGCCACCGCCTCCCCCTCGTCGGCTCCGGACGTCGCACCGCCGGTTGACCGTTTCAACTTCGCCCAGCACCTGCTGGCGGTCAATGCCGGCCGGCCGGCCAAGGCCGCCTTCATCGACGACAGCGGCACGCTGAGCTACGGCGCGCTGGACGAGCGCGTGCGCCGCATCGCCGCCGGCCTGCGCGGCCTGGGCCTCAAGCGCGAGGAGCGTGTGCTGCTGCTGATGCTCGACGGCAATGACTGGCCGGTGAGCTTTCTCGGCGCGATGTACGCCGGGCTGGTGCCGGTGGCCGTCAACACCCTGCTGACCGCCGCCGATTACGCCTACATGCTGGAGCATTCACGCGCGCAGGCGGTGCTGGTCTCGGGCGCGCTGCTGCCGGCGCTGACCGCGGCGATGACGCAGTCCGACCACGAGGTGCAGAAGGTCATCGTGTCGCATCCGGTCGCGCCTTTGCACCCGGCCGAGATCGAGTTCGAGACCTTCGTTGCCGGCGCCACGATGATGGCCAAGCCCGCCGCCACCCACGGCGACGACCCCGGCTTCTGGCTCTATTCGTCGGGCAGCACCGGCCGGCCCAAGGGCACGGTGCATTCGCATGCCAACCCCTACTGGACCTGCGAGCTGTACGGCAAGGCGGTGCTGGGCCTGACCGAGGCCGATGTGTGCTTCTCGGCAGCCAAGCTGTTCTTCGCCTACGGGCTGGGCAACGGACTCACCTTCCCGATGAGCGTGGGCGCCACCACGATCCTGATGGGTGAGCGGCCCACGCCCGACGCCACCTTCAAGCGCTGGCTTGGGGGTTCAGACGGCCTCAAACCCACGGTGTTCTACGGCGCGCCCACCGGCTTTGCCGGCATGCTGGCCCACCCCGCGCTGCCAGCGGCCAACGACGTGGCGCTGCGCCTGGTCTCGTCGGCCGGCGAGGCGCTGCCGGCCGAGATCGGCGAGCGCTTCAAGCGCCACTTTGGCGTCGACATCGTCGACGGCATCGGCTCGACCGAGATGCTGCACATCTTCCTGTCGAACCGGCCCGAGCGCGTGCGCTACGGCAGCACCGGCTGGCCGGTGGCGGGCTATCAGATCGAGCTGCGTGGTGAAGGCGGCGAATCGGTGCCCGATGGCGAACTGGGCGACCTCTACATCCACGGCCCGTCGGCGGCGATGATGTACTGGGGCAACCGCCAGAAGACGCGCGAGACCTTCCAGGGCGGCTGGACCAAGAGCGGCGACAAGTACGTGCGCAACACCGACGGCAGCTACACCTACAGCGGCCGCAGCGACGACATGCTCAAGGTCAGTGGCATCTACGTCAGCCCCTTCGAGGTGGAGGCCACGCTGGTGCAGCATCCCGCGGTGCTGGAGGCCGCGGTGATCGGCGTGCCTGACGCCGAGGGCCTGACCAAGACCAAGGCCTTCGTCGTGCGCAAGGCCGGCGCCACGGTGACCGAGGACGAGCTGAAACTCTTCGTCAAGGAGCGGCTGGCGCCCTACAAGTACCCGCGCCAGATCGCCTTCGTCGACGACCTGCCCAAGACCGCCACCGGCAAGATCCAGCGCTTCAAGCTGCGGGAGCAAGAAGCCGGATCGGCATGAGCCCTGGGTTCGTCGACATCGCCTGGGCCGGCCGCCCGGTCATCATCGAACATGCCTTCGTCGGCGTGGATGACCCCGCACGCCCGCTGATCGTGTTCCTGCACGAAGGCCTGGGCTCGCTGGCGATGTGGCGCGATTTTCCGCAGCGGCTGTGCGAAGCGACGGGTTGCCGCGGGCTGGTCTACAGCCGCCCCGGCTACGGCAAGTCGACCCCTCGCGCCGCCGACGAGGCCTGGGGCCTGGACTTCTTGCACCGCCAAGCCGAAGAGGTGCTGCCGGCGCTGCTGGCCGCGCTGGACGTGACCGGCCGCTACGCGCTGTTCGGCCACAGCGACGGTGGCTCGATCGCGCTGATCCATGCCGCCCACCATCCGGAGCGCGTGGCTGCCGCGGTGGTGCTGGCACCGCACATCCGGGTCGAGGAATTCGGCCTGGCCAGCATCCGCCAGGCGCGCGAGCAGTACCTGCACGGTGACCTGCGCGGCCGGCTGGCCCGCTACCACGACGATGTGGATTCGGCCTTCTGGGGCTGGAATGACGTCTGGCTGTCGCCGGACTTTCCCCAATGGCAAATTAGTTCAGACCTCAACAATATCCGATGCCCGATGCTGGCGATCCAGGGGATCGACGATCCCTACGGCACCCTGGCCCAGATCGAAGGCATCGCGCAGGCGGTGCCCGATACCCAGCTGTTGACGCTGACCGGCTGTGGCCATGTGCCCCACCGCGACCAGCCCGACGCGGTGCTGGCCGCCTGCCAGCGCTTTCTTGCACGCCCCCACCCCCAGGAGACCCCCCGATGACTGCTCCCTCCCCGCTGCGCACCGCCCTGAGCCTGGCGACCGCCTTGCTCGTCGCCAACCCGGTCCTGGCCCAGGGCCAGCCGCCGCTCAAGGTGGGCCTGATGCTGCCGGCCACCGGCACCTTTGCGGCCCTGGGCACCGCCATCGAGAACGGCTTCAAGCAGCATGTGGCCGAGCAGGGCGGCAAGCTCGGCGGCCGCGAGATCCAGTACTTCAAGGTCGACGACGAGAGCGACCCGTCCAAGGCCACCGACAACGTCAACAAGCTGATCAAGCGCGACAACGTCGACGTCATCGTCGGCACGGTGCACTCCGGCGTGGCGCTGGCGATGGCCCGCGCCGTCAAGGACAGCAAGACCATGCTGATCGTGCCCAATGCCGGCGCCGACGCGATCACCGGCCCGCTGTGCGCACCCAACATCCTGCGCTCGAGCTTCAGCAACTGGCAGCCGGGTTATGCCACCGGGGTGATGGCCGCTCAGAAGGGCTACAAGAAGGCGATGTCCATCACCTGGAACTACGCCGCGGGCACCGAAACGGTGAAAGGCTTCGCCGAGGCCTTCGAGAAGGGCGGCGGCAAGGTCGTCAAGAACCTGAATCTGCCCTTCCCCAACGTCGAGTTCCAGGCCCTGCTGACCGAGATCGCGTCGCAGAAGCCGGATGTGGTGTTTGCCTTCTTTGCCGGCGGCGGTGCGGTCAAGTTCGTCAAGGACTACGACGCCGCGGGCCTGAAGAAAAGCGTGCCGCTGATGGGCTCGGGCTTCCTGACCGACGGCACGCTGGACGCACAGGGCGCGTCGGCCCAGGGCCTGCTGACCTCGCTGCACTACGCCGACGGCATCAACACACCGCGCAACAACGACTTCCGCAACAAGTATGCGGTGGCCTACAAGATGCAGCCCGACGTCTATGCCGTGCAGGGCTACGACGCGGCGCAGCTGCTGCGCATCGGCCTGGACGCGGTGAAGGGCGACTTCAGCAAGCGCGACGCGATGGTGGCGGCGATGCGCAAGTCCACGGTGGACAGCCCGCGTGGCAAGTACACGCTGTCGGCGGCGCACAACCCGGTGCAGGACTTCTACGTGCGCGAGGTCAAGGGGCGCGAGAACGTGATGACGGGCATCGCCGTCAAGGTCCTCCCCGACCCCGCCCGCGGCTGCAAGATGTGAACTGAGCCCACCCCCTACGCGCTGCGCGCGCCCCCTCAAGGGGGCACCGCCAGTGGACCGGCAGAGCCGGCTCCACGGCGGTTGCTTGACGCCTGCACCTGACGCCTGCACCTGAGCCTTCATGGACCTCGCCACCTTCCTCATCCAGTGCCTGAACTCGCTGCAGTACGGGCTGCTGCTGTTCCTGGTGGCGTCGGGGCTGACGCTGATCTTCGGCATCATGGGCGTCATCAACCTGGCGCACGGCAGCTTCTACATGATCGGCGCGTACATGGCCTATGCGCTGGCGCCGGTGGTGGGCAGCACCTTCGGCGGTGGCTTCTTCGCCACCTTGTTCGTCGGGCTGGTGCTGGCGGTGATCTTCGGCTACCTGCTGGAGTGGGTGTTCTTCAGCTTTCTCTACGAGCGTGAGCACCTGCAGCAGGTGCTGATGACCTACGGCCTGATCCTGGTGTTCGAGGAGTTGCGCAGCCTGCTGGTGGGCGACGACGTGCACGGCGTGCAGCCGCCCGACTTTCTGGCCGGCACCATCCCGCTGGGCGAGATGATGACCTACCCGGTGTACCGGCTGTTCATCTCCGGCGTCTGCCTGGCGCTGGCGCTGGGCATGTGGTTCGTCTTCGCGCGCACCCGGCTGGGCATGATGATCCGCGCCGGCAGCACCAACCGCGAGATGGTGCAGTCGCTGGGCATCGACATCAAGTTCCTGTACCGCGTGGTGTTCGCCGCCGGTGTGGCGGTGGCAGTGCTGGCGGGCATGGTGGCCGCGCCGGTGTCTTCGGTCTACCCGGGCATGGGCAACCAGGTGCTGATCATCTGCTTCGTGGTGGTGGTGATCGGCGGCATCGGCTCGATCCGCGGCGCGTTGCTGGCCGCGCTGCTGATCGGCGTGGTCGACACCTTCGGCAAGGTGATCTTTCCGCAGGCCGCCGGCGTGCTGGTGTATGTGCTGATGGCGCTGATCCTGCTGTGGAAACCCAGCGGTCTCTTCAAGGCAGGATGATGGCCGACACCCATTCGCGATCACGCTTCGCCTTCGTCGCGCTGTGCCTGGCCGCGCTGGCGGTCTACCCGCTGGCCGCGGGCAGCTACGGCCTCGACCTGGTCACCAAGATCATGGTCTACGCCATCTTCGCGCTGAGCCTCGAGCTGCTGGTGGGCGCCACCGGCCTGGTGTGCTTCGGCCATGCGGCCTTCTTCGGCATCGGCGCCTATGCGGCGGTGCTGCTGGCGCCGGGCTACGAGCCGGTCTCGCTGGGCTGGCTGCTGCCGGCCAGCGTGGGCGCAGCGGCGCTGTACGCGCTGTTCATGGGGGCGCTGTCGCTGCGCACCCAGGGGGTGTACTTCATCATGGTGACACTGGCCTTCGCGCAGATGGCCTATTACGTGGTGCACGACACGCCGCTGGGCGGCGGCACCGACGGCATCTACCTCGATGCCAAGCCGGTGCTGGCCGCGGGCGGCAACACGCTGATCGACCTCGATCAACCGCTGGCGATCTACTTCTTCACGCTGGCCTGCCTGGCAGCGGTGTTCATCTTCCTGGCGGTGCTGCTGCGCAGCCGCTTCGGCCGCGCGCTGGCGGGCATCAAGGCCAACGAGCAGCGCATGCGCGCCACCGGCTTCTCCACCTATCCGTACAAGCTGGCGGCCTTCGTGATCTCGGGCGCCATCGCCGGGCTGGCGGGCTTCCTGTTCGGCGTGAAGGACGGTTACGTCAACCCCGAGTTGCTGAGCTGGCACCTGTCGGGCGCGGTGCTCATCATGATCATCCTGGGCGGCCTGGGCCATCTGCGTGGCGCGCTGATCGGCGCCTTCGCCTTCGCGCTGCTGCAGGAGTTCTTCAAGTCCGAGGCGATCTTCGGCGACTTCGCCAAGCACTGGCACCTGGGGCTGGGGCTGGCCATCATCGCCAGCGTGGCGCTGCTGCCCAACGGACTGGTGGGCCTGCCGGCGCTGTGGCGCCAGCGGCTGCTGGGCAAGCCGGTCACCGGGCGCGGCGCGCCCTCCGCTGGTGACACACCATGACCGCCGCAGCCGAGGTCCTGCTGAGAGGCACCGACATCAGCCGTCGCTGGGGCGGCCTGGTGGCCGTCAACAAGGTGTCGCTGGCACTGGCGCGCGGCACGGTGCATGCCGTGATCGGCACCAACGGCGCGGGCAAGTCCACGCTGATCAACATCCTGTCAGGCGAGATCCCGCCCTCCGGCGGCACGGTGCAGTTGCTGGGCCAGGACGTCACCGCCTGGTCGCAGCCCAAGCGCGCCCGCGCCGGCCTGGGCCGCAGCTACCAGCGCAACACCATCTACCCGGGCTTCAGCGTGTTCGAGAACTGCCGGCTGGCCGCGCAGGCGCGCACGCAGAAGCCGTGGTGGTGGTGGCAGAACGCCCAGCATTGCCCGGCCAGCACCGCCGCCGCACACGCCGCGGCCACCCGCGCCGGGCTGGACGACCAGCTCGACCGCCCGGCCGGCCTGCTGAGCCACGGCCAGAAGCGCCAGTTGGAGATCGCCATGTGCCTGGCCACCGCGCCCGAGGTGCTGTTGCTCGACGAGCCGCTGGCCGGCATGGGTGCCGAAGAGACCGAGCGCATGCTTGCGCTGCTGGCCGAGCTGAAATCGGCCCACGCCATCCTGCTGGTCGAACACGACATGGACGCGGTGTTCCGCATCGCCGACACCATCACCGTGATGGTCAACGGCGCGGTGATCGCCAGCGGCAGCCCCGACTTCGTGCGCAACAGCCATGAAGTACAGGCCGCTTACCTCGGGGGTCATTGAGATGACGGGCACCGAACTGATCCTGGAGGCGCGCGACATCCACGCCTGGTACGGCTCCAGCCATGTGCTGCACGGCATCGCGCTGCAGATCGCCCGCGGCGAGACGGTGGGCCTGCTGGGCCGCAACGGCATGGGCAAGAGCACGCTGATCCGCACGCTGCTGGGCCATGTGCCGCAGCGTGACGGCCACATCGCCTTCTTCGGGCAAGACCTGTCGCGCGGCAAGCCGCACGAGGTGGCGCGCCTGGGCGTGGCCTACGTGCCCGAGGGCCGCGGCATATTCCCCAACCTGAGCGTGCGCGAGAACCTGGTGATGGCCGCCCGCCCGGGCCGCGACGGCCGCAGCAACTGGCCTTACGAACAGGTGCTCGACACCTTTCCGCGCCTGAAGGAGCGGCTGACCAACCTGGGCGCGCAGCTGTCGGGTGGCGAGCAGCAGATGCTGTCGATAGGCCGCGCGCTGATGACGCACCCCGCGCTGATCATCCTGGACGAGGCCACCGAAGGCCTGGCCCCGTTGATCGTGGCCGAGATCTGGCGCGTCATTGGAGAGATTCGCGGCGCGGGGATCGCCACGCTGATCGTCGACCGCGACTACCGCAAGGTGCTGGCCCGCGCCGACCGCGCGCTGGTGCTGCAGAAGGGCCAGGTGGTGCTGGCCGGCGAGGCCGACGCCGTGGCCGCCAGCCCGGCGCTGGCGGGCTTCCTGGGCGTCTGAGGCCCGTTGAAGTCTGCCGAGGCCCGCCGGCGCGGTCTCAATCGCCGGGAATGTGCGGCGGGTGCAGCTGCACCGGCTTGGCCGATTTCTTGCGCAGGCGGATGTTGATCATCTCGACCACCAGCGAGAACGCCATCGCGAAGTAGACGTAACCCTTGGGCACGTGGCTGTCGAAGCCTTCGGCCACCAGCACCACGCCGACCACCACCAGGAACGACAACGCCAGCATCTTGATGGTCGGGTGGTCGGACACGAAATGACCGATCGGCCGGGCGAACAGCATCATCAGCGCCACCGAGGCCACCACCGCGGCGATCATGATGCGCACGTCGTCGACCATGCCCACCGCAGTGATGATGGAGTCGAGCGAGAACACCAGGTCGACCAGCATGATCTGCAGGATCACGCCGGTGAAGGTGGCGCCGACGACGCCGGGGCCATGTCCCTCCTCGCCTTCGAGCGACTGGTGAATCTCGCTGGTGCTCTTCCAGATCAGGAACAGCCCGCCCAGGATCAGGATCAGGTCGCGGCCCGAGATCTCCTGGCCCAGCACCGTGAACAGCGGCGCCACCAGGCCGACGATCCAGGCCAGCACCAGCAGCAGGCCGATGCGCATGAACATCGCCATGAACAGGCCCAGGCGCCGCGCCAGCTCGCGCCGCGCCGGCGGCAGCTTGTCCACCAGGATCGAGATGAAGATGATGTTGTCGATGCCCAGCACCAGCTCCAGCGCCGTCAGGGTGGCAAAGGCAATCCAGGTCTGGGGGTTGGTCAGCAGTTCGAGCATGGCGGCGGGGCCCCTGGCCGAGAAGGAAAGGGCAAAACCGCGTATTTTCGCCGCAGTCGATTCACCGCACGCGCGACAGGTGTACCGCGGCCCGGACCGCGTGATCAGGACAAGCCGCTGCGACGCCGGTAGATGGTGTTGCGGCTGATGCCCAGCTGGCGCGCGGCGGCCGAGACATTGCCGTCCAGCGCGGCCAGCGTGCGCGCGATGGCCTGGCGCTCCAGGTCACGCATGTTGACGGGCGCAGTGGGCAGCGGGCAGCTGCGCTCGTCTGGCGCGCCAGCGCTGTCGTCGGTGCCGCCCGCCCAATCGGCGCCCGTGGCGACCTGCGCCGGTTCACCCTCGAAGCGCGCCATCACCTGCAGGCCGGACAACGACAGCATCTCCACCAGATCACCGCGCTGGCGCGCCGGGCGTGAAAACAGCGATTGCAGCCGGCGGTCGAACAACTCGCCGAAAGCCCGGCCCACCAGCGCCGCGCGTGGCAGGCACAGCAACCGCGCCGCCACCCGGTTGACGCCGGTGATGCGGCCCTCGGCATCCACCTGCAGCAGCCCCTCCATCGGCGTGCCCACCAGCTCGATGCGCGGATGGAAGTGCACCAGCAGCCGGTCGCGCGCGGGCGTGAACAGGCTGTTCTCGATCGCCGCGGCCGCATCCACCACCAGCGAGAAGATGTCGAAGGCCGGCACGTTGTCATAGGCGGTGATGTCGAGCGCGCCCAGCCGCTGGCCGCTGGGGCTGTCGATGGGCGCGGCCACGCAGAAGAACGCGCGCACGTTGTCGAAGAAATGCGCATCACGCCCCACCAGGTAGGGCAGGCCCTCGGCGATGGAGATGGCCGGCGCAGTGGTGCCCACACAACGCTCGGACACGTTCACGCCCTTGCGCGAGGCATGCAGCAGCATGGCCGGCGTGGCCGCCTCGTGGCACAGGCGGTCGATGATCACGCCGCTGGTGTTGAACAGCAGCACCGTGCAGCCGGTGCCACGCAGCGCATGGGCCAGGCGCTCGGTCTCGGGGCGGGCGCTGCGCACCAGTTCGCCGTGGCGATCGTCCAGCTCGGCCAGCATCGACCGCGAGACCAGCTCGAAGTTGATGCGCTCACCCTCGCGCATGCCGGCATCGCTGCAGCGTTGCCACGAGCGCAGCAACGGTGCTTCGTCGTCGCGCGGCTGTATCCAGGGCGACACGCGGTAGTGGCCACGCACGGTGCGCAGGCGTGCATGGAGATCGGAGATGCTGTTCATGCCTGTCCCGTCTGTCTCGGAGGTGGCTCAACTTTGGCCCGGGGCGGTGTTGCACGCTGCAACACCGGGTGGCCGGCCACGGCCCGACAAGGGCCCGCTGCGCACTGTAGGCAGCGCACGGGCCCCCGGCGAACTAGGGAAAGCCCGAGCCGTATGGACAAGCCGTGTGCCAACACCCAACATACGCAGACCGGCATGTCACGCCCTGCCGGCCGCAACGGCTGCAAGCCGCCCCCACGACGAGGAGACACAAGATGAAGATCACCCGATGGCTGGCCGCCACCGCCACACTGGCCGCCCTGGCCCAGCTGGGCACATCGCCCGCACTGGCGCAATCGGCTGAAGCGCTGAAGGCCGACGCCGGCACGCCCGGCGACATCCTGACCTACGGCATGGGCTACAACAACCAGCGCTACAGCCCGCTCAAGCAGATCAACACCAAGAACGCGTCCAAGCTGCAGCCCACGTGGGCCTACAGCCTGAACAACCCGCAAAGCCAGGAGAGCCAGCCCATCGTGCATGAGGGTGTGATGTACGTCACCACCTTCAACAGCACCGTGGCGCTCGATCCGCTGACCGGCAAGCAGCTGTGGAAGCAGGAGATCGAGCTGCCGCAGGACGTGTTCAAGTACGCCTGCTGCGGCATCCTGAACCGCGGCGCGGCCATCTATGACGGCAAGCTCTACCGCGTGACGCTGGACGCCCACGTCATGGCGATGGACGCCAAGACCGGCAAGCAGCTGTGGAAGATGAAGGCCGCCGACTACCAGGACGGCCATGCCATGACCAGCGCGCCGCTGATCGCCGGCGGGGTGGTGATCACCGGCATCGCCGGTGGCGAGTACGGCACGCGCGGCTTCATCGACGGCTGGGACCCGGCCACCGGCAAGCACCTGTGGAAGTTCTACACCACCGCCGCGCCCGATCAGAAGGGCGGCAACACCTGGCCCGGCGACACCCACAGCAAGGGCGGCGCCCCCACCTGGCTGACCGGCGCCTACGACCCGGATCTGGATCTGGTGTACTGGGGCACCGGCAACGGCGGCCCGTGGAACCCGCAGGTGCGCCTGGGCGACAACCTCTACATCTGCTCGGTGGTGGCCATCCGTCCGAAGACCGGCGAGCTGGTCTGGCACTACCAGTTCAGCCCCAACGACCCGTACGACTACGACGCCACCGAGGTGGGCATGCTGGTCGACATCAAGATCGACGGCCAGCCGCGCAAGGTGCTGGCGCAGGCCAACCGCAACGGCTTCTTCTACGTGCTCGACCGCGCCAACGGCAAGCTGCTGGCCGCCAACCCGTACGTGAAGGTGAACTGGGCCGAGAAGATCGACATGGCCACCGGCCGCCCGGTCGAGAGCGACGTGACCCGCCGCGCCCGTGCCGGCGAGGACGTGGAAGTCTGGCCCTCGGTGCTGGGCGGCAAGAACTGGACGCCGATGTCCTGGAACCCGACCACCGGCCTGGCTTATGCCAACACGCTGAACATGTCGTGGCCGTACCAGATCGCCAAGCAGGATTACAAGCGCGGCGAGTGGTACGTGGGCGTCAACCTGCGCGGCGTCAACTTCACCAAGGGCCAGACGCACGGCTACCTCAGCGCCATCGACCCGATGACCGGCAAGAGCAAGTGGCAGATGGCCTGGCCGGGCCAGCCCAGCATGGCGGGCACCCTGTCCACCGGCGGCGGGCTGGTGTTCACCGGCGCGGCCACCGGCGAGTTCATCGCGGTGGATGCCAACAACGGCAAGAAGCTCTACGAGTTCAACGTCGGCACCGGCATCATCGGCCTGCCCGTCACCTGGGAGCACAAGGGCAAGCAGTACGTGACCATCGTGGCCGGCGCCGGCGGCGTATGGGCGGTGCTGGGCGACGAGCGCATGGCGGCCACCCCTGCGGGTGGGTCCGTTTGGACCTTCGCCTTGAAATGACCCCCCCCCGAAGCGCCTTTGGCGCTCCCCCCCAGGGGGGCGCCGCTGGCGGACCGGCGAAGCCGGCTCCGCGGCGGCCGCTTGGTTTCTCAGCGTGCGTGCGGATGGCGGGGCTGCTGCTGGCCCTGCCGGTGGCCGGGCTGGCGCAGGCCACAGCGGGCAAGTTCGAGCCGGCGCAGATCGAGGCCGGGCGCGCGCAGTTCCACCGCACCTGCGCCCAGTGCCACGGGCGCAACATGATCAACGCCGGCACCACGGTGTACGACCTGCGCAAGTTCCCGGTCGATCAGCCCGAGCGCTTTCAGCACAGCGTGACCAACGGCAAGGGCAACATGCCCTCGTTCAAGGAAGCGCTCACGCCCGAGCAGATCGCCGTGCTGTGGGCCTACATCGGCAGCCGTGGTGGCAAAGAGAACTAGCGCGCGCCGCCTGGCGCCGCTGGTGTGGGCCGTCGGCCTGCTGTGCGGCGCCGCGTGGGCCCAACCCGTGCCGCTCACCGTGTGCGTATCGGCCGACAACCCGCCGCTGTCGCACCTGGTGGGCCGGCAGCCGCGCGGCCTGGACCTGCGCATCGCGCAGGCCGCGGCCGACGCGCTGGGCCGCCCGCTGAAGGTGCTGCCCTTCGAGACCTCGTTCGAGAAGGAAAGCTCGCTGGCCCGCGAGGTGTCGGCCTTGCTGTCGGCCGGCCTGTGCGACGCGGCCAGCGGCTTCCCGCTGCTGGCCGGTGATTTTGCGGCGGCCGCGGGAGACAAGTCGCGCACGCCCGACTATCCCGGCGCCAAGCGCAAGCGCGAACGACCTTTCATCGCCTTGCAGTCGCTGGCGCCCAGCCGCGCCTACTTCAGCGCGGCGCTGGGCGTGGTGCAGCCGGCCGGCGCGCCACCGCTGAACCACCTGGGCGACCTGGGTGAGCGGCGCATCGGCGTGGTCTCGGGCACGCTGGGCGGCGCCGTGGCGATGGGCTGGAAGCAGGGCGCGCTGCGCAGCCGGCTGGTGTCGCTGGGCCAGAAGGAGCAACCGCTGGACGAACTGGCCGCCGCGCCGGCGGCCGGCGCCACGACGCGCCGCTTCGATGGCGTGCTGATGCCGCTGGCGCTGTTCGACGGCTGGATGGTGCAGCACCCGCGCGCGCCGCTGGTGGCGGCCGGCTGGCAGCGCTCGATCGGGGTGAACCTGGGCTTCGTCACGCTGGCCAGCGACACCACCGTGCGGCCGGCACTCGATGCGGTGATCAGCCGCGCGCTGGCCGATGGCAGCCTGCCACGCTGGGCCGCCGAAGAGGGCGTGACCTGGTCGGCCCCCGGGCAGCCCGAGGTGACACGCGGCCCCAACCTGGCCGATCTGACCAGCGACTGATCCGCAGCGCCGCCGCGCTGCCGTCGCTGCCATCACATCCACGCACCGGCAACCGCCGGTCAGGCCCCGCTCAATGGCCGGCAGCCACCCCGTAGAAGCCGGCGCTGGCGCCATCGCGCTCGCGCAGCAGCCGGCAGGTGTCGCCGCCCCGCGCCAGGCCATCGGCGGCCAGCGGCTGGGCCACCACGTGATAACCGGCCGGCAGATCGACCAGCAGCAGGCCTTGCACCTGCCGGCAATCGTCGACGGCCTCGCACTTGCCGGGCACCGGCCGCTGCTGCGTGACCAGGCAGCCGGCCTGGTTGAGCACCATCGCCGAGCCGGCCGCCGCCGCCAAACTGGCCAGCGTCGCCTGCTCGGCCTGGGCCTGGAACTCGACCAGCGCCGGCAGCGCGGCCACCGAGGCGGTGCCGGCGATGGTGATGGCGGCGAGCTGCTCGACCAACGTGAAGCCGCGTGGACGACGCTGCATGGTGACCCCGATGGTGTTGAACATCCGACCCCGAGTGTGCTGCGGGCGGCCGCCGCGGCCCATCCCGGGCCTGCACGGAGCGTCCCCCCGGATCGTGGGGGGCGCCACCGCTAGTCGGCGACGATCTTCAGGAACAGGTCGCGGTCGGGCGAGAAGTTGGCGTGCAGCGGCAGCAGCGCGCCGCCCAGCGCGCGCGCGTCGGAGCCGATGGTGCCGGGCAGCAGCGCGGGGCGGGTGACGCCTTCCCAGCTGTAGCGGTTCAGCGCCGCGTCGAGCGCGGCCACCAGCGCGGCCTGCAGTTCGCGGCTGAACGAGCCGTCGACGATCACGCTTTCCAGGTCGAGCAGACAGGCCGCGCTGTTGATCGCCAGCGCCACCGCGGCCGCGGCCTGCTGCAGCCAGGCCTCGGTGTGTGCGCGCCACGGGGCCTGCAGCGCACGCGCATCGGCCACCGCGCCGATGGCCAGCCCGGCCGCGTGATACAGCAGCTCGAGGTTGAGCAGCGAGGCCACGCTCAGCAACTGCGGCGGTGCCGGCAGGCCGGCCGACGACGCCCCCTTGCCGCCGCCGGCTTCGATGCGCGCCGCCGCGGCCAGCGCCAGCGGCAGCGAGCCGATCGCGCCGGCGTTGCCGTGCAGCCCGGCGCGCAGATGGCTGTCGAGCACCAGGCCGCCGCCGATGAAGGTGTCGACGAAGACGTAGAGAAAGCTGGAGATGCTGCGCCCGCGCCCGGCCACCAGCTCGGCCACGCAGGCGGCCGCGGTGTCCTTGAGCAGCGACACCGGCCAGTCGGTGAGGGTCGCCACCTCGGCGTGCAGGTCGATGCCGGGCCAGCGCGCGGCCACCTCGGGCGGCATGTCCAGCAGCGTCTGCCAGCCGCCCAGGCTGAAGGGCGCGGCGATGCCCACGCCCTGCACCCGGTCGAGCTCGACCGTCGACAGCCCGGCGCGGATCTCGGCCAGCCGCGCACCGATCTCGGCCAGCAACGCCGTGGGATCGGGGTAGCGGTACTCCGATGTCCAGCGCCGTCGCACCGCGCCGGCAAAGTCGACCAGCAGCACGTCCACGCTGCGCCGGCCCACCTTGATGCCCACGGCAAACGCGCCGTCCGGGTTCAGCGACAGCGGCACGGAAGGCTGGCCCACCTTGCCACGCTGTGGCTCACCGCGCAGCAGCAGGCCGTCGGCTTCCAGCCGCTTGCTGATCATCGACACCGTCTGCGCGGTCAGGTGCGTCAACCGGGCGATCTCGGCGCCGGGCAGCGCGCCATTCAGGCGGATGGCCTGCAGCACCACCCGCTCGTTGTACTGGCGCAACCCGCCCTGGCTGGAGCCGCGGGGTTTCAGCCGTTGCGATCCCGCCTCGGCGCGGCCGGCGGCATCAGGCACGTAGCGCCTCGCCGATCACACCCTTCTTGAGGATGACGTTGGCATAGGGCTGCAACTCGCCGGTGTGCACGATGGCAAACGCGGTCTTCACGCGGTCGTAGAAGGCGAAACGGTCCATGGCTTCGCATTGTCCGGGCTGCACATGGCCGCCGGCTTCCAGTGCACCGATCACCTCGCGCTGCAGGCCGCTGCAATAGCCCTCGGGCGTGTGGCACACCTTCATGTAGGCCACCGGCCGCGCGACCGCCGCGTCCAGCGGCAGCAGCGACAGCACCGCCTCACAGGCGCGCTGAACGCCCGCGCCGGGCAGGCTGATCACCGGCTTGCCCCGTCCTAAGCTGGCGGCGGTGAAGTTGGCGTCGGCCATCACGATCTCGTCGCCGTGACCCATCTCGGCCAGCACCTTCAGCAGCTCGGGGCTCAGCAACGGGTCGATGCCTTTCAACATGATCGTGGCACCTTGGTCAGGCCAGACATTCAGCGGGGATCTGCTCGGGCGGCATCGCGCCGGTCATCACCGCCACCGTGTCGCTCATGCTGATCTTCTTCGGGTTCAGCACCGCGCAGCGCTTGCCCAGCCGCGCCACGTGGATGCGGTCGGCGATCTCGAAGACATGCGGCATGTTGTGGCTGATCAGGATCACCGGCAGGCCCTTGTCGCGCACGCGGCGGATCAGCTCGAGCACCATGTTGCCCTCCTTGACGCCCAGTGCGGCGGTGGGCTCGTCGAGGATCACCACATGCTCGGCAAACGCCGCCGAACGGGCCACGGCCACGCACTGGCGCTGGCCACCCGACAGCGTTTCCACCGCCTGCGTCATCGAGCGGATGCCGACCTTCAGCTCGTTCATGCGCTCGATGCTTTGCGCCAGCATCTTCTTCTTGTCGAGCATGCGCAGCACGTTGCCGAGGAAGCCCTCTCGCCGCAGCTCGCGGCCGAGAAACAGGTTCTCGGCGATGGTCATGGCCGGGGCCACCGCCAGGTCTTGATACACCGTCTCGATGCCGACGCGGCGCGCATCGATCGGGCTCTTGAAGTGGATGGGCTTGCCGTCCAGCTCGATGCTGCCCTGGTCGGGAATCGTCGCGCCCGACAGCGCCTTGATCAGGCTGGACTTGCCGGCGCCGTTGTCGCCGATCACCGCCAGGATCTCGCCGGCACGCAGCTCGAAGTCGGCGCCATCCAAGGCGGTGACCTGGCCGTAGCGCTTGACCAGGCCGGTGGCCTTCATCACGATTCTGTTGGAAGTCATGTCCTGCCTTTTGAAGAGGAGCCGGTCGGCGCCGGGCCGCCCCAAGGCGACCGGCACCCCCTCGGGGGGTGGCTTCGGTACCCCGAAGCCGGGGGTTGCATGTCTAGCGGGCGCTCTTGCGCGACAACTGATCCACCGCCACCGCGGCGATCACCAGGATGCCGGTGATCAGCACCTGGTAGACCGAGGCCACGCCCATCAGCGTGAGGCCGTTGCGCAGCACGCCCACCACCACCGCACCCACCAGCGTGCCCAGGATCACGCCGCGCCCGCCGAACAGGCTGGTGCCGCCCAGCACCACCGCGGTGATGGCGTCCAGGTTCTCGGTCTGGCCGGCGTTGGGGTCGCCCACGCCAGTGCGCGCCACGCTCAGCAGCGAGGCGATGCCGTAGAACACGCCGGCCAGCACGTACACGCCCAGCAGCACCCGCTCGGTGGGGATGCCGGTCAGCCGCGTCGCTTCGGGGTTATTGCCCACCGCGTAGACATGTCGGCCGGCCGCCGTCTCGCGCAGCCAGAACCACACGCCCAGGTACAGCGCGATCATCAGCACCACGCCGAAACCCACCTCGGTGCCGGCCAGGTTGAAGGTATTGCCCAGCCAGGTCATGGCCGCCGGCACCTCGGTCACCGTCTGCGCGTTGGAGTACAGCTGGGTGATCGCGAAGGCGATGTTCAGTGTGCCCAGCGTGACGATGAACGGCGGCAGCTTGATGCGCGTGACCAGCAGGCCGTTGAGCAGCCCGAAGCCCGCCGTCACGCCGATGCCGCACAGGATGGCCAGCGGCGCGGGCACGCCGAAGTCGGCCGCAACCTTGGTCATCACGATGCTGCCCAGCGCCATCACCATGCCGCAGGACAGGTCGATGCCCGCGGTCAGCACGATCAGCGTCTGGCCGATCGCGATCACGCCCACCACCATCACCTGCTGCAGGATCAGGCTGAGGTTGCTGCCAGTGAGAAAGCGGTCGCTCTGCGTCGCAAAGAAGGCGCAGGCAATCAGCAGCGCGATGAAGGGGCCGAGCTGGCCGATCGGAGGGAGCTTCATGTCAACAGCCTCGGTGGGTGGAAAAACGCAACAGACGCCAAATCACGCCGATCGGGCAAGGCGCGCGAAGCAGCGCCCCTCAAGCAGACGCCGCGGGACCGGCTCTGCCGGCCCGCTGGGGCCGCCCCCTTGAGGGGGATCGCCGAAGGCGCTTCGGGGGAGGGCTATTTCTTTCCCCAGCAGAGGTCGGTGCCGGTCTTGACGTCCTTGCTGTCCACCCCGGCCATGGCCGTGGCGGCGATCAGCGTGACGCCGGTGTCGGTGTAGCCGGCCACCTTCTTGCCGGACGTGGCGTACTCGATGCCGGCCTCCACGCCCATCGCGGCCATCTTCAGCGGGTACTGCTGGCTGGTGGCGGCGATCACGCCCTTGCCCACGTCCTTGATGCCGTCGCAGCCGCCATCCACCGAGACGATGACCACGCCCTTGTCCTTGCCGGCCTTCTTCAAGGCGTTGAAGGCACCGGCCGCAGCGGGCTCGTTGATGGTGTAGACCAGGTTCACGTCGCCGCTCTTCTGCAGGCAGTTCTCCATCGCGGTCTGGCCCTTGGCGCGGTCACCGAAGCTGTCGGCCATGCAGACCACGCTGGCGTCCTTGCC
This sequence comes from Burkholderiales bacterium RIFCSPHIGHO2_12_FULL_69_20, assembly GCA_001770815.1. GTDB lineage: Bacteria > Pseudomonadota > Gammaproteobacteria > Burkholderiales > Burkholderiaceae_C > Pseudaquabacterium. The sequence goes on from MESD01000043.1 coordinate 20,450, forward strand.
CAGCTCGTTGCTCTTGGCGTCGGGCGCGGCCAGGCCGAAGCCCTTCAGGAAGCCGTTGTGGCGCTGCGCGCCCACCGGGTGGCCGGGAAACAGATCGAGCATGACGATCCTGGCGGGCTTGCCGCCCAATGCCGCCTTGGCGTACTGGCCGATCAGCACGCCGGCCTGGTAGTTGTTGGTGGCGAACAGCGCGTCGGTGGCTTCGACCGGATCGGTCGGGCTGTCGAGCGCAATCACCATCACGCCCTTGGCGCGCGCCTTCTTGATCGCCGGCACGATGGCCTTGCTGTCGCTGGGCGTGATCAGGATGGTCTTGGCGCCGGCGGCGATCATGTTCTCGATGTGCGCGATCTGGCCGGCGTTGTCGCCGTCGGTCTTGCCGGCGCCGGTCAGCAGCTTGGCGCCTTTGGCCTTGGCGGCTTCGGCGGCGCCTTCCTTCATCTTCACGAAGAACGGGTTGGTCTCGGTCTTGGTGATCAGGCCGATCACCGGCTGGGCCTGGGCGAACACCGCGCCGGCGGCCAAACACAACACGGAAGCGATCAGAGGGGTGCGCATGGAACAGTCTCCTGGAGAGGGGTGGGGCCGCTCGCATCGGTGGCCGCTGCCGTTGGGGATTCAACGGATGGCGTCATTCTGCCCACCGTGATTTAATAAATCAAGTTGATTGATTAATGGATAACCCCAAGGAGTCCCCCATGTTCATCGTCTGCGGCGAGGCCTTGTTCGACGTGTTCTCCACCGGCGCCACGCCCACCGGCCTGGGCTTCGACGGCCGCATCGGCGGCTCGCCGTTCAACGTGGCACTGGGCCTGGCGCGGCTGGGCCAGACTGTGGGCTTCTGCGGCGGCATCGGCACCGGCTTTGCCGGTGACCGGCTGATGCAGGCGCTGGCCGACGAGGGCATCGCCGCCGACGCGGTGGCGCGGCTGGACGCGCCCACCACGCTGAGCCTGATCGGGCTGGATGCGCGCGGTGTGCCGTCGTACGCCTTCTACGGCCACGGCGCGGCCGACCGGCTGCTGCGGCCCGAGCACCTGGCCGCCATCCCGGCCGCCGCCAAGGCGTTCCACTTCGGCAGTTATGCGATGGTGGTGCAGCCGGTGGGTGCCACCCAGCGTGCGCTGGTCGAGCGTGAACACAAGCGTTGCCTGATCAGCTACGACCCCAACATCCGCACCAACGTCGAACCCGATCTGGCGGTGTGGCGCGACACGCTGCAGTGGATGCTGCCGCGCACCCACCTGCTGAAGGTCAGCGACGAGGACCTGGCACTGCTCTACCCCGGCCGGCCGCTGGCGCAGTTCGCCGCCGAGGCACTGGCCGCTGGTACACCGCTGGTGGTGATCACCCGTGGCGGCGAAGGTGCCATCGGCTACACCCGCCACGGCAGCGTGCAGATGCCGCCGGTGCGGGTGGACGTGATCGACACGGTGGGCGCGGGCGACACCTTCCAGGCCGCGCTGCTGACCTGGGCCGCCGAGACTGGCCGGCTCACGCCTGATGCCTTTCGGCAGATCGACCTGGCAGCGCTGCGCGAGGCACTGGCCTTTGCCGCGCAGGCCGCGGCGCTGACCTGCAGCCGCCGCGGCGCCGACCTGCCCCGGCGCGCCGCGCTGCCGGCGCTGGGCTGAACGGCCGCGTCACAGGCGCCGGTGTGCCAGCGCCGGCAGTTGTTGCCGCACGCTGGCGATGCGCTCACGGCTCATCGCTCCGGCCACCACCGCCTCGCCCTCGTCCTGGCAGGCCAGCAACTCGCCCCAGGGGTCGCACAACAGGCTGTGGCCCCAGGTGCGGCGGCCGTTTTCATGCAGGCCGCCCTGTGCCGGCGCCAGCACGTAACACTGGTTCTCGACCGCGCGGGCGCGCAGCAGCAGCTCCCAATGCGCCGCACCGGTGGTGTGGGTGAAGGCCGAGGGCACCACGATCAGGTCGCAGGGCCCCTTGGGATCTCGCATCAGCGCGCGGTACAGCTCGGGGAAGCGCAGGTCGTAGCAGACCGACAGGCCCACGCGCCAGCCGTCCACGGCTATCGTCACCGCCGTGCTGCCGGCCTGCAGCGCGCGGCCCTCGTCGTAGCGCTCACGGCCGTTGTCGAAGGCGAACAGGTGGATCTTGTCGTAGCGCGCCACCCGCTCGCCATCGGGTCCCCACACCAGGCAGGTGTTGCGCACCCGCTCGGGGTCGTCGGTCTTGAGCGGCAGCGTGCCACCGATCACCCACAGGCCCAGCCGCTGCGCGGCCGCGGCCAGGTGGGCCTGGATGGGGCCATCGCCATCCGCTTCGGCAATGGCCAGCTTGTCGCGGTCGTTGCGGCCCAGCAGGCAGAAGTATTCGGGCAGCGCCACCAGCCGCGCGCCGCCATCGGCGGCCTGCTGCATCAGCCGGCCGGCCGCCGCCAGGTTGCTGGCCACATCGGGCGTGGACACCATCTGCAGGGCGGCCACGTTCAGGGTGTCGGTCATGGCCCAAGGCCTTTCACGGAGGGTTGCGGGGCGCGGCGGCCGCTGCGGCTGGCGCCGCCGTCGCCGGGGCATCGGGCGCGGCCGAGGCGGGCAGCGGATCGAGCAGCTTGCGCTCGATGCGCTGAACTTGTGGATCGTCCCACTGCCCGGTGATGTGGAACTCGCGCGCGCTGGCCTGGCGCAGCGGCTCGCGCAGCAGCCACTGGCCGAGGAAGGCGCCCAGCCCCACCGCCGGGTTGATGGCGGCATAGGCCAGCGAGGCGCTGGCGGTGTTCAGCTCGGGCAGCACCACCACCTGCAGGTTCTGCGTCTCGCGGGCAATGTCGGCGCTGCCGGCCATCAGCACCAGCGCCTGCAGGCCGCGCAGGCGCAGGTTCTCGGTGTGCGCCACGCCGTTGGCGATGAGCACGTCGCCGGTCAGGTTGTCGAAGGCGAAGCCCGCCTGGAACACGTCGCGAAAGTCCAGCAGCAGGCGCCGCGGCAGCGCCTGCAGGCTCAACACGCCCAGCAGCCGCGCCGCACCCGCATCGGCCTTCAGGAACTGGCCCGATTCCAGCGCCAGCGCCAGCCGCCCGCCCAGCGTGGGCAGGTCGAAATCCAGCGGCGAGCCGTCCCAGCCCAGCGTGCCCTTCATCTGGCCCTTGGCCCCGCGCACCACACGGCCAAAGCCCAACCGCTGCAGCAGCGCGCCGCCGTCGTCGATGTCGAGCTTGAACTCCATCAGCATGCGCCGGCGCGGGCTGTCCGCTGCACCGGTCGCCACCGGCACCGCCTGCCAGCGGCCGGTGGCGGCCAACCGCGCGTCGGGGTTGGTCAGCTGCAGCCGGTTCAGCTGCCATTCAGGCACCTGGGCGCGTGCGCCCGGCGCGTCGCCCCCAGCGCGGTTGACGGCCTCCACCGCCAGCCGGCCCAGCTTCTTGCCACGCAGCTCAAAATCCTCGATCTCGATGTCCAGCGCCGGCACGCCGGCCGGTGCGCGCTCGAGCAGGCCGGCCATCGAGTCGGCCACCGTCTGCGCCTCGGCCGGCGGCAGCGACAACCGCGACAAGCGCGCCTTGATGCGGCCCTGCGCCCCGGCCGACGCCGGCTCGCGGTACTCCAGCGTGCCGGCGGTCTGGTCGGCCTGCACCAGCACGCGCCAGACCTCGTCGCCCGGTGCCACCAGGTGCTGCAGGTCGAGGGTGACGCCGCTCAGCCGCCGCCCGCCCGCCAGCAGCTCGGGCGTGTTGAGCTGCACCCGCTGCGGCAGCCACGGGCTGTCGGCGGCCGCGGCGACCGTGGGCGTGGCGCGGCCGCTGGCGTCGGCCAGCGCGCTGCGCCAGGCATCCAGGTCCAGCCGCGGCAGCGCCAGCACCGCACGGCCGCCTGGCACCGGCTCGGGCAGCGGCGCATCCCATGACCAGGCGCTGCGTTGCAGACGCGGTCCGGCGGACGTGGTCTCGACCAGCGCGCTGCCCTTCAGCGCGCCCAGCGCCAGCCGCCACAGGTCGCGCACCGGGCCGCCGTTGGCAGCGCGGGCATCGGGCGCGCTGCCCGCACGGGATTCGGGCACGCTGCCGGCGCGCAGCACCATCACCGCGTCGGCCGGCTTTTTCAGGGGCTCGGGCAGGTCGATGGCCAGGCCTTGCAGGTTGCTCGCCAGCTGCCAATCGGCGCGGCCGCCCGCCACACCCAGCTGCAGCTGGTACGCCGCCTGGCCTTGCAGCCGCTGGGCGAGGCGTTGCGCCGCGCCGGGCTCGGCCGCGCGGCGCAGTGCGTCGGCGCTGGCGCTGCCGTTGATGGCAAAGCGCAGGCGGCCATCGGCCTGGCTGCCGCCGTCGATCACTGCCTCGCCGCCCAGCAGCTGCGCACGCACACCGGCCACCTGCACCCCCTTGTGGGTGATGTCGACCCGCCCTCGGGCGCCGGCCAGCAGCAAGCCGTCGGGCCGCAGCCGCAGGTCGTTGCCGGCCAGCTGCAGGCTGGCCTTGAGCGCACTGTCGGCGGTGCGCGCCAGCGGGATGTTCAAGCCCAGCCGCAGCTCGGCCGTGCCGGTGGCGCTGGCGGCATCCAGCGCATGGTCGGTCCAGTCGGCCAGCGGCGTGCTGCGCAGGTAGCGCAGCAGGTCGGCCGCCGGGCCGCGGGCCTGGCCTTCCACCTCCAGCAGCGCGTGGTCGGACAGCGCGCGGATGCGGCCCTGCACCTCGGCCAGCTCGGTGCCCCACAGCCGGCCGCTGGCCTGCTGGAAACGCATTGAATCGCGCTCGAACACCAGCTCGCCGCTGACGTCGGTGAAGGCCGGCCAGGGGGACTCCCAGGCCGGCTCGGTGGCGCCCGCCTGTCCCGCGGGCACCGAGGGCACCGGCGCCAGCGTCACGCCCTGCACCTGGCCGGCGATGCGGAACTCGCCGTCGCGCCGGTTGACGAACGGAAAGTCCCACAGGTCACCCTTGACGCCGAAGGCCACGTTGCGGATCTCGCCACCCTGCACCGCGCGCTGCACCCAGCTGCGGGTGTGCGCGCCAATGCCCAGCGGCAGGTAGCGCGCCACCGCCAGCGCGCGGCCCTCGGCCAGCGTGCCCTGCAGCGCCAGCACCCCGGGATAGCGGCCGGCCTTGCCGAAGCCGGTGTCGGCGCCGGTCTGCCAGGTGGCGTTGAAGGCGCCGCGCGCGTCGGCGTTCTCGAAGCGCGCGTTGAGCACCTTCACCTCGATGCGCGGCGGCGCCTCGCTAGCCGGGGCCGGGGCTGAGCTGGGCGCACCGGGCCGGGCGGGCGCGGGCGCTGCGGCGTCGATGCGCCACTGCAGTTGCGCACTGAATTGCGCCAGCGGCACCGCCGCCTGCTCGAACACGCCAGGCAGGTCGACCTCGCCATCGGCCAGTGTCAAGTCGGCCTGGCCGCCGGTCTCGCTGGCGCTGATCTCCAGATCGGCGCCGCGCCAGCCCGGACGGCCGATGCCACCGGGCTCGGGCGACGGCGCCGCGGCGATCGCCAGGCCCTTGACGCTGGCGCGCGCCGAATAACTGCGCGGTGCGTCCAGCGGCCCGGCCCAGCGCGCCTTCAGCGCACCCACCGTGCCCTCGGGGTTGAGCTGCTGCAGCAGCTGGCGCAGTCCGGCGCCGATGGGCAGGCGCTCGCCCAGTTCGGCCAGCAGCGCCAGGTCGAGCCGGTCGGCGCTGAACTCGCCGCCGTCCACCGGGCGAGGCGCCGCAGAGGCTGCAGCAGCCGAAGGCGCCGCAGAAGCGGCCGCAGAGACCGCCCCGGCCACGCCCACCGGCGCCGCCGACTGCTGCCACTGCAGCGCCATCTGGCTGGGCGCCCAGACGTCGCCATCGGCGGTGGTGAAGCCCAGGCCCTGGATCGCCAGCCGGGTGCCGCCGGCCTGGCGCTCGGCCACGAAGCGGCCGGTCAACGTGGTCAGCGCCACCGGCTCCAGAGCCGGGTCCAACCGCACCGACACGTTGCGCAGCGCCGCGTCCAGCGTCAGCGCCTGCGGCAGGCCGCGGTCCCAATCCACCCAGGCGCGCAGCGCGGCCTCGCCCTGCTGCAGGTCGATCGGCAGGTCGACATGGCGGCGCAGCTGCGACACGTCGGCGCGTGGCAGCTGCGCAAACAGCGTGCCCTTCCAGCGCTGCCAGTCACCGGCGCGCGACAGCAGCGCGCCACGCGCCTGGCCCACGATCGAGAAACGATCACCCCAGTCGGCGGGCGGCGTGGCGTCGAGCCGCAGCTCGTGGCGGCGGCCGCGGTTGCGCAGCAGCAGCTGCACCTCGCTCAGCTGCAACGGCGGCGCGGCGCGCTGCTCGTCCACCCAGCGCAGCGTGCCGCCGCGGATCAGCACCTCGTGCTGCTCGAAGAGCCAGTCGGCCGCCTCGCTGCCATCCACCGACGCCCCGGCCGATGCCATGTCGAGCCCACCCACCGACCAGCGGCCCCGCGCATCGCGCCGCACCTCCAGCCGCGCGTCCTCGATCAGCAGCTGGTCGAAGCGCAGCCGCAGCGCCAGCATGGACGGCACCGACAGCGCCGCCGACACCCGGGGCAGGCGCAGCGCGTCGCGGCCGAGCGCATCGCGCAGCACCACGTCGTGCAGGGTGAAGGCCGGCACCCAGCCCGAGCTGTGCACGGCGATGCGGCCGATCTGCACCGGATGCCCCAATGCCCGCGCGGCCTGTGCCTCCACCTGCGGGCGCCATTCGTCCAGACGGGGCAGAATCAGCCAGTGAAGTGTCAGCCAGGCCAGCAGGGCCAGGCTCCACGTCAACAACAACAGCCCCAGCGTGATGCGCCAGGCCCCGTGCCAGAGCACGCGCCAGGGAGCGTGCCAGAAAGGGCGCGCGCGGCCATCGGCCGAGGCGCGCACCGCAGCAAACATCGTCGAGAGGGGCATGGATGAGGAGCGAGAACCGGCGCGCAGCGATGGACCACCGCCTGCGCAGGCCTAGCGGTGCGATGCGCTGCGGCAGCAGTGGCCCGGGCTGCGGCTCAATCTAGCACAGAGCCCCGGCGCGACCATGGGTTCCGAACTTCACCCAAGCGACACACCGGGCGTCCCGATCCGGGCCGCGGCCGACCACAGCCGATTCGTGCAGCGCATCCGCCGGCGTTATGCCGCGGAGCTGCCGCTGCTGCCACCGGGCCTGCCCGATGCGCCCGTCATCAGCGCGCTGGTGCAGCGGCTGCAGGCCGACGGCCGGCCGCTGCCCTCGGCGCTGCGCGTGGCGCGCCAGTTGGTGCTCGAGCGCCTGGCGGTGCTGGACGTGGAACAGGCCGCGCCGATGGAACACGTCACCCGCGCGATGACGGCGCTGGCCGCGGCCACGCTGGAGATCGCGCTGGCCGCCGCCCGCGCCGAAGAAGACGCCCGCTGCGGCGCACCGCTGGATGCCCAGGGCCAGGTGATCGACTTCTGGATCGTCGGCATGGGCAAGCTCGGCGCCCACGAGCTGAACGTCTCGTCCGACATCGACCTGATCTACGTCTACGAGGACGACGGGCACACCAGCGGCCCCGTCAAGATCAGCGCGCACGAGTACTTTGCCAACGTCGCCAAGCGGCTGTACGCGCTGATCGGCGACACCACTGACGACGGCTTCGTCTTCCGCGTCGACCTGGCGCTGCGGCCCAACGGCAACTCGGGCCCGCCGGTGGTCAGCATGGGCATGCTGGAAGAATACTTTCTGGTGCAGGGCCGCGAGTGGGAACGCTTTGCCTGGCTCAAGAGCCGGGTGGTGGCGCCGGCCGCGTCGGTGGCCTCGGGCCGGGCGCTGCCGCTGCGCAGCCTGGTCAGCGCCTTCGTCTACCGCCGCTACCTCGACTACGGCATCTTCGAGGGCCTGCGCCAGCTGCACCGCAAGATCCGCGAAGAAGCCCAGCGCCGAGCCGCCGGCCGGCCCGAGCGCGCGAACGACGTCAAGCTGTCGCGCGGCGGCATCCGCGAGATCGAGTTCATCGTGCAGTTGCTGCTGGTGGTGCGCGGTGGGCAGTACCCCGAGATCCGCACCCGCAGCACGCTCAAGAGCCTGCACAAGCTGGCCGCGCGCGGGCTGATGAAGCCCGACACCGCGGTCAAGCTGGGCGAGGCCTATGTCTTCCTGCGCCAGGTGGAGCACCGCATCCAGTACCTGGACGACCAGCAGACCCATCTGCTGCCCACGCACGATGGCGACCTGGCCTGGATCGCCGCGTCGATGGGGCTGTCGGTCTGCAAACCCGAAGCCTGCGAACTGCTGGACCGGCTGTGCGAGATCCGCGAGTTGGTGGCCAACGAGTTCGACGCGCTGCTGCACGACGGGCAAGATCCGGCGGCCAACGGCAACCGCAACGGCTGCAAGAACTGCGGCCCCGGCCCGCTACCCATCGACAGCGATCTGCTGCTCGACAAGCTGCCCTCGGGCCTGGGCGCGCGCGTGGCGAAATGGCGCGAGCACCCGCGCGTGCTGGCGCTGCGCGAAGAGGCCCGGCTGCGGCTGGGCAAGCTGGTGCAGCGCGCCGCCGCCTGCATCGCCGACGACACCTGCACCGAGGCCAGCACGCTGCGCTTCATCGACTGGCTGGAGCCGCTGCTGCGCCGCGACAGTTACCTGGCGCTGCTGGCCGAGCGGCCCGAGGTGCTGCGCCGGCTGCTGCGCCTGCTGGGCCTGGCGCGCTGGCCGATGCAGTACCTGATGCGCCACCCGGGCGTGATCGACGAGCTGGCCGATCCGCGCCTGCTCAACGAGCGCTTCAACCCGGCCGAGTACATCGCCGACCTGGAAGGCCGCCACAGCGCCTGGCAACGCGCTGGCGAGGACAACGAGGACGCACTGCTCGACACGTTGCGCCATGCCCACCATGCCGAGGTGTTCCGCACGCTGGTGCGCGACGTCGAGGGCCTGATCACCGTCGAGCAGGTGGCCGACGACCTGTCGGCGCTGGCCGATGCCACGCTGGATTGCACGCTGCGCTGGGCCTGGCCGCGGCTGCGCCAGCACCACCGCGCGAGCCCCAACTTCGCCGTCATCGCCTACGGCAAGCTCGGCGGCAAGGAGCTGGGCTACGGCAGCGACCTCGACGTGGTGTTCCTCTACGACGATGCCGACGAAGCCGACGCCGACCGGGCGCAGGAGGTCTACGGCCACTTCGTGCGCAAGCTGATCACCTGGCTGACGCTGCGCACCGCCGCCGGCGAGCTGTTCGACATCGACACCGCGCTGCGGCCCAACGGCAACTCCGGGCTGCTGGTCACCTCGATCAACAGCTTCGAGCGTTACCAGGTGGGCCGCGGCGGCAACACCGCCTGGACCTGGGAGCACCAGGCGCTGACCCGCGCGCGCTTCTGCGCCGGATCGCCCGCGCTGGCGCAGCGCTTCGACGCGGTGCGGCGCCAGGTGCTGGCCGCCCCGCGCGACCCCGCGGCGCTGCGGCGCGAGGTGCTGGAGATGCGCGAGAAGGTGCGCAGCGCGCGGCCGGTGCGCGCCGGCCGCTTCGACGTCAAGCACAGCCCCGGCGGCATGATGGACGCCGAGTTCGCGATGCAGTACCTGGTGCTGGCCGAGGGGCAGCGCCACCCCACGCTGCTGGACAACGCCGGCAACATCGCGCTGCTGCAACGCGCCGAGCAGGTGGGCCTGCTGCCCGCGGGCGTGGGCGACGCGGCGGCCAACGCCTACCGCGAGCTGCGCCGCGCCCAGCACCGGGCGCGGCTCGACGAGCAGCCCACCCAGTTCGAGCCCGAGGTGCTGGCCACCGAGCGCGACGCGGTGCTGGCGCTGTGGCATGCCGTCTTCATCTGAGCACACACGCGCCTGGTGGTTGATCTCTGCGCTGGCCGCCGGTGGTGCCTTGGCCGCACAGGCCATCGATCCCGCCGCGCTGCGCTGGCAGCCGGAGCTGGCGTTCAGCCAGCCCTGGCGCACCGTCACCGCCGCCTGGGTGCACTTGAGCCCGCTGCACCTGGGTGCCAACCTGCTGGGCACGGCGCTGGTCGCAGCGCTGGGCGTGGTGGCCGGGTGCGGGCGGCGCGCCGCGCTGGCCTGGACGCTGGCCTGGCCGCTCACCCATCTGGCGCTGCTGGCGCAGCCTGAGCTCACCCGCTACGGCGGCCTGTCGGGCGTGTTGCATGCCGGCGTGGCGGTGGCAGTCTGGCAGCTGTTGCGCGCCGGGCGGGGTATGCGCCGGGCCATCGGCGCGGCACTGGCCGCCGGGCTGCTGCTCAAGCTGGGGCTGGAAGCGCCCTGGCAAGGACCACTGCGCCAGGTGCCGGGCTGGGACATCGCCATCGCACCGCTGGCGCATGCCACCGGCGCGGCGGCCGGCCTGCTGTGCGCGCTGGCCTGCGGGGTGGGCGGCGATGCAGACCGCCACCCGGGCGCAGGCCCGTAGGATCGATCGATGACCGATCGCAAGACCCATCTCGACGGCGTGGCCGTGATCACGCTGGTGATCTGCTGCGCGCTGTGGGGCTTGAACCACAGCATCACCAAGCTCACGCTGGAGCACCTGCCACCCTTGCTGCAGGCGGGCCTGCGCTCATTGGGCGCGGCGCTGCTGGTGGCGCTGTGGGCGCGCTGGCGCGGCCACTCGCTGTCGATGCGCAACGGCACGCTGACCGGCGGCCTGCTGGCGGGCACCAGCTTCGCGCTCGAGTTCGCCTGCATCTTCGTCGGCCTGCAGTTCACCGAGGCCTCGCGCATGATCGTGTTCATCTACCTCGCGCCCTTCGTGGTGGCGCTGGGCATGCCGCTGGTGGCGCGCAGCGAGCGGCCCACGCCGCTGCAACTGCTGGGGCTGGGCGTGGCCTTCAGTGGCGTGGCCTGGGCCTTTGCCGAAGGCCTGACCGACAGCGCCGGCCCGGGCCAGGCGCAGCGCTGGATCGGCGACGCACTGGGCCTGCTGGCCGCGCTGCTGTGGGGCGCCAATACGCTCACCATCCGCGCCAGCCGGCTGGCCACCGCCTCGCCGGTGCAGACGCTGTACTACCAGCTGGCCGTCTCGGGCCCGCTGCTGGTGGCGGCCTCGCTGCTGGCCGGCGAGGTCTGGCCCGCGCCGGGCGGGCTGGGCCTGCGGCCCTGGCTGCTGATGGGCTTCCAGACGGTGGTGGTCACCTTCGCCAGCTACCTGCTGTGGTTCTGGCTGCTGCGCCGCTACCCGGCCACGCGGGTCACCGCCTTCACGATGCTGACGCCGCTGTTCGGCCTGCTGGCCGGTGTGCTGATGCTGGGCGAGCCGCTCACACTGCGCCTGGGCGTGGCCTGCGCAGCGGTGGTGGTGGGCATCGCGCTGGTGAACCGGCCGCCGCCCAAGGCCGCGGCCACGGCGGCGCCCGGCCTGTCACCTGCGCGAAGCACGCCGGGGACGGGCCGCACCTAGACTCGGCGCGCCCACCCCTACACGGAGACTCATCCCATGCTCACCCTCTGCGGTTTCTCGGTTTCGAACTACTACAACAAGGTCAAGCTGGCCTTGCTGGAAAAAGGCATCCCGTTCAACGAAGAACTGGTGATGACCGGCTCAAAGGAGGAGGCCGTGTTGTGTGCCACGCCGCTGGGCAAGGTGCCCTTCCTGCGCACCGACGAAGGCGCGCTGTGCGAGAGCCAGGTGATCGTCGACTACCTGGAAGCCGCCTACCCCGCGGTGCCGCTGTTGCCGGCCAACCCCTTCGCCGCGGCCAAGGTGCGCGAGCTGACGGTGTTCATCGACCTGCACCTCGAACTGGTGGCGCGCGAGTTGTACGCCCAGGCCTTCTTCGGCGGCAGCGTGGCGCAGGACGTGCAAGACCGCGTGCGCAAGCAGCTGACCAAGAACATCGCCGCGTTCAAGCGCATCGCCAAGTTCGGCCCCTACGTGGGGGGCGACAGCTTCACCATCGCCGACTGCGCCGCCTACGTCAGCCTGCCGCTGGTGGCGCTGGCCACCAAGAAGGTGCTGGGTGAAGACCTGCTGGCGGCGGCCGGCATCGACTGGAAGGGCTATTCAGCGCTGATCGGTGCCCGCCCGCATGCGCAGAAGGTGGACGCCGACAAGAAGGCCGACGCCGCCCGCATGGCCGCTGCCGCGGCGGCCGCCAAGCAAGGCTGACGCGCCCCGCACGGCGCGCACCCGTCGCGCCCAGCAAAAAGCCGGCCCGGGGCCGGCTTTTTTGTTGAAGCAAGCGCAGCCGTTCAGGCCGGCACCGCGCCTGGGCCCTTTGCCGCCAGGGCGGCCTGCGCCACGCGCGCCGCCACTTCCTTGCGGTAGCGGTTGAGCTCTTGCACGCTGGCGAAGCTGCGCTCCATCAGCAGGCTCATGTTGTGCAGGATGCGGTCGACGACCTTGTTCTCCCACACGCTGTCGAACTGGATCTGCGTGTCCAGCCAATGCTCCAGCCAGGCCGGATCGGGCAGCCGGCTCTGGATCGTGTCGCGCGGAAACAGCGATTCGTTGACATGCAGGTTGGTCGGGTGCAGCGCCTGCGCGGTGCGGCGTGCGCTGGCCATCAGCACGCCCACCTTGGTGAAGGCGGCACGCGCCTCGTCGCCGAACTTGGTCAGCGCCCGCTTCATGTAGCGCAGGTAGGCGCCGCCGTGGCGGGCCTCGTCGCGGGCCAGCGTCTCGTAGATCTGCTGGATCACCGGCTCGGTGTGCCATTCGGCGGCGCGTCGGTACCAGTGGTTCAGCCGCACCTCGCCGCAGAAGTGCAGCATCAGCGTCTCGAGGGCCGGTGCCGGGTCGAACTCGAAGCGCACCGCATGCAGTTCGGCCTCGGTGGGCACCAGGTCGGGCCGGAAGCGCCGCAGGTATTCCATCAGCACCAGCGAGTGCTTCTGCTCCTCGAAGAACCACACGCTCATGAAGGCCGAGAAATCGCTGTCATCGCGGTTGTCACGCAAGAACATCTCGGTGGCCGGCAGCGCCGCCCACTCGGTGATGGCGTTCATCTTGATGGTCTGCGCCTGGGCTTCGGTCAGCTTGCTGGCATCGAACTGGGCCCAGGGGATGTCGCTGTCCATGTTCCAGCGCACGGCTTCGAGCTGCTTGAAAAGTTCAGGGTAGAGCATGAGGGTCTTTCCGTAGCCAATGCATGATTCTAGGGTGGCACCCCTCCCAGCCCCAAACCGAAATCAAGCAACCCCGGGGCCCGGGGGGGCGGCTGGCCCGGCCCGCTGACACCTGGCCCCCTGCACCGTAGAAGGACCCCATGCGCCGTTTCCTGATCTTCGCCGGCCTGGCCGCCAGCCTGCTGCCCGCCGCCCGCGCTGCCCCCAACGCCTGCCCGGCGTTGCTGCAGCACACCCAGCCCCGCCTGCAGGACGAGAAGCCGGTGAACCTGTGCGAGCACGCCGGCAAGGTGGTGCTGGTGGTCAACACCGCCAGCTACTGCGGCTTCACCGGCCAGTACAAATCGCTGGAGGCTTTGGGCGCCACCTACCGCCGCCGCGGCCTGGTGGTGCTGGGCTTTCCCAGCAACGATTTCGGACAACAAGAGCCCGGCAGCGGCGCCGAAATCGCTGCCTTCTGCGAAAACACCTTCGGCGTGAAATTCCCGATGTTCGCCAAATCGCATGTGGCGCCGGGCACCGGACGCCAGGTCAACCCACTGTTCGCCGGCCTGGCGCAGCGCAGCGGCCAGATGCCGAAGTGGAACTTCCACAAGTACCTGATCAGCCGGCAGGGCGACATGGTGATCAGCCACGCCTCGGCGATCGATCCGCAAGACCCCAGATTCCTGAAGGACTTGGAGAAACTACTAAGGGCAAAGTGAGACCATGAAGTCAGAATTGAACTCATCAGTTCAAATGAAGACCCAAAAGACCATGGCCTTCGACACGACAACCCCACGCCCCACCGCCCGCCCGAACACGGAACCTTTCCACACACTGACGCTCCATAGTGGTGTTGGCCGGCCGATAAAGCTGGCAGCGGCGGGGCCGGGCCAGAAGCCCGATCAAGCCGATGTGTCGATCAACCCCGTTTTTGCGCCGTGCAGCCTTTCGGATCTCCGAAGTGAAATCCTGAGGCACTTCTCCTCCTCCTCCCTCCCTCCCTCGTTGGCTTCAGGGCGCTGCACGGCCCTTTCATTCCCCCACCGCCCCGCCCGGAGCGTGTCTTGACCGGCGTCGGGGCTCACGGCCCGCGCCGTGTCGCCGTGGTGGGCTCGGGCATCTCGGGCCTGTCGGCCGCCTGGTCGCTGGCAGATGCCGCCCAGGTCACGCTGTTCGAGGCCGACAGCCACTTCGGTGGCCATGCGCACACGGTCGACGTCACGCTCGATGGTTTGACGCATGGCGTGGACACCGGCTTCCTGGTGTTCAACCACGCCACCTACCCGAGGCTGGTGCAGTTGTTCGATGAACTGCAGGTGCCGACTGCCGAATCCGAGATGTCGTTCTCGGTGCAGGTGCCCGACATCGGGCTGGAGTGGAGCGGCTGCAACCTCGACACCGTGTTCGCCCAGCGCCGCAACCTGCTGAGCCCGCGCTTTCTGGGCATGCTGCGCGACCTGATGCGCTTCAACCGCATCACCACCACGATCGCCGAGCGCAACGAAGAGGTCTCGCTGCAGCAGCCGATCGGCGATTTCCTGGTCGAGCGCGGCTTCTCGAACGCCTTCCGCGACTGGTACCTGCTGCCGATGCTGGGCTGCATCTGGAGCTGCCCCACCGATCAGATGCTGCGCTTTCCGGTGGCCACGATGATCCGCTTCTGTCACAACCACGGGCTGATCCGCGTCACCGACCGGCCGCAGTGGCACACGGTGCGCGGCGGCTCGCGCGAGTACGTGCGGCGCATGCTGGCCCGCATCCCCGATGCGCGGCTGAACACGCCGGTGCGCGCGCTGCGCCGCGTGCCGCCAGCCACCGCCGGCGCGGGCGTGTGGATCGACACCGACACCGGCAGCGAGCGCTTCGACGAGGTGATCCTGGCCGGCCACAGCGACCAGAGCCTGGCGCTGCTGGGCGCGCAGGCCAGCACCGACGAGCGCGCCGTGCTGGGCGCCATCGGCTACCACCGCAACCGCGCGGTGCTGCACACCGATGCCGGCCTGCTGCCGCAACGCCGCAAGGCCTGGGCCGCGTGGAACTACGTGCGCGCCCCGGCACAGGCGCAGGAGCAGTCCGCCGTCTGCCTGCACTACCTGATCAACCGCCTGCAGCCGCTGCCGTGGACGCAGCCGGTGGTGGTCTCGCTCAATCCCACCCGCGAGCCGGCCGCCGGCACGGTGCTGGGTGAGTTCGACTACGCGCATCCGGTGTTTGACGCCGCGGCCATCGCCGCGCAGGCGCGGGTGCCGCAGATCCAGGGGCAGTCGCATGTCTGGTTTGCCGGCGCCTGGACACGCTACGGCTTCCATGAGGATGGCCTGATGTCGGGGCTGGAGGTGGCCGAGGCCTTGCGCGCGCGCTGGGCGGACGCGTCGGCCGTGCTGCGAGTGGCGGCCTGATGAACCCGTCGGCCGCCACGCCCACCGGCTCGGTGCCGGCCCGGCCGCAGTTGGGCATCGGCCGGGTGCGCCACGAGCGGCTGCGGCCCACGCACCACGCCTTCGACTACCCGACCTGGTTCCTGCTGCTGCCGCTGCGCGCGTTGCGTTCGCAGCCCGAACCCACGCTGCGGCGCAACCGCCGCGGCTGGGTCAGCTTCCACGATGCCGACCACGGCGACGGCCGCGCCGACTGCCTGGCCTGGGTCGACGAGCTGCTGCGCAGCGAAGGCATCACCGACGCGCAGGGCGAGGTGTGGCTGCACACCTACCCGCGCATGCTGGGCGTGGCCTTCAAGCCGGTCAGCTTCTGGTATTGCCACCGCAGCGACGGCGCGCTGGCGGCCATCGTCGCCGAGGTCAACAACACCTTCGGCGGCCGCCACTGTTATCTGCTGGCCGGCCCCGATCTGGCCTGGGGCCGCGAGTTGGTGGCCCGCAAGCAGTTCCATGTCTCGCCGTTTTGCCTGGTGGAGGGCGGCTACCGCTTCCGCTTCCTGCGCACCGGCGATGCCGGCAGCGATGGCAGCGGCCGCACCGTCGCCCGCATCGATCACGACGACGCCGAGGGCCCGCTGCTGCTGACCAGCGTCAGCGGCGATCTGGCCCCGCTCACCGCCGCCCGCTTGCGCCACGCGTTGTGGCGCATGCCGCTGATGACGCTGGGCGTGATCGCGCGCATCCACTGGCAGGCGCTGCGCCTGCTGATCAAGCGCGTGCCGTTCTTCGGCAAAGGCCCGGCGGCCACGCCGTCGGCCCACGCACCTTGACGTTTCCCGCATCCCGCTTCACGCATCTCCCCATCACGTTCCCACCTTCACCGGCCCCAGGCACCCCCCCGATGCGCTCAGCCACCACCGCCACCCGCTCCCTGTCGCTGCCGCCGTCAGCGCCGCCAGCCGCACGCGCCCTGTTCGCCCTGCTGCGCAGCCTGCAGGTGGGCACGCTCGACGTGCAACTGCCCGATGGCAGCCAGGCCCGTTTTGGCAACGGCGCGGCCGGCGAGCCGCATGCCGCCGTGCGACTGCACAACTGGCAGTTGTGCAATGCGGTGCTGCGCTCGGGGGACATCGGCTTTGCCGAATCCTTCATCGCCGGCGACTGGGCCGCCAACGACCTGGTGGCGCTGCTGCAGCTGATCATTGCCAACCGCGCATCGATGGAGCGCGTGGTCTACGGCACCTGGTGGGGCAACCTGCTGCACCGCATGCGCCACCTGTTCAATCGCAACTCGCGCGCCGGCAGCAAGCGCAACATCCACGCGCACTACGACCTGGGCAATCCGTTCTACCGGCTGTGGCTGGACGAGACCATGACCTATTCCAGCGCCTGGTTCAACGGCGACACCCGTCAAGACACCGCCAGCGCGCAGCAGGCCAAGATGCGGCGCGCGTTGACCGAGTGTCAGGTGGGCGCCGGCAGCCAGGTGCTGGAGATCGGCTGCGGCTGGGGCGGCCTGGCCGAATGCGCGGCGCGCGACTTCGGCGCCCACGTCACCGGCGTGACGCTGTCGGCTGAGCAGCTGGTTTTCGGGCAGCAGCGGCTGGCCAACGCCGGCCTGGCCGATCGCGCCACGCTGCGCTTCCAGGATTACCGCGACATCGCCGACGGCCCGTTCGACGCCATCGTGTCGATCGAGATGTTCGAGGCGGTGGGCCGCGAGTACTGGGCCAGCTACTTCAAGACGGTGCACGACCAGCTCAAGCCGGGCGGGCGCGCCTGCATCCAGTCGATCACCATCGCGGACGCGCTGTTCGAGCGTTATGTGGCCGGCACCGATTTCATCCAGCAGTACATCTTTCCCGGTGGCCTGCTGCCCTGCCCCAGCGCCTTCCGCGCCGAGGCCGCCAAGGCCGGCCTGCAGGTGGAACGTGAGCTGGCCTTCGGCCCCGACTACGCCGAGACCCTGCGCCGCTGGCGGCAGGACTTTCTGCACCAGGACACGCAGGTGCGCGGGCTGGGCTTCGACACCCGCTTCATGCGCACCTGGGAGTTCTATCTGGCGTACTGCGAGGCGGCCTTTGCCAGCGGCGCCACTGACGTGATGCAGTTCACCCTGCGCCGGCCGGCGGCTTGACGCGTACTCCGATGAAGCCCTCCCGCCGTCACTGCCTGAGCACGCTGGCCGGCGCGCTGCTGATCGGCGGCGTGACGTCGGCGCGCGCCCAGGGCAGCGCCCAGGCCGCCGCCTTGCCGCCCGAACTGGCCAGCGAGCTGCCCGGCGCGCGCTGGCGCGGCACCGGCGTGATGCGCTTCTTCGGCCTGCACATCTACGACGCGCGGCTGTGGAGCGCGGCCCCGGTGGCCGGTGATGGCGCCGACCAGCCACTGGCGCTGGAGCTGATCTACGCCCGCGCGCTGGTGGGCGAGCAGATCGCCAGCCGTTCGCTCCAGGAGATGGCGCGCATCGGTGCGATCAGCGATGAGCAGTCGGCGCGCTGGCTGCAGGCGATGACCCGGCTGTTTCCCGATGTGCGCGGCGGCGACCGGCTCACCGGCGTGCAGCGCCCGGGCCGGGCGGCGCGCTTCTTCCTCAACGGCGTGCTGCGCGGCGAGGTGCCCGACGCCGATTTCACGCGGCTGTTCTTCGGCATCTGGCTCTCGCCACGCACGTCCGAACCGCGGCTGCGCGCGCAGCTGCTGGGCGGCGCACCGTGAGCGGCGGCACGCTGGCGCCGCGCGCCAGCGCCTCGTCCGGCCCGGCGGCCTTCAGCCTGCTCGACGGCCTGCGCTACGGCGCACTGGGCGCACCGCTGGCCTTTGCCGCGCTGCCGCTGTACGTGTTGCTGCCGAACCATTACGCCGCGCAGCTGGGCGTGCCGCTGGCCAGCCTGGGCGCGGTGCTGCTGGGCGCGCGTGCGCTCGACGCCGTGGTCGATCCGTGGCTGGGCCGGGTGATCGACCGCGGCCTGGCGCGCCCGCGCGCACAGGTGATGGCCGCGGCCGGCGCCGCGGCGCTGCTGATGGCGCTGGGCTTTGCCGCGCTGTTCTTTCCGCCGGTGCGCGGCAGCAACGCCTTGCTCGCCTGGTGCGCCGCGGCGCTGCTGGTCACCTCGCTGGGCTACAGCGCGCTGGGCGTGCTGCACCAGGCCTGGGGCGCCCGGCTGGGCGGGGGCGATGCGGCGCAGGCGCGCATCGCCGGCTGGCGCGAGGGCCTGTCGCTGGCCGGTGTGCTGGCCGCCAGCGTGCTGCCGGCGCTGGCGGGCATCCCGGTGATGGTGGCGGTGTGCATCGGCGGCCTGGCGCTGGCCATGGTGGCGCTGGGCGGCGCGCCGTTCCGGGCCGCGCCGCCGCACCTGCTGCGGCCGGGGCAGCCTGCCGAGCCGCGCGCCTGGGCGCTGCCGTGGCGGGTGCCGGCCTTCCGCCGGCTGATGGCAGTGTTCGTGCTCAACGGCGTGGCCAGTGCGGTGCCGGCCACCCTGGTGATCTTCTTCATCCGCGACCGGCTGCAGGCGCCGGCCTGGGAGCCGCTGTTCCTCGGCAGCTACTTTGCCGCCGCCGCGCTGTCGATGCCGCTGTGGGTGCGGGCGGTGGCGCGTTTCGGGCTGGTGCCCTGCTGGCTGACGGGCATGGGCCTGGCGATCGCCGCCTTCGTCTGGGCCACCCGGCTGGGCGCTGGTGACGGCGCCGCCTTCGTCGCCATCTGCGTGGGCTCGGGCATCGCGCTGGGCGCCGATCTGGCCATCCCCAGCGCACTGCTCACCGGGGTGATCCAGCGCGCCGGCCACGCCTTGGGCCACGAGGGCCACTACTTCGGCTGGTGGACCTGCGCCAACAAGCTCAATCTGGCCTTGGCCGCCGGCCTGGCACTGCCGGCGCTGCAGGCGCTGGGCTATGCGCCCGGCTCGCGCGACGCGGCGGCGCTGACCTCGCTGGCACTCGTCTACGCCGCCATCCCCTGTTTGCTGAAAGCCGGCGCCGCCGCGCTGCTCTGGCACCACCGACATCACCTGGATCGCCCATGACCCACTGCACCTCGTCGCCCCTTCGCCGCTGGACCGCCGGTGCCCTGCTGGTGCTCGCCGGCCTCTCGCCCTGGGCCCTGACCGGCTGCGCCAGCACCACGCCCGCCGACTACGCCAGCCAGTCGCCCAAGCTCGACCTCAAGCAGTACCTCAACGGCAAGCTGCTGGCGCACGGCATCGTCACCGACCGCGGCGGCAAGGTGCTGCAGCGCTTCACCGTGAAGATGACCGGCACCTGGGTGGGCGACACCGGCACGCTGGACGAGCGTTTCACCTACTCCGACGGCCGCCAGGAGACCCGCGTCTGGACGCTGCAGCGCGGCGCCGACGGCCACTACACCGGCCGCGCCGCCGACGTGTTGGGCGAGGCCGTGGGCCAGGCCGGCGGCAACGCGTTCAACTGGCGCTACACCCTGCTGCTGCCGGTCGACGGTCGTACCTGGGAGGTGCAGTTCGACGACTGGATGTTCCTGGTCGACGAGCAGGTGATGCTGAACCGGGCGGTGATGAGCAAGTTCGGCATCCGGCTCGGCGAGGTGCTGCTGTCCTTCCAGCGCCTGCCTGGCTGAACTGCCCCGAAAGCCCACGATGGCCCTGAACCCCCGCATCACCGACTGGCGCGGCCAGCATGTCTGGCTGGTCGGTGCATCCACCGGCATCGGCCGCGCCACCGCGGCGCGGCTGCACCAGCTGGGCGCGTTGGTCACGGTGTCGGCGCGCGGTGCCGAGGCGTTGCACGCCTTCGTTGCCGAGCACCCCGGCGCCCAGGCGCTGCCGCTGGACGCCACCGACGTGCAAAGCCTGCACGAGGCCACCCGCCAGCTGCTGGCGTTGCACGGCCGCATCGACCTGGTGCTGTACTGCGCCGGCCATTACCGCGCCATGCAGGCCACCAGCTTCGACCTGGCCGACGCGCTGCGCCACCAGCAGATCAACTACGTGGGCGCGCTCAACCTGCTGGATGCGGTGCTGCCCACGCTGCTGCGCCAGGCGGCTGCCGGAACGCCGGCGCACCTGAGCCTGGTGTCCAGCGTGGCCGGCTACCGCGGCCTGCCCAATGCGCTGGCCTACGGCCCCACCAAGGCCGCGCTGATCAACCTGGCCGAGGTGCTGTACCTCGACCTGCATGCCCGCGGCGTGGGCGTGTCGCTGATCAACCCGGGCTTCGTCGAGACGCCGCTGACGGCGCAGAACCGCTTTCACATGCCGGCCCTGATGAGCCCCGAGGCGGCGGCGCTGGCGATCGTGGGCGGCTGGGGGAAGGGCGAGTTCGAGATCCACTTCCCCAAGCGCTTCACGCGCATGCTGAAGGCGCTGCGGCCCTTGCCCGACAGCTTGTACTTCGGCGCCGTGCGCCGCGCCGTCCGTGTCTGAGGCCACCGCCTCGCGCCACCCCGACCCGCGCGTGCAGCGCGTGGTGGCGCTGTACGAGACCCTGGTGCCCGCCGACCTGCCGGCGCTGCGCGGCGTTTATGCCGACAGCGCACGCTTCAAGGACCCGTTCAACCAGGTGCAGGGCGTGGCCGCCATCGCCCGCATCTTCGGCCACATGTTCAAGCAGCTCGACGCGCCACGCTTCGAGGTGCTGGCCATCGTGGCCAGCGGCGACGACTGCTTCCTGACCTGGGACTTCCGTTTCCGCGCCCGCGGCGCCGGCGCGGCGGTTATGGGCATCCACGGCGCCAGCCACCTGCGTTTCGACAGCGACGGCCGGGTGGCGATGCACCGCGATTATTGGGACGCCGCCGAGGAGCTGTACGAAAAGCTGCCCGTGCTGGGCGTGCTGATGCGCTGGTTGAAGCGGCGGGCCGGCAGCTGATCGCGCCTGCTGGCGTCGCGCTGCGTGCGGCCAGGCGTCAGTTCTGGCCTTCGGTCAGCGTGTCGAGCTGGAACTTGCCGCTCTTGTGCACCAGCCAGATGTCGGTGTAGACGGCCTTGCCCATCTTGGCGGGCGCCGGAAACGGCGCGGCCTTGCGGATCATGGCCACCACCCACGGCCCCACCTCGGGCGCGGCGGGAGGACGCCGCACGCGCACATCGATGATCTTGCCTTCGACGTCGATCTCGGTGTCGACGATCATCACGCCGTACAGCAGCGGCGGCATGCGGCCCTTGTAGATGCGCATCGGGTAGGCCGCGTACACATGCTTGGCCGCATCTTGGCGGTACTCCGCATCGGTGGCGGCCTCGCTGGCTTGCGACGCAGCCGGCAGCGGTGACGGCACCATCGCGAACTGCGCAGCGGCCGGCACGGCAACCACAGCAGCCGCAGCCGCCAGCATGAGGGGAACAAACAGGCGGGACAAGCGCGGTGCAAAGGGCATGGCAGCTCAGTGTAGGCGGGCCCACGGCGGCGGCGCCGTGACGGCTGGCACGCTAGCACAGCCGTGCGCCTTGTTACATCGTCAGATCGTGCCCGCCTACCGCAACCAGCCCTTGCGGCGGAAGTAGATGAACGGCGCCGCCACCGACGAGATCATCAAGCCCAGCGCCATCGGATAACCCCAGGTCTGGTTGAGCTCGGGCATGTACTTGAAGTTCATGCCGTAGATGCTGGCAATCAGCGTGGGCGGCAGCAGCGCCACGCTGGCCACCGAGAAGATCTTGATGATCTTGTTCTGGTTGATGTTGATGAAGCCCACCGTGGCGTCCATCAGGAAGTTGATCTTGTCGAACAGGAAGGCGGTGTGGCTGTCGAGGGAATCGATGTCGCGCATGATCTGCCGCGCCTCCTCGAACTGCTCGGCATTGAGCAGCCGGCTGCGCATCATGAAGCTCACCGCACGCCGCGTGTCCATCACGTTGCGGCGGATGCGGCCGTTCAGGTCTTCTTCCTTGGCGATGGCCGACAGCGCCTCGCCGGCGGCGCGGTCGTCCACGTCCTGCTTGAGCACGCGCGCACTGACCTTCTCCAGGCTGTCGTAGATGCCTTCCAGCGCATCGGCCGAGTATTCGGCGTCGGCGTCGTAGAGCTTGAGCAGCACGTCCTTGGCATCGCCGATCAGCGCCGGGATGCGGCGTGCGCGCAGGCGCAGCAGACGGAACACCGGCAGGTCTTCGCCATGCACCGAGAACAGCACGCCGTCCTTCAGGATGAAGGCCACCCGCACGTTGCGCGGCGTGACGTCGTCGTCGATCAGGAAGTCGGAGCGGATGTGCAGCTCGCCGTTGTCCTCTTCGTAGAAGCGGGCGGACTCCTCAAGGTCGTCATCGACGATGTTGTCGGGAATCGTCAGGCCGAAGCGGGCGGTGATCCAGCCCTTTTCCATCGCCGAGGGCGACTCGAGGTCGACCCACACCGGCAAGGCCTGCGCCAGGAGGTCGGGGCTCTCGATTTCCTGCTGCACCAGCCTGCCTTGGGCCAGCGTGAACACATTGAGCATGCAGCTCTCCGGCGCGGAGCGACGGCCCGGGGCGGCCGTCGATGGAGGTCTTGGGAGGGAAGATTGCCGTGGACCGCCTCACCCCAAGCCTGGCCTGGCGTGGACGGTCACCGAGGGTGACGCTGATCCAACTGGATGCTCCGAAGTGAACAGCCCATAATTATGGCACCCGCACCGCGGGTGTCGGGCGTCAGGCCGGTGGCAACAACCGATCGATCGTCTCGATCAACTGCAGTGGGCTGAACGGCTTGATCAGGGTCGCGTCGGGCCCGGCCTGCCGGCCGGCGTCGCGGTCCTGCGGCTGACTGAGGGCCGTCAGCAGCAGCACCCGCGTCGATGCCAACGCAGGTTGAGCGCGGACCCGGGCGCAAACCTGCAGGCCATCCAGTTCGCCCGGCATCATCACGTCCAGCAGGATCAGGTCGGGCGCCAGTTCGATCGCCAGGCGCAAACCTTCCGCGCCATTGGCGGCCTCGTGGACCTCATAAGGCTCGAACTCGAGCGTCATGCGGATCAGCTTGCGGATATCGGCCTGATCCTCAACGATCAGCACGGTTTTCATCGTGGGGCCTCCGGGCAACACGCGGCCCGGTCAACCGGCCGATGCTTCGCACTCTGTCCACCGGCCCGGCGCGCGCCAAGCGCCACGGCGCTCAGGCGGCGGCCGTCAGCGCCGCGACGCGCTCTCGGACCAGCGCTTCCAGTTCGTCGAACGGCACCGGCTTGTGAAACACGCAAACATGGGCGGGCAAGCCGCCGCGCCGCTCGATGTCGGCTTCGGACAGCGCCGTGACCACGACGATCTCCATGTCGTCGTAGGCGGGCCCGACCCCCCGCAGCGAGGCGATCATCTTGAAACCATCCATGCCGGGCATGTTCAGGTCGGTGACCAGCAGGTCGGGGCAGCGCTGACCCATGCGCAGCAAGGCCTCGAAGCCATTGACCGCCGGCGTGATGTCGATGGGGAGGTCCCAGCCCGCGATGACCATGGTGAACAGCCGCAGCAGTTCGGGCTCGTCTTCCACCACCATCACCTGCAGCCGAGCCACCACCGCGCCGGCCGGCACCGCACTGGCCGGGTCGCCAGACAACGCGGCCCGGCGCTCGCCGATCAACCGCTCGACGGCCACGCGGGAAATGCGGCGATGCCCGCCCGCGGTCTTCCAGGCCGGCAACACACCGCTTTCAACCCACAACTGCACCGTACGCAAGGCAACGCCGAGTTGCTCGGCGGCTTCGCGGGTGGACAGCACATCATCGTTCGTGGCGCTTTTTCGCATCGCGCTGCCGGGGGGCCGGACTATTGGGGCGCCATGACGCACGACAACCCGCATCGGCATGGCATCAAGATGGACCGCGACCTAACTAGGTGCCTGGCACCAGCGCCTCCAGGAAGGGTTCGCGACTTTTTTTCACTTTACCGCGATTGACCGGCCTCCCAAGGGTGCACCCCTAGGAAAACACTGATGTCAGGCCTGACAGTAGCGCTCGCCTCGGCCAAGGTTGTCGGCCCCGGGAACACCTCCAACCCGGCAAATCAGCACGTCGCCGGCCCTGACATGCACTTGTCATCGGGCGCGGAACAGGAGCACACTGGCCTTGGGCGGGACGGCTGCGTGCTGCGTCGGCAAGGCCTCGAAACCCCGCCCAGACCTCGAGAAACCCTTTTGAAAGGACGCTTCGATGAACCTGACGATCAGCGGACACCATCTGGATGTAACGCCGGCGCTTCGTGAGTACGTGCTCACCAAGCTGGATCGGGTCACAAGGCATTTCGACCAGGTGGTCGACATCAGTGTTCTGCTGACAGTCGAAAAGCTCAAGGAGAAGGAACGACGGCAGAAAGCTGAAGTGACGCTCCATGTGAAAGGAAAGGACATCTTTGTCGAGCAGTCTCATGAAGACTTGTACGCGGCGATCGATCAACTGATGGACAAGCTCGACCGCCAGGTCTGCCGCCACAAGGACCGGCTGCAGGACCACCACCATCCCGCCGCCAAGCGGCTGGACGCCGGCCTGTCCTGAGCCCGGGCGCTTTTTGCACCGACGGCCCCTGCGGGGGCCGTTTTTGTCATACAGGCACGCATGTAGGCGTCGTGACAACATCCCGCACTTGAGCGGTTACGTCTACATTGCAGTGCAGCAATGCGTTCCTATAATCATTTTTCTGTCACAGGACCCGTGGTCGCGCCGGCCGGAAGCCGCCGTGAAGCGGGGAGAACGCCATGAATCGTCTCGCCGCCATCCTGCCCGCCGCCAACGTGATGGTGGACGTGGACGCCACCAGCAAAAAGCGCGCTTTTGAGCACGCCGGCCTGCTGTTCGAGAACCAGCACGCGATTGCCCGGGCCACGGTCACCGACAACCTGTTCGCCCGAGAACGCCTGGGCTCCACCGGGCTGGGCCATGGGGTGGCGATTCCGCACGGTCGCATCAAGGGTTTGAAGAATCCGCTGGCGGCGGTGGTGCGCGTCATGCAGCCGATCCCCTTCGACGCCCCCGACGACGAGCCGGTGGGTCTGCTGATCTTCCTGCTGGTGCCTGAAGCCGCCACCCAACGGCACCTCGAGATCCTGTCGGAGATCGCCGAACTGCTGTCCGACCGCGAATTGCGCGAGCGCATGAAGTCCGCCGAGGATGCCGCAGCGCTGCACAAGCTGATTTCCGACTGGGCGCCGCTCAAATCGGTCGCCTGATGCCAGCCGAGACAATGCCCGGGGCCAGCGCTTGAAACCCACCTCGATCAGCGCCGAGGCGCTGTTCGAAGCCCACCGCGAGCTGCTGCGCTGGGAGTGGATCGCCGGCCACGCGCATCCTGAACGCCGTTTCGACGATGCCGCCGTGCGCGACGCCCAGTCGGCCGCCGACCTGGTGGGCTATCTCAACTACATCCACCCCTACCGGGTGCAGATCGTCGGCCGCCGTGAGGTGCGCTATCTCTCGGAGTCTGCTGCCGAGGACCAGGAGCGTCGCATCTCGCGCATCGTCACGCTCGAGCCACCGGTGCTGATCGCCGCCGACGGCGTGACGCCGCCCAACCGGCTGGTGGCGATGTGCGACCGCGCCGAAATCCCGCTGTTCGTCACCAGCGAATCGGCCGGCCAGGTGATCGACATCGTGCGCGCCTACCTGGCGCAGTTGTTCGCCGACCGCATCACCCGCCACGGCGTGTTCATGGACATCCTGGGCCTGGGCGTGCTGCTCACCGGCGAGTCGGGCCTGGGCAAGAGCGAGCTGGGGCTGGAATTGATCTCGCGCGGCCACGGCCTGGTGGCCGACGACGCGGTCGACCTGTACAAGATCTCGCAGAGCGCCCTTGAAGGCCGCTGCCCCGATCTGCTGATGAACCTGCTGGAGGTGCGCGGCATCGGCCTGCTCGACATCAAGGCGATCTTTGGCGAGACCGCAGTGCGCCGCAAGATGCGGCTGAAGCTCATCGTGCACCTGGTGCGCAAAGAGACGATGGAGCGCGAGTTCGAGCGCCTGCCCTACGAGCCGCTGTACGAGGACATCCTGGGCATCCCCGTGCGCAAGGTGGTGATCACCGTGGACGCCGGCCGCAACCTGGCGGTGCTGGTCGAGGCGGCGGTGCGCAACACCATCCTGCAGTTGCGTGGCATCGACACCTACCAGGAATTCATCGAGCGCCACCAGCGCGCGATGCAGCGACCCGACGATTGACCGCGGCGGGTTGGCGGGCTATTTGCCGCGGTGCGGGCAGGCGGGCTTGGTGCACACCGCGTACAGCGACAGCGCGTGGTCCTGCAGCTCGAAGCCATGTGCCTGGGCCACCGCACGCTGGCGCTGCTCGATCTCGGGGTCGTAGAACTCCTCGACGCGGCCGCAGGTCAGGCACACCAGGTGGTCGTGGTGCTGGCCCTCGTTCAGCTCGAACACCGACTTGCCCGACTCGAAGTGGCTGCGCGACAGCAGCCCGGCCTGCTCGAACTGCATCAGCACCCGGTACACCGTG
Source organism: Burkholderiales bacterium RIFCSPHIGHO2_12_FULL_69_20 (assembly GCA_001770815.1). Lineage (GTDB taxonomy): Bacteria > Pseudomonadota > Gammaproteobacteria > Burkholderiales > Burkholderiaceae_C > Pseudaquabacterium. The sequence continues at coordinate 47,155 of MESD01000043.1, forward strand.
GCCAGGCCGATGTCGGCGCCGTCCATCAGCAAGGCCTTGAAGACATCTTCGGCCGTCATGTGGCGCTGCGCCGTGCGCTGGAAGACCTCGAGGATCTTGATGCGCGGCAGGGTGGCCTTCAAGCCGCTGCTCTTGAGCTCGTCGGCGTGGGTCATGGGCATGGCAGCGCGGTGGGGCATGGTGGATGGCTAGAATCGATGGATCATATCCAGCCCTGCGTGGCGCGCCCAGCGCCATGCCCGGCACCACCTTGCAGGCAGGTCTTTTGAGCAATCCATTCCATGTCCGCCGCGTGGCCGCCCTTGGCGCGCTGGTTCCCCTGCTGCTGGCTGGCGGGGGTTGTTCGATGCTGCCGTCGTTGCCGTCACTGCAATCCGGTGAGAGCTTTCTCGGCGTGATCACGCCCTACCGCATGGACATCGTGCAGGGCAACGTGGTCACGCAGGAGCAAGCGGCAAAGATCAAGCCCGGCATGAGCCGCGCGCAGGTGCGCGACATCCTCGGCTCGCCGATGCTCACCGACGTGTTCCACGCCGACCGCTGGGACTACGTGTTCACCATCAAGCGCCAGGGCACCGAACCACAGCGCCGCGATGTGGTGGCCTTCTTCAAGGGCGACCAACTCGACCGGCTGGAGGCCAAAGACCTGCCCACCGAGCGCGAATTCGTCGCCGCGATCAGCCGGCCGATCACGTTCAACCTCAAGGCGCCGATCGAGTTGACCGAGGAACAGATCAAGGCCCTGCCCAAACCGCCCAAGGTTGAGCCTGAACCCACGGTGCCGATGGGCGCCGTGCGCAGCTACCCGCCGCTGGAACCTTCATGAACGAGCCGGCGCTGCGCATCGCCGTTGCCGGTGCGTCGGGCCGCATGGGCCGCATGTTGATCGAGGCGGTGCTGGCCGCGCCCGATTGCACGCTGGCCGGTGCGCTCGACGTGGCCGGCAGCCCGTCCATCGGCCAGGACGCCGGCGGATTTGCTGGCCAGCGCACCGGCGTGGCCATCACCAGCGATCTGCGCACCGGCCTGGCACAAGCCCAGGTGCTGATCGACTTCACTCGGCCCGAGGGCACGCTGGCCCATCTGGCCGTGTGCCGCGCGCTGGGCGTCAAGGCCGTGATCGGCACCACCGGCTTCAGCGAGGCACAGAAGGCACAGATCGCCGCGTTGGCCGACCACATCGCGCTGATGATGGCGCCCAACATGAGCGTGGGCGTCAATGTGGTGCTCAAGCTGCTGGACCAGGCCGCGCGCGCGCTGAACCAGGGTTACGACATCGAGGTGATCGAGGCCCACCATCGCCACAAGGTGGATGCGCCCAGCGGCACCGCGTTGCAGATGGGCGAGGTGCTGGCCAGCGCGCTGGGCCGCGAGCTGAAGGATTGCGCGGTGTACGCCCGCGAAGGTGTCACCGGCCCGCGTGATCCGTCGAGCATCGGCTTTGCCACCATCCGCGGCGGCGACATCGTGGGCGACCACACCGTGCTGTTCGCCGGCACCGGCGAACGCATCGAGATCAGCCACAAGAGCAGCAGCCGCGCCGGCTATGCCCAAGGCAGCCTGCGCGCGGCGCGGTTCCTGGCCGGGCGCACGAGCGGGCTGTTCAACATGAACGACGTGCTCGGGCTGAACTGACATGCAGGGCCTGACGCAGTTCTGGGCCGAGAGCGATGCCATCGGCCGCACGGTGGTGGCGCTGCTGCTGGCGATGTCGGTCAGCGCCTGGGTGCTGATCGTCTGGAAGACCTGGGTGCTGGTGCGCGCACGCGGCGATATCGCACGCGCCGTGCCGGCTTTCTGGGCTGCCGACAACCTGGACGCCGGTCGCACCCGCCTGGCGGCGCTGGACCGTGAACAGGTGCTGCTGCCGCTGCTGCAGGCCGGCACGCTGGTCGAGCCCGCCGGCACGCTGGCCACGCGGGCGGCACTGGGCTCGCAGCTCACCCGGCGCCTGCGCGAAGCCTTGCACCGCAGCCTGGCGCACCTGCAGTTCGGCCAGGTGCTGCTGGCGTCGATCGGCAGCACCTCGCCCTTCATCGGCCTGTTCGGCACCGTGTGGGGCATTTATCACGCGCTGATCAGCATTGCCGCGGCCGGCTCGCTGACCATCGACAAGGTGGCCGGCCCGGTGGGCGAGGCATTGGTGATGACCGCCGCCGGCCTGGCGGTGGCCATCCCCGCGGTGCTGGCCTACAACCTGTTCGGCAAATGGGTGGCCGGCTGCGAGGCCGGGCTGGAAGGCTTTGCGCACGATCTGCGCGAGATGGCGCTCGACGGCGCACCGGGCGCCGAGGTCTAGACCATGGCCTTCGGCCGGCTCGAGCGCGGCGGCAGCTCGCAACCGATGAGCGACATCAACATGACGCCGCTCATCGACGTGATGCTGGTGCTGCTGGTGATCTTCATCATCACCGCGCCGTTGATGAGCAGCAGCCTTCGGCTGGATCTGCCCAAGACCGCCGGTGCCAAGCCCACCGACGCGCCCGCCTTCGTCACCGTGGCGGTCAACCCGCAGGGCCAGCTGTTCTGGGGCGACGAGGCGGTGAGCGGCGAGCAGCTGAAGGCGCGCATCCGCGAATCGGCCCAGCGCAACCCGGCCACCGAGGTGCAACTGCGCGCCGACCAGCAGGTGCCCTATGGCCGCATCGCCGAGCTGATCGGGCTGGTGCAGGACGGCGGGCTGGTGCGCATCGGCTTCGTCACCGAATCGGCCGCACGTTGACCTGCGACCGGCAACATGCTCTTCACCACGCCCACATTTGTACTGCTGTTCTTGCCGCTGACCCTGCTGGGGTTCTACCTGATCGGTCGGCGATCGGCCACAGGCGCAGCGCTGTGGCTGCTGCTGGCATCGCTGCTGTTCTACAGCCACTGGCAGCCGGTGGACACCTGGCTGCTGCTGGGGTCGATCGCCGTCAACTTCGCGATCGGCCGCCGCATCTCGGTGGGCGGCACCAACACCAAGGCCTGGCTGGCCACGGGCGTGTCAATCAACTTGGGGCTGCTTGCCTGCTTCAAGTACGCCGACTTCCTGGTGCGCAACCTCAACGGGCTGTCGGGGCAGCAGTTGCCGCTGCCGGGTCTGGAGCTGCCGATCGGCATCTCGTTCTACAGCTTCACTCAGATCGCCTTCCTGGTCGACGCCTACCGCCACAAGGTGAACGAGCCGAAGGCGGTGCATTACGGCCTGTTCGTCACCTACTTTCCGCACCTGGTAGCCGGTCCGGTACTGCACCACGCGCAGATGATGCCGCAGTTTGCCAACCCGGCCATATACCGCGTACAGGCTGGCAACCTGGTAGCGGGACTGGGCATCTTCGCGATCGGGCTGTTCAAGAAGGTGGTATTGGCCGACGGTATCAGCCCCTATGCCGACGCGGTGTTCAACCCGGCTGATGCGGGCCATTTGCCCTCGGCCGGCGAGGCCTGGCTGGGCGCTTCGGCCTATGGCTTGCAGCTGTATTTCGATTTCTCGGGTTACTCCGACATGGCGATCGGCCTGTCGTGGATGTTCAACGTCCGGCTGCCTTTCAACTTCGACTCGCCCTACCAGGCAGGCAACATCAGCGATTTCTGGCGGCGCTGGCACATCTCACTATCCACTTTTCTGCGCGACTACCTCTACATCGCGCTGGGCGGCAACCGGCACGGTGCCGTGCGCCGCTACCTCAACCTGGCCACCACCATGGTGCTGGGCGGCCTGTGGCATGGCGCAAGCTGGACGTTCGTGGCCTGGGGCGCGCTGCATGGCCTGTACCTGATGCTGCATCACGGTTTTCGGGCCGTCACCGACGAGTCCTGGCATGCCCGGCTGGGCCGCTGGCGCGCGTGGCGCTTGCTGTCCTGGTCGATCACGATGCTGGCGGTGCTGGTGGCGTGGGTGCTGTTCCGCGCCACCACCTTCGACGGCGCGCTCAACATCCTGGCAGGCATGGCCGGCCAGGCTGCGTCAGCACCACCGCTGTTGTGGAACGCGGGGCTGTCGGCCGCCACCGGTGCGCTGTGGTGCGGAGTGTTGGGCGCTATGGCGGCGCTGGCGCCCAACAGCAACCGCATAGGCGAGGGGCTGCTGGTCTGGTGCCGCACGCACACGGCCGCCCGCGCCACCCTGGCTGGCGCCTTGCTGGCCGCGGTGGCGCTGCTGGTGCTGGTCAACGCCACCCGCAGCAGTGTCAGCGCCTTCATCTACTTCAACTTCTGACAGTCCGACGCCATGCCCACGCTGATGCTGAGACTGGTCGCCGGCGCTTGCTTGCTGGCGCTGCTGCTGGAGGGCCTGTTCCGGCTGCTGCCGGTCTCCACCGCCACCGCCAGCGGCTACCACAGCGACCCGATGATCCTGACCTACCCAGCCGGGCACAGCTTCACGATCTCGACCGGTTGGGACTTGCGCAACGCCCAGCGCCTGCACGTCAACAACGCAGGCTTCGCCGCCGAACTGGACTTCGCGCCCGATCCGAAGGCCATCGCGCTGATCGGCGACAGCCATATCGAAGCCTCGGCACTGCCCGCCGAGCAGCGCCCGGCGGCGCAACTGGCTCGGCTGTTGCCGCCAGACCGCCGCGTCTTCGCAATGGGCAGCCCCGGCACGTCGCTGCTGGATTACGCCGAGCGCGTACGCTTGGTCACGCAGCGCTACGACGTGCACGACATGGTCATCCTGGTGGATGTGGGCGACATCCGCCAATCCCTCTGCGGCTCAGGCCAGATTGCGGGGCCCTGCCTTGACCCGACTACCGGTCAGCCCGACGTCGACCGGCGGCCCGAGCCGTCGACGCTCAAACAATGGGTGCGGCACTCGGCATTGGCGCAGTACCTGTTCAGCCAGCTCAAGATCTTGCCCGACCGGCTGTGGCCCACACTTTGCGGGCTGCCGGCCACGCTGCTGCCCGGGCAGCGCACGGCGGCCCACGCCACTCCGCCGCGGGCGGCGCCCGCCGGGCCAGACGGCGCGATACTGGACAGGATCGGCGGCACCTTCTTCGAGCGCATCCGACCCTATGTGCGCGGACGCTTGGTCATCGTCATCGACAAGCCGGTGCCCGGGCGCGACACCGGCGGCCTACCAATCGCCGACAGCGACCGCTTCGCGGCCATGGCCAGGGCAAAGGGAGCTGTCGTGGTCGACATGGCGCCCGCCTACGCGGCGCAGGCCCTGCAATCACCCCGTTCGATGGCCATCGGCCCCTACGATGGGCACCACAACGCCTTCGGCGTGGCAGTGGTGGCGAGTGCGGTTGCCCAGGCGCTGCAATCGGCGCAGCCCTGGCCGGCAAGTCAGCCGGGTCGCTGAAGACGCTTCGCGCGCCGGCTTCGGCCCGGAGCGGAGCCGGGCGCAGGGTCGGCCTCGCAGCCTCGATCCGTAGAATCGGCCGCATGAACGAGAAATACGCCCCCGCCGACGTCGAAGCCGCTGCCCACGCCCACTGGGCGCAGCCGCTTTGGAACGGCCATGACGCCTACCGCGTGACCGAAGACCAGAGCCGCCCGAAGTTCTACGCCTGCTCGATGCTGCCCTATCCCAGCGGCAAGCTGCACATGGGCCATGTGCGCAACTACACCATCAACGACATGCTCGCGCGCCAGCTGCGCATGAAGGGCATGAACGTGCTGATGCCGATGGGCTGGGACGCCTTCGGCCTGCCGGCCGAAAACGCAGCGATGAAGAACAAGGTGCCGCCGGCCAAGTGGACCTACGACAACATCGCCCACATGAAGGGCCAGATGCAGGCCATGGGCCTGGCCATCGACTGGTCGCGCGAGGTGGCCACCTGCACGCCGCAGTACTACAAGTGGAACCAGTGGCTGTTCCTGAAGATGCTGGCCGCCGGCATCGCCGAGCGGCGCACCCAGGTGGTGAACTGGGACCCGGTCGACCAGACCGTGCTGGCCAACGAGCAGGTGATCGACGGCCGCGGCTGGCGCAGTGGCGCGCTGATCGAGAAGCGCGAGATCCCCGGCTATTACCTCAAGATCACCCAGTACGCCGATGAGCTGCTGTCGGCGGTGAACAACCCCGACGACCCGAACTACCTGGCCGGCTGGCCCGAGCGGGTGCGGCTGATGCAGGAGAACTGGATCGGCAAGAGCGAGGGTGTGCGCTTTGCGTTCCCGCACGACATACGAGATGCCACGGGCAGCTTGATCGGCGACGGCCGCATGTGGGTCTTCACCACCCGCGCCGACACCATCATGGGCGTGACCTTCTGCGCCGTGGCGCCCGAACATCCGTTGGCCACGCATGCGGCTGCGTCCAATCCGGCCGTGGCCACCTTCATCGCCGATTGCGCGCAGGGCGGCAGCACCGAGGCCGAGCTGGCCACGCAGGAGAAGAAGGGCATTCGCACCAGCTTGACCGTCACGCACCCGCTGACCGGCGCGGCCGTCGAGGTGTGGGTCGGCAACTACGTGCTGATGAGCTACGGCGACGGCGCGGTGATGGGTGTGCCGGCGCATGACGAGCGTGATTTCGCCTTTGCCAAGAAGTACGGCCTGGCGATCCGGCAGGTGGTGGCGGTCGACGGCGAGGCCTTCTCGACGGACGCGTGGGCTGAGCGTTATGCCGACAAGCAGCGCGGTCGCTGCGTCAACAGTGGCGAGCTCACCGGCCTGGCCTTCAAGCCGGCGGTCGCGAAGGTGGCCGAGTTGCTGGCCGAAAAGAACCTCGGCGAAAAGAAGACCACCTGGCGATTGCGCGATTGGGGCGTCAGCCGCCAGCGCTACTGGGGCACGCCGATCCCCATCATCCACTGCGAAGCGCATGGCGCGGTGCCGGTGCCAGAGAAGGATCTGCCGGTGGTGCTGCCCGAGGACTGCATCCCCGACGGCAGCGGCAACCCGCTGAACAAGCGCGCCGATTTCCTCAACGTGCCCTGTCCGGTGTGTGGCAAGCCGTCGCGGCGCGAGACCGACACGATGGACACCTTCGTCGACTCGTCGTGGTACTTCATGCGCTACTGCGATCCGACGAATTCCGATGCGATGGTGGCCGAGGGCACGAAGTACTGGATGCCCGCCACCGGCTCCCAGGCCGGTGGGCCTGGGGTCGACCAGTACATCGGCGGCATCGAGCACGCCATCCTGCACCTGCTGTACGCCCGCTTCTGGACCAAGGTGATGCGCGACCTGAACCTGGTCACCGTCAGCGAGCCCTTCACCAAGCTGCTGACCCAGGGCATGGTGCTCAACCACATCTACAGCCGGCGCGGCGACAAGGGCGGCATCGAGTACTTCTGGCCGCACGAGGTGGAAGACGTGCGCGACGAGAGCGGCAAGGTCAGCCAGGCGCGCGTGAAGGCCGACGGCACACTGGTCGACTACGAGGGCGTGGGCACCATGTCCAAGTCGAAGAACAACGGCGTCGACCCGCAGGAGTTGATCGACCGCTACGGCGCCGACACGGCCCGGCTGTTCGTGATGTTCGCCAGCCCGCCCGAGCAGACGCTGGAGTGGAACGACGCTGGCGTCGAAGGCGCGCAGCGCTTCCTCAAGCGGGTGTGGGGCTTCGGCGTGAAGCATGCCGAGACGCTGAAGCGCGTGAACGCCACAACAACGGCCAGCAAGCTCAGCGCCACGCCGCTGCGCGCCGAGGCCGCGGCGCTGCGCCGCGAGGTGCACCTGGCACTGCGCCAGGTGAGCCACGACTACGACCGCATGCAGTACAACACCGTGGTGTCGGGCTGCATGAAGCTGCTGAATGCGCTGGAAGCCTTCAAGCCCGATGGCAGCGATGGCGATCTGGCGGTGCTGTGCGAAGGCAGCTCGGTGCTGCTGCGTGCGCTGTACCCGGCCTGCCCGCACATCAGCCACGCGCTGTGGGCGTCGCTCGGCTTCGCCGGCGCCGTGGGCGATCTGCTCGACGCGCCCTGGCCCGCGGTCGACGAGGCGGCGCTGCTGCAGGACCAGATCGAGCTGGTGCTGCAGATCAGCGGCAAGACGCGCGGCGCCATCACCGTGGCCGCTGCCGCCGACAAGGCCACGATCGAAGCCACCGCGCTGGCCTCGCCCGAGTTCGCCAGGTTTGCCGAGGGCAAGCCGGCGAAGAAGGTGATCGTCGTGCCGGGCCGCCTGGTCAACGTGGTGGTCTGACCGGCAACCGATGCCACGCACCCTGAACGCGCGCCGACGATTCGGCCTCGCCTTGCTGGCCGGCCTCGCCGGTGGCGGGCTGGCGGGCTGCGGCTTCGAGCTGCGCCAGACGCCACCGCTGCCCTTCAACCGCATCGCGCTGATCGGCTTTGCGGCCCGCTCGCCGCTGGCCGACGAGCTGCGCGAGCGGCTGGTCGGCACGGTGCAGGTGGTGGCCACGCCCGGCCAGGCCGACGTGGTGCTGCAGGCGCTGGCCGACCGGCGCGAGCGCAGCGTGGTGGCGTCCACCGCGGCCGGCCAGGTGCGAGAGCTGCAGCTGCGGGTGAAGTTCGAGTTCCGGCTGAACTCACCCGGCGGGCGCGAGCTGGTCGGCCCCACCGAGCTGATGCTGTCGCGCGACATGAGCTACAGCGAGAGCTTTGCGCTGGCCAAGGGCCAGGAGGAAGCCGAGCTCTACGCGGCCATGCAGGCCGACATCGTGCAGCAGGTGCTGCGCCGACTGGCGCGCGCCGATCTTGCCGCACCGCGCGCGGCGGGCGCGACCGCCGCGTCCACCCCCATGCCAGCCCGCCGCTGACCCGAGGCCCACCGCCATGCAATTGCGCGCCGACCAGCTGACGCAGCACCTCGCCCGCGGCCTGCAGCCGCTCTACACCGTGCATGGCGACGAGCCGCTGCTGGCGCAAGAGGCGGGCGATGCGATCCGCGCGGCCGCGCGCGCGGCGGGTTATGTCGAGCGCAAGGTATTCAGCGTCAGCGGCGCGCATTTCGACTGGTCGGGCCTGCTGGGCGCGGCGCAGGCGATGAGCCTGTTCGCCGAGCGCCAGCTGATCGAGATCCGCATCCCCAACGGCAAGCCGGGCAAGGACGGCAGCGAGGCGCTGCAGCGCTATTGCGCCCACCTGTCGGACGACGTACTCACCATCGTGCACCTGCCCCGCCTCGACCGCCAGCAGCAGCAGGGCGCGTGGTTCGGCGCGCTCGACCAGGCGGGTGTCAGCATCGCCGTGCAGCCGGTCGAGCGCCGCGAGTTGCCGGCCTGGATCGCCCGGCGCCTGGCCGCGCAAGGCCAGCGTGTGGCCGAAGGCGAATCGGGCCAGCAGACGCTGGCCTTTTTCGCCGACCGGGTGGAAGGCAACCTGCTGGCCGCGCATCAAGAGCTGCAGAAGCTGGCGCTGCTGTACCCGGCCGGCGAGCTGGCCTTCGAGCAGGTGGAGTCGGCCGTGCTGAACGTGGCGCGCTACGACGTGTTCAAGCTCGGCGAGGCGGTGCTGGCCGGCCAGACGGCGCGTGTGCTGCGCATGCTCGACGGCCTGCGCGCCGAGGGCGAGGCCGCGGTGCTGGTGCACTGGGGCCTGGCCGAGGACATCCGCGCGCTCAAGCGGGTGAAGGAGTCACTGGCCCAGGGCAAGCCGCTGCCGATGGCCTTCAACGAGAGCCGGGTCTGGGGCGTCAAGCAGCGCCTGTACGAGCGGGTGCTGCCGCTGCTGGCCGAGCACCAGCTGGCGCACCTGGTCGAAGCCGCCAGCATCTGCGACGGCGTGATCAAGGGCCTGAAACACCCGCTGTGGCCGCTGGACCCCTGGGACGCGCTGCGCCGGCTGGCGTTGCTGCTGGTGCAGGCGGTGGCCATCCCGCCGGCGCCGCGCGGCAAGGCGCCGCTGCTGCGTGTGGGCCCGCGGCTGGCGCTGGAAGCCTAGCGAAGCACGCTGCCCGACCGGCGCGCCGCCGCCGGTCAATAACCCGCGTCGCGGGCGACCAGGTTGGCCAGCGGCAGGCCGCGGGCCAGCGCTTCGACGTTGCGCGCCACCACCGCCGACGCGCTGCGCGCATCGGTCAGCGCCGCCACATGCGGCAGCAGCACCACGCGCGGGTGCTGCCAGTACGGGTGATCGGCGGCCAGCGGCTCGTGGGCGAACACATCCAGCACCGCCTGGCCGATCTGCCCACTGGCCAGCGCGGCCAGCAGGTCGGCATCGATCAGATGCGCGCCGCGCGCCAGGTTCACCAAGCCGGCGCCACGCGGCAGCTGGGCCAGCAGCGTCGCGTCGATCAGCCCGCGGGTGTCGGGCGTCAGCGGCAGCAGGTTGATCAGCACCTGCGCCTGCGCCAGGGCGCCCGGCAGTGCCGCCGCGCCACGGTGCACCGTGACGCCGGCCGGCGCCTCGGCGCCAAGGTCTGCGCCGCCATCACCCACCGCGCGCCGCCAGGCCGACACCGGGTAGCCCTGCTGCACCAGCCGGCGCGCCACCGCCCGGCCCATCTGGCCCAGGCCCAGCACCAGCACCGGCACCTCGTCGGCGCGGCGCTGCGGCTGCTGCCGCCATTCGCCGGCGTGCTGCTGGCGGGCATAACCGAAGAAGCCGCGGTGCAGCGCCAGCGTGGCCCACAGCGCGGTCTCGGCCATCGCCTCGTTCATCGCCGGATCGACCATGCGCGCGATCGGCACGCCCGGCGGCAGCGTGGCGTCGGCCAGCAACCGGTCGACGCCGGCCCACAGGCTCTGGATCAGCCGCAGCCCCGGCAGCTCGTCCAGGCTGCCCGGCGGCGGATTGGCGACGATGGCGGCGTGGATCTCGGCGTCGTCCACCTCGCCACGGGCCAGGCACAGGCGGTGGCCGGGCATGGCGGCACGCAGGGCGGTGGCCCATTCATCACGCTCGGCCTCATCGAAGGCACCGATCAGCAGCAGGTTCATCGTGAGACTCCCGGCAACAAAGGCAGTCGGTCGATCAGGCCTTGCAGCGCGTCCACCAGGGTGGCCTGGCGCACCGCCGAGCGGTCGCCGGCGAAGCGCTGCAGCCGCGCGTCGGTGGCCACGCTGCCGGCCGCGTCGCGCCAGGCCCAGGCCAGCCACACCGTGCCCACCGGCTTGGCCACGCTGCCACCGCCCGGCCCGGCCACGCCGGTGACGGCCACGCTCAGCTGCGTGGGTGAGCGGGCCAGCACCCCGGCCGCCATCGCGCGCGCCACCGGCTCGCTGACGGCGCCGTGCGCCTCGATCAGCGCGGCCGGCACGCCCAGCAGCTCGGTCTTGGCGGCGTTGCTGTAGCTGACGATGCCACGCTCGAACCAGTCGCTGGAGCCCGCCAGCTCGGTGCAGGCGCCGGCGATCAGGCCACCGGTGCAGCTCTCGGCGCTGGCGATCATCGCGCCGCGCGCGCGCAGGCCATCGGCCAGCAAAGCCACAAGGGTCTCGATGCGGGCAGCGCTCACCATGGCAGCCGGTGCCACAGGGCGATCACCAGCAGCGTGCACAACGCCGCCACCAGGTCGTCGAACAGGATGCCGAAGCCCTGGCGCCAGCCGATGGCCTGGCCCGGCCGCAGCTTGCACAGCCGGTCGGCCCAGCCCACCGGCCCGGGCTTGGCGGCGTCGAAGTAGCGGAACAGCCCGAAGGCCACCGCCTGCGCCAGCAGCCCGGCCGGCATCACCAGCCACAGCACGATCCAGAAGGCCACCACCTCGTCCCAGACGATGACGCCGGGGTCGGCGGTGCGCAGGTGCTGCGCGGTGCGGGTGCAGGCCCACCAGCCCAGCGGCAGCGACAGCGCGATGACCGCCGCCCACTGCCCGTCGCTGAGGAATCGATCGAAGATGACGAAGGCCGCCCAGGCCCACAGCGTGCCCACCGTGCCCGGCGCCACCGGCGACAAGCCGCTGCCGAAGCCCAGCGCCAGCCAGCGCGCCGGGTGGCCCAGCATGAAGGCGGCAGTGGCGCGGCGCGGCGCGGTGTTTGGCGCCGGCGGCGCGGCGGCCGGCACCACCGGTGCGACGGGCAGGGTCGTGTCGGTCATGCGTCGGGCCCGTCCTTGAAATGGTCGAAGGCCTGCAGCACCAGCGGCAGCGCCACGCCCTGCGCGTCGACCAGCCGCAGCCCGGGTGATGCCTCGATGCGGCCGATGCAGGCCACGGCCACACCCGCTTGGGCGGCGGCCGCACGCACGCGAGCCTCGGCCTCGGGCGGCGCGCTGAACAGCAGCTCGTAGTCATCACCACCGGCCAGCGCGCATTGCAGCTGCCGGGCGCGCGGCTGGCGCGCCAGCACCGGGCTGATCGGCAAGGCATCGACCTGCAGCACCGCGCCCACGCCCGAGCGCTGCAGCACATGGCCCAGGTCGCCCACCAGGCCGTCGCTCAGGTCGATGGCCGCGCTGGCCACGCCACGCAGGCCCAGGCCCAGCGCCACGCGCGGCTGCGGCTGCTCCATCGCGCGGCGCACCGCCTCGAAGTCGTCACCGGCCAAGCTGACATGGCCACGAAACACCTCCAGCGCCAGCCGGGCGTCGCCCACGCCGCCGCCCACCTCGTGGCTGACCCACAGCGTTTCGCCCGCGCGTGCACCGTCACGCCGCAGCGCCTGGCCCGGCGGCACCTCGCCGAACACGGTGATGCACAGGTTCAGCGGCCCGGCGGTGGTGTCGCCGCCCACCAGCTCGATGCCATGCACGTCGGCCAGGTCGAACAGGCCCTGCGCCAAGCCGGCCAGAAAGGCCTCGTCGACCCGCGGCATGGCCAGTGCCAGCGTGAAGGCCACCGGCCGCGCGCCGCAGGCGGCCAGGTCGCTCAGGTTCACCGCCAGGGCCTTGTGGCCCAGCCGCTCGGGCCGCACCGTGGACAGGAAGTGCCGGCCTTCGACCAGCATGTCGCTGGACACGGCCCACTGCAGGCCCACGGCCGGCTGCAGCAGCGCGCAGTCGTCGCCCACGCCCAGCACCGCGCGCGGCGTGGGGCGGGTGAAGTACTTGGCTATCAGGTCGAATTCGCCCAGGGACATGGGCGGGATTGTGTCGCAGGCCTGCGCTATCGGCCCGGCGGCGCGGGCGCGCTCACGCCGGGTCAGGCCGGATCGTCGCGCAGCAGGTTGGCCAGCTCGACGGCCGAGCGCACGTTCATCTTGTCGAACAGCCGGGCGCGGTGCACTTCCACCGTGCGCACGCTGATGTCCAACTCGTCGGCGATCAGCTTGTTGGCCAGGCCGGCAACCACGCACGCCATCACCTCTCGTTCACGCTCGGTCAGCTCGGCCAGCAGCTTGTGCAGTGTCTTGCGGCCGCGCCGGCGCTGGATCGCTTCGCCGCTGGCCGCCAGTGCCTGCACCACCCGGTCGACCAGCGCGTTGTCGGAAAACGGCTTTTCGACGAAATCGAAGGCCCCGCGCTTGACCGCCGCCACCGCGGTGGGCACGTCGCCATGGCCGGTGAGAAAGATCACCGGCAGCGCCTCGATCAGCCCGCGCTCGATCAGCCGCTCGAACAGCACCAGCCCGCTGGTGCCGGGCATGCGCACGTCCAGCAGCAGGCACGAGGGCGCGTCGGGCCAGCCGCCGGCCAGATCGCGCGTGGCGAGAAAGGCCTCGAAGGCCTCGGCATGGGCATGGCCCTCGGACAGCAGCCGGCGTGAGCGCAGCAGCCAGGCCAGCGCCTCGCGCACCACGGTCTCGTCATCGACCAGGTAGACCATCGGCAGGCCCAGCGGGGGCGATACGACAGGGGCCATCATGGGCGGAGTATCCGGCAAGCGCGGGCAGATCAGCGCACCGGCACACCCGGTGCAGCCGGCTCGACGGCGGGCGGCGTCGGTGGTGGCAAAGCCGGCGGCGCCTATGGTGGTGTTGAAGGCGACACCAGCAGCGGCAGCGTGAAGTGGAACGCGGTGCCACCGGCGCTGTCGGCGCTGTCGGCGGACACACCCGGCCGCGGCGGCAGGTTCTCGAAGTCCATCGCGCCGCCGTGCTGCTCGACCACCGTGCGGCACAGCGACAGGCCCAACCCCATGCCCTCGGGCTTGGTGGTGAAGAAGGGCGTGAACAGGCGCTGTGCCACCTCGGCGGGGATGCCCGGCCCGGCGTCGATCACCGAGAACACCGCCCAGCGGCCCTGCGCCTCGGGCACCCGCCGCACCCGCAGCGTCAGCACCCGATCGGCCAGCGGCGTGGCGCCGTCCATCGCCTGGATGCCGTTGCGCGCCAGGTTCAGCAGCACCTGCTCGACCATGGTGCGGTCCACCTTCAGCCGCGGCACCGGCTGCGCCACGTCCACCGCCACCCGCACACCCACCTTGCGCGCCTGCAGCCGCACCAGCGGCAGCACCGATTCGATCAACACGTCGGCGGCGATGACCTCGTGCGCCTGGTGCCGGCGGCGCACGAAGTCGTGCACGCTCTTGATCACCCGGCCGGCGCGCTCGGCCTGCTCGGAGATGCGCTCGAGTGCATGGCGCAGCGAGGGCAGCAGCTCGGGATCGGTCGCCCCCCCCGGCAGCGGCGCGTCCATCAGGTTGAGCGAGCCGGTGGCGTAGCTGGCGATGGCCGACAGCGGCTGGTTCAGCTCGTGGCTCAGCAGCGAGGCCATCTCGCCCACGCTGGCCAGCCGGGCGGTGGCCTGCAGCCGCTCCTGCTGCTGGCGCGAGAGCTCTTCGACCCGGCGCTGCGCCGACAGGTCGAGCACCGCGCTCATCCAGCCGGTCTGCTTGCCGGTGCCGGTGACCAGCGGTGCCTCGTAGATCATCACCGGAAAGCGCTCGCCGTTCTTGCGCATGAAAACCGTCTCGTAGCCTTCGTGCGGCGTGTCGGTCTCGGTGGCCGCGGCCAGTCGCTCGGCCTGGCGGCGCTGGTATTCAGCCACCTGCTCGGGCGGCCAGTAGGGGGGCAACGTGGCCTGCTGCAGCTCGTCGGCGCTGTAGCCCACCATCGTGCAGAAGGCCGGGTTGACGTAGACAATGCGGCCCTGCCGGTCACGCGCACGCAGCCCGGTGAGCAGCGAATCCTCCATCGCGCGGCGAAACGCCAGCGATTCGGCCAGCGCCTCTTCGGCGGCATGCCGCCGCCGGCCATCGCGCACCAGCAGCACCACCACCACGCTCAGGGCCAGCGACAGGCCCAGCACCAGCGCGGTGGCCAGGTTGGGGATCAGGCTGGGCGCGCGCTCCATCGCATCCACCCGCAGCTGCAGCGGCACGCCGGGCAGGTCGACCAGCCGCTCGGCAACGAACACACCGGCGCCGCGCACCGCCCCGCTGCGCGCCAGCCGGGTGCCGTCCCCCTCGACGAACGACAGCTCGTGGCTGCGGCCGATCTCGGCGCCCAGCACTTCGTCGAGCAACTGCGGCAACAGCAGCGTGGCCACGGTGAAACCCACCAGCTCACCCGACGCCTGCAGCGGCACGCAGACATCGACCGCCTCCAGCCCCAGGCCGCCGGGCAGGGGCACGAACTGGCTGCGCGAGAACACCGGCGACATCAAGCGCTGTGCGGTGTTGCAGGCCACCTCGGCCTCCACCTCCATCTCGGCGCGCGGCAGTTGCGAGAACAGCGGCTCGAGAAACGGCGTCTCGGCCGCCTCGACGATGCGCAGGCGCTGGTCGCGGCGCTCCAGCCGGCCGATCTCGCGCTGGCTGCGCAGCAGCACGTCGGCATGGCGCTGCCAGGCCTGGGCATCGCCGGCGGGCACCTGCAAGCCCTGCATGCCTTGCAGCACCAGCTGGGTGCGGCGGCGGATCTCGCCCTGGACCGCGGCGGCCACGTCCTCGGTGCGCTCCAGCGCGCGCGCCTGTTCGTAGCGCAGCGTCAGCACCACCAGCAGCGATTGCGCCACGCCCAGCAGCACCACCAGCACCCCCCACAGCAGCAGGCGGGGAGAGCGGCGGCCGGCCGGGGGTGGCGCGGGTGGCGGTGGTGCAAAGTGGGGCGCGGCGGACACGGTCATGCTGACCGGCAGTATTCCCCGCCGCGCCCGGCCCGGGCCTACGCAGTTGTGCGCATGGCCCAGGCCGGTGCGGCAGGCTCAGCGGCTGGCTTGCGACACACGCAGGCTGGCGGGTGCGGTGTAGCCATCCACCTCGGCGTTGATGGCCTTGAGCTCACCGCTCTGGATGGCCTGCGCGGTTTGCGCCTTGATGGCGGCGCGCGTGGCATGGCTGCGCACCGGCTCCATGTAACCGGCCGACCAGGCCTTGGTCAGGCCGGTCTGGCGGGCGGTGGCCAGCTCGGCGCTGACGGCGGCGCGGGTCTTGCCGCTTTGCACGGCCTGCAGCCAGGTGTCGGGCGTGGCTTCCTGGGCCAAGGCGCTGCCGGCAGCGGCGGCGGTCAGGGCGATGGCGGCGATCAGGGATTGGGTGGCGTTCATGGTGCTGTCCTTCAGGTGGGTTGCAATGGGATTCGTGTCGGTCCGGTGTGGCGGGTGGGGTGTTGTCACAGCGCCGACCACGGAATGAACTGTGACCAGCGCAGCCAACGTCTTGCGGACAGCCACATGACAAAAATGTCATCCAGCAGGCCTGTGCCCAGTGGCACCATGCGCTCCCATGCGACTCCTGGTGATCGAGGACGAGGTCAAGCTCGCGCAGTACCTGTACAAGGGCCTGAGCGAAAACGGCCATGTGGTGGACCTGGCCCATGACGGCATCGAAGGCCGGCGCCTGGCCATCGGCGGTGAATACGACCTCGTGCTGCTGGATGTGATGCTGCCCGGCATCGACGGTTTCGGTGTGCTGCAGGCCATCCGCGCCGAGAAGCGCCACCTGCCGGTGCTGATGCTCACCGCCCGCGACCGGGTGGAAGACCGGGTGCGCGGTTTGGAGCAAGGCGCCGACGACTACCTCGTCAAGCCCTTCGCCTTCAGCGAGCTGCTGGCGCGGGTGGGCGCGCTGTTGCGCCGTGGCCAGCAGGTTGGCGCCCAGCCCGCCACCGAGCTGCACCTGGCCGACCTCAGCCTGGATCTGCTGAGCCGGCGTGCCGAGCGCCGCAGCGAGCGCCTGGACCTCACCGCCAAGGAGTTCAAGCTGCTGGCATTGCTGCTGCGCCGGCGCGGGCAGATCCTGTCGCGCACCACGCTGGCCGAGCAGGTGTGGGACATGAACTTCGATTCCGACACCAACATCGTCGAAGTGGCGGTGCGCCGGCTGCGCGCCAAGCTGGATGATCCGTTTCCCACCAAGCTGCTGCACACCGTGCGTGGCATGGGCTATGTGCTGGAAGACCGCGCACCGTCATGACCACCTGCAACCAGCTGCTGTGCAGCCATTCCATCGCCGGGCGGCTGTCGAAGAAACTGGCGCTGTTCGCTGCCGTGGTGATCGGCCTGGTGTCAGGCGCCAGCTGGCTGTCGATGGCGATGATGGTCAAGGAGCGCAATGCGCAGGAACAGGCGCGCAGCTGCGACATCGTGGCCGACATCCTGGCACTGGAGGCGCGCAACGGTGGTGAGCGGGCGGTGCTGCAGCGCCTGAACAGCGACGCCCCGACGCGGGCCAAGGCGCACCTGCAGGTGCTGCGCGCCGACGGCTCGGTGCTGTATGCCGACCCGATGTCGGACGCGCTGCACCAATCGAGCCACCAGCGCACGCAAGCCTTCCAGATCAGCACGCCCGGCGTGGCCGGCGGCATGCTGCAGGCCCGCTACACCATGGACTTCACCCGCAGCGCCGAGCTGGGCAAGCGCTGGGCGCTGACCCTGGTGGCCGTGTCACTGGCCGCCGGGGTGGTGGTGGCGCTCGGCGCGGGCTGGTTCGTGCGCCGCAGCCTGCTGCCCCTGGGCGGGCTGGCGGCGCAGACGCGCGCCATCTCGCCCCAACACCTGCACCAGCGCCTGGCCCTGGCCGACCCGGCCGAGGAACTGCTGCCCTGGGTGACCCAGTTCAACGCGCTGATGGACCGGCTGCAGCGCGCCTATACCCAGCTGGAGGCCTTCAACGCCGACGTGGCACACGAGCTGCGCACGCCGCTGGCCACGCTGATCGGCGAGACCGAGGTGGCGCTGTCGCGCGAGCGCAGCCCCGAGGCCCTGCGCGAGACGCTGCAAAGCAACCTGGAAGAGATGCAGCGACTGTCGGCGCTGGTCAACGACATGCTGTTCCTGTCGCAGGCCGATCGGGGCGTGACCGCCCGCCGCGGCGCGCCCGTCAGCCTGGCCGCGCTGGCCGCCCAGGTGAGCGAATTCCACGAGGCCACGCTGGAAGACGCCGGCCTGGCGCTGCGCATCGACGGTGACGCCACGCTGCCGGTGGACGAGCCGCTGGTCAAGCGTGCGTTGTCCAACCTGCTGGGCAATGCCACCCGCTTTGCCACGCCGGGCTCCACGGTGGTGATCAACATCGCCCCGGCCGCCGATGCCGAGCAGGTGCAGCTGGTGGTGCAGAACCGCGGCCAGGCCATCGCCGCCGACCACCTGCCGCGGCTGTTCGACCGCTTCTTCCGCGTCGACAGCGCCCGCTGCTGCGAAGACGGCCAGCACCACGGTCTGGGTCTGGCCATCGTGGCCGCCATCGCCCGCATGCACGCCGGCCGCACCGTGGCCGAAAGCGCCAGCGGCACCACCCGCGTCGGCTTCACCTTGGCGGCATAAACCCACTTCGGCAGCGGCTTCGGCGTTCACTTGCCTGCATTGCGCTGTTCTGGGTTGGACTGCTACGCAGTTCCGCGCATGGACAGCGCCGTCGCGGGCGCGACACTCCTCGGATTCGCCCCCCCGATTCAGGACAGTCCACCCATGCCCGAACACACCCAGGAAGACAAGCGCGCCGAACTTCGCCGCGCGGCGTTGGAGTACCACGAGTTCCCCACGCCCGGCAAGGTGGCCATCGCCGCCACCAAGCAGATGGTGAATCAGCGCGACCTGGCGCTGGCCTATTCGCCCGGCGTGGCGGCCGCCTGCGAAGAGATCGTCGACGACCCGGCCAACGCCTGGCGCTACACCTCGCGCGGCAACCTGGTGGCGGTGGTGACCAACGGCACCGCGGTGCTGGGCCTGGGCAACATCGGCCCGCTGGCGTCCAAGCCGGTGATGGAAGGCAAGGGCGTGCTGTTCAAGAAGTTCGCCGGCATCGACGTGTTCGACCTGGAGATCGCCGAGACCGACGTCGACAAGCTGGTCGAGATCATCGCGGCGCTGGAGCCCACCTTCGGCGGCATCAACCTCGAAGACATCAAGGCGCCTGATTGCTTCTACGTCGAGCGCAAGCTGCGCGAGCGCATGAAGATCCCCGTCTTCCACGACGACCAGCACGGCACCGCCATCGTGGTGGGCGCGGCGCTGATGAACGGGCTGAAGGTGGTGGACAAGAAGATCGACGAGGTCAAGCTGGTCACCTCGGGCGCCGGTGCGGCGGCCCTGGCCTGCCTGAACCTGCTGGTCAAGCTGGGGCTGCCGAAGAAGAACATCTTCGTCACCGACCTGGCGGGTGTGGTCTACAGCGGCCGGGTGGAACTGATGGACCCCGACAAGGCCGAGTTCGCCCAGCCCACCGCCCACCGCACGCTGGCCGAAGCCATCGCCGGCGCCGACGTGTTCCTGGGCCTGTCGGCCGGTGGTGTGCTGAAGGCGCCGATGGTGGCCAGCATGGCCGCCAAGCCGCTGATCTTTGCCCTGGCCAATCCCAACCCGGAAATCATGCCGGAGGAGGTGGCCGCCGTGCGCAGCGACGCCATCATGGCCACCGGCCGCACCGACTACCCGAACCAGGTCAACAACGTCCTGTGCTTCCCGTACATCTTCCGCGGGGCGCTGGATTCAGGCGCGACCACCATCACCGACGAGATGGAGATCGCCGCGGTGCATGCCATCGCCGACCTGGCCCAGGCCGAGCAGAACGACGTGGTGGCTGCTGCCTATGCCGGCACCACCCTGGTGTTCGGGCCCGAATACCTGATCCCCAAGCCGTTCGATCCGCGGCTGATGATGAAGATCGCCCCGGCCGTGGCGCGTGCCGCCGCCGCCTCGGGCGTGGCCGCCCGCCCGGTGACCGACTTCGCCGCCTACGAGGAAAGGCTGCAGAGCTTCGTCTACGCCTCGGGCAATGCGATGAAGCCCATCTTCAGCCAGGCCAAGCGTGCCAAGCGCCGCAACGTGGCCTTTGCCGAGGGCGAAGACCGGCGGGTGCTGCGCGCGGTGCAGGTGGTGGTCGACGAAGGCCTGGCCCGGCCCTGGCTGGTGGGCCGGGCCAGCGTCATCCATGCCCGCATCGAGAAGCTGGGCCTGCGCCTGCAGGCCGGGCGTGACTACGACATCGTCAACATCGACGACGACCCACGCTACCGCGACTACTGGCAGACCTACCACCGCATGACCGAGCGCAAGGGCGTCACCGAGCAGTTCGCCAAGATCGAAATGCGCCGCCGGCTGACGCTGATCACCAGCATGCTGCTGCACAAGGGCGAGGTCGACGGCATGATCTGCGGCACCTGGGGCGCCACCGCACAGCACCTGGCGCACATCGACCAGATCATCGGCCGGCGGGCCGGCGTCAACACCTACGCCTGCATGAACGGGCTGATCCTGCCCGGACGGCAGGTGTTCCTGGTCGACACCCACGTCAACTACGACCCCACGGCCGAGCAGCTGGCCGAGATCACCGTGCTGGCGGCCGAAGAGATGCTGCGCTTCGGCGTGCAACCCAAGGCCGCGCTGCTGTCGCACAGCAGCTTTGGCGCCAGCAGCCAGCCCTCGGCGGTGAAGATGCGCGAGGCGCTGGTGCTGATCCAGCAGCGTGCGCCGTGGCTCGAGGTCGACGGCGAAATGCACGGCGATGTCGCGCTGGACGCCGACCTGCGGCATGAGCTGATGCCCCGCTCGACGCTGACCGGCGAAGCCAACCTGCTGGTGCTGCCCAACATCGACGCCGCCAACATCAGCTACAACCTGCTGAAGACGGCCGCCGGCGGCGGCATCGCCATCGGCCCGGTGCTGCTGGGTGCGGCCAAACCGGCGCATATCCTGACCCCGTCGGCCACCGTGCGGCGCATCGTCAACATGACCGCACTGACCGTCGCCGACGCCAACGCCGCCCGACTCTAGGCGATCGCCACCCGCCAGACTCACCAGATTGGTGCATCGGGCTGACATCCACCACCGGGTGTTGAAAAATCCGCGTGACAGCCCCTTGACAAGCTGCCAAGTGCCTGATTTCTCGAATGTTTCCAGATTGTGAGCGCCCACTCAATCCCTTTTGATCCTGCCCAATTTTGAGGCAGCGACTTGAGTTTTTGGGGGCGTTCCGGTAGCATCCGGGCTTCAGATTTCAGGGTAATCCCGTGGACAAGGTCGCTCGGTCATCGATTTGGAATCCTCTGCGACGGCTGGGGCTCCTGTCGATCATCGTGGCGTCGGTGCTGGTGGGGGCGGCGGTTCAAGCCAGGGGTCCGACAGGCCGTCTGGACACCGTGGCACTGTCGGCACTGCCGGTCGAAGCCCAGAAGACGCAGCGCTTGATTCACGCCGGCGGTCCGTTTCCTTACAGCAAGGACGGCGTGATCTTCGGCAACCGCGAGCGGTTGTTGCCGCGGCGCCAGCGAGGCTTCTACCGCGAGTACACCGTGCCCACGCCGGGGTCGAGAGACCGCGGCGCGAGGCGCATCGTGTGCGGCGGCCAGCGTCCCAAGGCCCCTGAAGCCTGTTATTACACCGCCGATCATTACGCCAGCTTCAAGCTGATTGCGTCCTGAGCGGCACTCGAACCGGAACCGATTCTTTTTCTTGACCCTGGAGGAACGCGACCATGCTGCTGCAGACCGTCCGTCCCAATATCGTGCAGGCCATCCGCGCCTACCGTGTCGAAGACCTGATGACCGCCGCCGAAGGCGCTGGCCAGCACTTCCTGTATGCCAACCTCACCGAGGCGCAGACCAAGCAGGACGTGCTCGACAAGATCGCCGAGTCGTTCCTGTTCCCGGCGCATTTCGGCAAGAACCTCGACGCACTGTTCGACTGCATGACCGATCTGGTGCACCGCGCTGGCAGCCAGCCGGGCTTCGTGGTGGTGCTCGAGCAGTTGCCCGACAACGCCCGCTTCGACCGCGAGGCGCGTGAGCAGTTGCTCGACGTGTTCCGCGATGCGGCCGATTTCTGGGGCGAGCGGCGCATCCCGTTCCGCTGCTTCTACTCGTTTGCCGTGGCACGCGCCAACGAGAGCAGCGCCTGGGAGCGTGTCAACGAGGCCGCGCAGGCGCCCGAGAAGCCGGCCCCCAAAGCCGCCCCGAAGAACGGCGCCAACCCCAACTTCGGCATGAACATGCCGATGATGAGCAGCGCCTTCGACACGGCGATGTGGTTGACGGTCTAACCCCCCCGTAGCGCCTGCGGCGTCCTTGCAGGCCACGCTGAGCCAGAGGCCCAGCCCTTCGGCAGGCACAAACGGCTCACCGTTTGTGTCCGGCCTCAGCCCCCCCAGGGGGGCGGCCCCAGTTGGACCGGCAAAGCCGGATCCACAGCGCCCGTTGGGTTTGATGGCGGCCTGCGGGCCGTCTTGTCATTTCGGGGGCTCGGCGGGCAAGGCCTGCGCCAGCGCCACGTACTCGGCCACCGGCACTTCTTCGGCGCGGCGCTGCACGTCGAAGTTGCCGGTAAAGCCCTGCTCGTCGAGCCAGCGGCCCAAGGTGTGGCGCAGCAGCTTGCGGCGCTGTGAAAACGCCACCGTCACCAGCGTCGACAGACGGGCCTCGTCCAGCACCGGCGGGGTGGCCAGCGGCAGCATGCGCACGATGGCCGAATCCACCCGCGGCGGCGGGTCGAACGACTCGGGCGGCACGTCGAACAGCGCCTCGATGCGGTAGCGCCACTGCAGCATCACCGTCAGGCGGCCGAAATCCTTGCCGCCGGGTGCCGCTGCCATGCGGTCGACCACCTCTTTCTGCAGCATGAAATGCTGGTCGACCACCCGTGGCGCCACCGCCAGCAGGTGGAACAGGATCGGCGTGGAGATGTTGTAGGGCAGGTTGCCCACCACCCGCAGCGGCTGGCCCGCGGCATCGGCCAACGCCGCGAAATCCACCTTCAGCACGTCGGACTCCACCACCGTGACGCCCGGGCGCTGGCGCCAGCGCGCGGCCAGGTCGCGGTCGAGCTCGATCACCGTGAGCGCGCCGCAGCGCTCGAGCAACGGCTGCGTCATCGCCCCCAGGCCGGGCCCGATCTCGACCAGCGCCTGCCCGGGCTTGGGCGCGATGGCGCGCACGATCGCGTCGATGATGCCGGCATCGACCAGGAAATGCTGGCCGAAGCGTTTGCGGGCGATATGACTCATTTCAGCCAGACCTGTCGCCGAATCGGCACCCGCAGCAACGCATGCCCCCGGCGGAACCAAGCGGGCGCCGCGGATCCGGCTCTGCCGGGCCGCTGGGGCCGCCCCCTTGAGGGTGAAGCGCCGAAGGCGTTGCGGGGGTGGGTCAATTCAGTGGCGGCTCGCGCAGCTCGATGTAGGCGCGCAGCCGCAGTTCCTTGGCCCAGTCCTGGTAGGTGGGTTCGAACCTGGCCTCGCGCAACTGGTTGCGGGCCTGCTCGCGCACTTCCTTGGGGTCGAGCTGGGCGCTGCGCCGCTCGATCACCTGGATCAGATGAACGCCGAAGCGCGAGGCCACCGGCGGCGAGATGCCGCCCAGCGGCAACTGGTTCATCGCCTCCTCGAACTCGGGCACGAAGTTGCCGGGTGAGGCCCAGCCCAGATCACCGCCACTGGGCGCACTGCCGTCTTCGGAGATTTCGCGGGCGACGTCATCGAACTTCTTCTCGCCGCGCTCGATCTGCTGGCGCAGCGTGGCCAGGCGCTGCGCCACCAGCGGCGCCTGGGCACGGTCGGCCGCGCGCAGCAGGATGTGGCGGGCGCGGGTCTGCGTCACCTTGAACGGATCGTCGCCCTGTCGATCGATCAGCTTGAGGATGTGGAAGCCCGCCGCGCTGCGCAGCGGCTGGTCGGTGACCTGGCCCACCGCCAATGGTTTGACCGCCTCGACGAACAGGTCGGGCAGCCGGTCGGCCGCCCGCATGCCCAGCTCACCACCGGCTTCGCGGTTGGGGTCTTCGCTGAGTTCACGCGCCACCTTGGAGAAATCTTCGCCGGCCTTCAGCCGGGCCAGCGCCTGTGTGGCGCGGGCCTGGCGCTGGGCCACCACGTCGGCGCCCGCGCCATCGGGCACGGTAACCAGGATCTGCGCCAGGTTGATCTGCGCCGTGCCGCTGCTCTTGGCGCGCCGCTCTGCAAGCAGGCGGTCGACATCGGCATCCGAGATGCGGATGCGCGAGATCACCTCGCGTTCGCGCACCCGCTCGAGCAGCACCTGGTCGCGCAGATTGGCGCGAAAGCGTGCGATGTCCATGCCATCGGCGCGCAGCCGCTCGCGCAGCTGGGTGACGGTGATCTGGTTTTGCGCGGCGATGTTGGCGATGGCGCGGTCGACGTCGGCCTCGTCCACCTTCTGCCCGGTCTCGCGGGCGTAGGTGATCTGCACCCGCTCGTCGATCAGCGCATCGAGCACCTGCTGGCGCAGCACCGCCGCATCGGGCAGCGAGGCACCGCCGCGGCGCGCGTCGGCGCTGATGCGCTCGATGCGCTGGGCCAGCTCGACCGAGGTGACCAACTCGGTGTTGACCACCGCCACGATGAAGTCGGCGCTGCGGTTGGCGCGCGCTGCGGCGGGCTGGGCCTGGGCCGCACCAAGGGCCATGCCGGCCGCCAGGGCCAGCGCCGTTGCCACGGCCGACAACGGACGGTGCCGGCGCTTTGAATTGGGGAGTTGGGTCATGGCTCGGAGGTGGGAAACGGGGTGCCACGCGGCTCGCGCAGCAGCCGGTAACCGGGGATATTGTCCTTCAACACCTGCAGCGGGTTGGAGCCCAGGCGCGACAGGCCCACCAGCTCCAGTTGCACCAGCAGCCGGGTGGTGGCTTCGGCGCGGCCGGTGGACAGCCGTTCGGAGACGATGCGGGCGATCCAGCAGCCGGTGTCGTACTCCAGCCCGGCCAGTGAATCGGTCATGCGGCTGTCTCTGACGCTGTAGTTCAGCCGGCCCACCGCATACAGCTTGCCGCCGCAGCCACCCGACGCACCCACCGGCCGCGCCTTGCCGCTGTAGATCGGCCATTGCCAGCCCAGCTCGACCTGCTCGGACAGGCCGCGCGCCAGCCGGTAGCCCGCCGAGATCGTGCGAAACGGCCCGGGCTGGAAGCGCGCGCCGATGATGGAGCGCACCACCCGCTGGCTGTCGGGGTTGTACTGCAGCGCGGCGTCGAACTTCCAGGGATTGAAGACCGAGGTGCCGCCCTCGACCAGCACATCGGAAAAGCGCTGCGTCAGCGGGTCGCCACTGAGCACCACCCGCTGGTCACGCAGGCGCAAACGCTGGGCCAGGCCCAGGCGCAGGGTCTCGGCGCCGGTGGCCGCATCCACCAGCCGGGTGGTGAAGCCGGTGGTCAGCTGGTGCGCGTCGCTGACCCGGTCGATGCCCGAGAAGGCGTTCTCGGCGTAGATCGACACCGCGTTGAAATCACGCTCGGCGGCGTCGAAGTTGGGCAGCGCCGACTGGTCACGGTACGGGGTGTTGACGTACAGCAGGCGCGGCTCCAGCGTCTGGCGCTGCGGGCGGCCGAACCACTGCGCGGGACGCTCGAGCACCAGGCCGGCGTCGAGGCTGGCGGTGGGGATCACCCGCGACGCGCGCTGGGTGCCGCCGGCGGCCGGCTCGAAGTGGTAACTGGCGGCGTTGAGCGTGAGGCGTGGCGTCATCCAGCCGCCCGGCCGGGTGAAGGGCCGGCTCAGCTGGCCCAGCGCATGCCAGCGCCAGCCGGTGGGCAGCTGGCTGTCGGCGGTGTCGTGGGTCAGCGTGAAGCGGTTGACCTCGGTCTGCAGCGATGCGCGCAGCCCCGCCGGCAGCACCGGCGCCAGCCGCAGGCCCAGTTGCGGGCTGCGCTGGTAGGGCGCAACGATCAGGTCGGCGCCGGTCCCGGTCTGCAGCACCTGCCAGCGCTGCACCCGGGCGTAGGCCAGCATCGGCCCCAGCGCGGTGGCCAGTTGCCGCTCGGCGGCCAGGTCTTGCGCCAGCAGGCGCGGCATGGTCGACGGCACGACCTGTGGAAAGTCCTTCCAGTAGCTGTCGTCGGACACCCGCAGGAGGTTGGCGCGATAGTCGACCTCGCCGAACAGCCGCCCGGTGTTGTCGGCCTGCCAGGCGCTGCGCGAGCGGCCGACGCTGCGGTCCTGCGGCAGCAGGTGCAGGCGCAGACGGCCCTCGTGCTGCGGCTCGAGGTAGCGGAACTCGCTGTCCAGCGCCAGACCGCGGCGCGTCAGCACGGTGGGCGTGAAGGTGGCGTCGCGGTTGGGCGCGATGTTCCAGTAGTAAGGCACGCCCAGCTCGAAGCCGCTGCGGCTGTCCAGCCCGATGCTGGGCGGCAGCCAGCCGCTCTTGCGGTCGTCGCTGAGCGGAAAGCTCAGCACCGGCAGCGCCAGGATGGGCAGGCCCAGGAACTGCAGCACCGCACCCTCGGCCACGCCCTCGTTGGCGTCGAAGTCGAGCCTGACCCGGTTGGTGCGCAGCAGCCAGTCGGGCGTGCCGCCGCCCTCGCCATGCCCCACACGCGGGCAGCTGGTGTAGACGGCCTCTTCGGCCCGGGCACGCGCGCTGTCGATAAAGTCGATGCGCGCGGCACGCCCGCCGGCGCCCAGCGATTCGAACTCGAACTCGGGCTGCAGGAAGAAGCCTTCGAAGCGCTGCACCTGCAGCTGCAACTCGGGGCCGCGGTAACTCACGCCGTCGCGGCCGACGAAGACCTGGCCGCGCGCCGTGGCGGTGTCGGTCAGGCTGTCGTAGCTCAGGCGCTGGGCGCGGATCACCGTGCCGGCGCGGCGAAACTCGACCTGGCCTTCGGCCACCACGTCGAGGTCGGGCCGCACGCGCAGTTCATCGGCGCGCAGGATCATCGGCCGCTGGCGCGCGTTGTCGCCGCTGGGCGAGGGTGCCAGCGTGGTGCTGGGCTGCAGCACCAGCGGCTCGTCGGCCTGGGCTGCACCGCTGGCCTGGCCGAACAGCGCGGCCACCGCCAGCGCCAACCGGGCGCGGCGGTGATCGGGACGATCGGGGCGAAGGGCGGCGCGGAAGTCGGCTGGCACGGGTGAAGGGCTGGGGCCTGGGGCCGGGGTGGGGGCGGCAAGCCGGCCGGCGCCACCGTGGCGCAGGCCCGTCGGACCTGCGGTTCGTAGAATCCGCGGATTATCCATGAGCCCCCGCGCCGGGCGGCCCGGCCCGCCGGCGCTGTGCGCACCGGCGCGCCATCCCACCGCATGCCCAACGCCACGTCCTGCCATGCCCTCTGCCCTGCCTGCCGACCTGCCCGCCGAGGCCCCCGCCGACCGGCCTGCCATCGCGGCCGCCACCACCGTCACCTGGCCCGACCCGGCGCGTGAAGCGGCCTTCTGGCGCTGGATCACCCCGCTGGCGCTGGCCCAGGGACTGGACCTGACCACGCTGGCGCCCGCCTCGGCCGATGCCAGCTTCCGCCGCTACCTGCGCGTGCGCGGCACCGACGGCCGCAGCCGCATCGTGATGGACGCGCCGCCGCCGCAAGAGGACGTGCGGCCGTTCATCGACGTGGCGCGGCGCATCCAGGCCGCCGGCCTGCATGCGCCGGCGGTGCTAGCCGCCGACGAGGCGCTGGGCTTCGTGCTGCTGGCCGACCTGGGCTCGGCGCTGTACCTGCTGGCGCTGCAGACCGCCGCACCCGCCGAGGCCGACCGGCTGATGCGCGAGGCCGTGACCGCATTGGTGCAGTTCCAACGCCAGGTCGACACCACCGGCCTGCCGGCCTACGACGACGCCCTGCTGCGGCGCGAGCTGGCGCTGTTTCCCGAGTGGTGCGTGGCGCGCGAGTACGGCATCACCTGGACCGACCCGCAGCAGGCCACCTGGGCCCGGCTGTGCGACGTGCTGGTGGCCAGTGCGCTGGCGCAGCCGCGCGTGGCCGTGCACCGCGACTGGATGCCGCGCAACCTGATGCTGACCGAGCCCAACCCCGGCATCCTCGATTTTCAGGACGCGGTGTTCGGCCCGGTCACCTACGACATCGCCTCGCTGCTGCGCGATGCCTTCCACTCGTGGGAAGAAGACCAGGAAATCGACTGGGCGGCGCGCTGGTGGCAGCAGGCGCGCGCGGCCGGCGTGCTGGGCGATCATCCGATGGCCAGCGACTTCGGCGAATGCTGGCGCGCCATCGAGTGGATGGGCCTGCAGCGCCACCTGAAGATCCTGGGCATCTTCAGCCGATTGAAGCACCGCGACGGCAAACCCGCCTATGCCGCCGACCTGCCGCGCTTCTTCGCCTATGCCACCAAGGTGGCGCTGCGCTACCGCGATCTCAAACCGCTGATCGGGCTGATCGAGCCGATGACGGGTGCGCTGACGACCACGGCGTTTTCGTTGCGCTGAGCCCGACGCGGTTCCGGCCGCAGATCAGCGTGTCGACCCGGGCACGGCCAGGCCTGCGTCTCGCAGCCGGCCGCTGCCAGCCAGGGATCGCGGTCTTCGCCACCGAAGGCCTGCACCAGAAAGTCGAGCAGCGCCCGGGTGCGCGCCGGCAGGTGCTTGCGGCTGGGCAGGGCCGCCCACAGCGTGATCGAGAACAGCCGCCAGGCCGGCAGCACGCGCTCGAGCGCATGTTCCAGCAGCGCGTCCTCGAGCACGAACGACGGCAGGCCGGCGATGCCCAGTCCGTGCAGCGCCGCGGCGTAGGTGGTGTCGATGTGGGCGGTGGTCAGCACCGGCCGGTGCGGGATCAGCGTCACCGACTCGCCTGGCGGCTGATCGTCCCCAGTCACGCCGGTCACGAAGGTGATGCCGCGCTGCAGGTCGCTGATCGGCGGCAGCAGCGTGTCGTGGTCGACCAGCTGGCTGGGGTGGTCGGGCCGGCCGCGCCGGTCGAGGTACTCGGGCGAGGCGCACAACACCACCTCGGCACGCGCCAGCCGGCGGGCGATGTAGTCGCCCTCCAGCGGCGCGCGGGTCGACAGGATGGTCAGGTCGTAGGCCTCGTCCATCGCCTCCACCGGGCCGGGCGAGTGCAGTTCCACCGTCACCTGCGGGTACTGGCGGTGGAACTCGGGCATGCGCTTGGCCAGCTGGTGCACCGCCAGCGCTGGTGGCATCAGCACCCGCACATGGCCGCGCGGCTCGGAGGTGGCGTTGCCCACCAGCACCTCGGCCTCGTCGACGTCGGCCAGGATCTGGCGCACCCGCTGCAGGTAGCCGTCGCCGACCTCGGTGAGCGACAGCCGCCGCGTGGTGCGGTTCATCAGCCGGGCGCCCAGGTGCTCTTCCAGCTCGGCCACCAGCCGGGTGACCACCGCCGGCGCCAGGTCCAGCGCCCGGGCGGCGGCCGCCAAACTGCCCTCGTCGGCCACCCGCGCAAAGACACGCATCGCTCGCAATTGATCCATGCCGGATTATCGGACAGACACCCGGTTCATTGGATTAATGGAATTTCAAGCGACTTGATTGTTCTTAATTCGCAAATGATCCATTGCTGAACTGCTGGTTTATCCTGATGGGGTAACTACTTACAGTTCACTTCATCGATGAGCCGCATCACCCAGCAACGACTCACCGAGGCTGGTCACGACGGCAGGCCCTCACGGGCCCTCACCGTCGATCAGGAACTTTCCAACCCGTCTCAACTTGAGGTCTTCATCATGTCTTTCTCCATCCTCTCCAAGCAAGTGCTCACCGTCACCGCCATCGCCGCGGCCGCCCTGTTGAGCGCCGGCACCGCCTTCGCCCAGGAAGCCACACCCGACACCTGGCTGCAGACGGCGGTCAGCACCAAGAGCCGCGCCGACGTCAGCGCCGAGCTGGTGGCCGCCCGCCAGAGTGGGCTGATCAAGTCCTGGTCGGCCGGCTACATGGAGCCGGTGCGCAGCCACCTGGTGCGCGCTGAAGTGAAGGCTGTGACCGCACGCGCCATCGCCAGCGGCGAGGTCAAGGCGATCAACGCCGAGGTCTACAGCTTCACACCGACCGGCCCGGTGCGCGTGTCGCAAGCCGGCCGCTGAGGCCCGGGTGCCCTCGCGGGCGCCTGACCACAAGACGGCGGGCCCCTCGGGGCCCGCTTTGTTTTGAGAGTGCCGCCGCCCGGCGTGTGCCGGCTGTGCGTCAGGGGGGCGGGTCAGGGGTGCGCGGCGATCACCTGCGCCACCGCCGCCGTCAGCCGCTGCGCGTAGGGCACATGCAGGAACTCGTTGGGCCCGTGGGCATTGCTCTTGGGGCCCAGCACGCCGCAGACCATCATCTGCGCCGCCGGAAAGCCCTGCTGCAGCAGGCTCATCAGCGGGATGGTGCCACCCTGGCCGATGTAGGCCACCGGCGCGCCGAACTGTGCGACCGACGCGGTGTTCAACGCCGATTCGAGCCAGGGCGCCAGGGTGGGCGCGTTCCAGCCGTTGGCGCCCAGCGCGCCGGCCCGGCCATCGGGATGGAAGGTGACCTTGGCGTTGTAGGGCGCGTTGTCCTCCAGCAGCGTCTTGAGCTTGACGGAGGCCTGATGCCCGTCAACCAGCGGCGGCAGGCGCAGGCTCAGCTTGAAGGCCGTCCAGGGGCGCAGCACGTTGCCGGCGCTCTTCATCTCGGGAAAGCCGTCGACGCCGGTGACCGACAGCGTGGGCCGCCAGTGGCGGTTCAGCAGTGCCTGCACCGGGTCGGTGGTGGTTGGCAGCGATGCCATGCCATCGGCGCCGCAGGCCCAGGGAAAGGTCTTCCAGGCCTGCTCGCCCAGGATGGCGGCGGCGGCTTTCACCTGCTCGGCCCGGTCGGCCGGAATCTCGCAGTGGAAGAACTCGGGCAGCAGCCGGCCGGTGGTTGAATCCTCCAGCCGGTCGAGCACGTTGCGCAGGATGCGAAAGCTGCTGGGCACCACGCCGCTCGAATCACCCGAGTGCACGCCCTCGGTGAGGATCTCGACCTTCAGCACGCCCGAGACCATGCCGCGCAGGCTGGTGGTGAGCCACAGCTGGTCGTAGTTGCCGGCGCCCGAATCCAGGCACACCACCAGGCTGACGTTGCCCAGCCGGGTGCGCAGCGCGTCCAGGTAGGGCGGCAGGTCGTGCGAGCCACTTTCTTCGCAGGTCTCGATCAGGCCGACGATGCGTGGATGCGCCAGGCCTTGCGCCTTGAGCGACTCGACCGCGGTGATGGCGGCGTAGACCGCGTAGCCGTCGTCGGCGCCGCCGCGGCCGTAGAGCAGGCCATTCTGGTACTTGGGCGTCCACGGACCCAGATCGTTGCGCCAGCCGCTGAACTCGGGCTGCTTGTCGAGGTGGCCGTACATCACCACCGTGTCGGTACTGCCGGGCTTGAGGTTGGCCCCCAAGACGCCTTCGGCGTCGCCCCCCCGAGGGGGAGCGTCGGGCCTTGGGGCGGCCCGGCGGCCCGACGACGTTTCGATCTCGAAGAAGATCACCGGCGTGCGGCCGGGCAGGCGCACCACCTCCAGCGTGAGGCCGGGCACCTTGCGTGATTCGACCCAGCTGGCCGCATCACGCACCACCCGCTCGATGAAGCCGTTGGCGGCCCAGTCGGCATCGAACATCGGGCTCTTGGCCGGGATGGCGATGTAGTCGGTCAGCGCCGGCACGATGGCTTCGTCCCAGCGGCGGCGGGCAAAGTCGCCCAGCGCAACGGCTTCGTCGGCTTGCAGCGGCAGTTGGGGGTCACGGGCGTTCATGGGGGCTCCTGTGAAAGAGGAAGGCGGGCGCCTCAGCGCGGCGGCAACTGGGCCAGCCAGTGGTCCAGGTCGGCCAGCACGCGGGTCCGGTCGGGCTCGTTGAAGATCTCGTGGGCCATGCCATCGTAGCGCCGGGCGGTCACCCGCGCCGGCGGAGCGGCAGCGGCAAAGGCGTCGCTGCCGCGCGGCGCCACGCAGCGGTCGGCACCGGCATACAGCAGCAGCGTGGGCAAGCGCCATTGCGGCGCGCACTGGCGCACCCGCTCGCCGCCCTCGACGATGAAGCGCACCAGCCGCGGCGTGATGCGGTCGTGCACCAGCGGATCGGCGAGGTAGGCGCGCACCACCGCGGGGTCGCTGCTGACCCACTCGGGCTTCAGGCCATTGCCCAGCGCGCGGTCGGGCGCCAGCGGCGCGGCCACCGCCAGCAGCAGCTTCTGCAGCGCATGCATGCCGGGGTCGAGCGCGGGCGACGACATCACCAGCGCGTCCACCGGCTGCCACCAGGGCGCCGGCTGCGGCGCCAGGCCCTCGGCCCCATAGCGGCCCACCACCAGCCCGCCCATGCTGTGGCCCAGCAGCAGCAGCGGGCCGGGATGCGATGGCCGGGCGTGGGCGATGACCGCGCCGAGGTCGCTCAACAGGCTCAAGTCGGTCGCCAACCCTCCCCGCGGCCCGCCCGATCGGCCATGGCCCCGGTGGTCGTAGCCCAGCGTGGCCCAGCCCTGCGCCGCCAGATGCGCCATCACATGGGCATAACGCCCGATGTGCTCGCCCAGGCCGTGCACGATCAGCACCGTGCCGCGCACCGGTGCGGCTGCCGCCGGCCCGGATTGCAGGTGCAGCGTCAGGCCGTCGGCGGTGGTCAGGGTGTGCATCGGCGGCAGTCTATCCGCGGCAGTCCGGGGGGCCGGCGCCTACACTCGCAGACGCATGAATGCCGCGAGCCACTCCCTGCGCCGGCGCCGATCCAAGATCGCCGCCGCGCCTGCGCGCCAGCCGTGGCGGCAGCGGCCCTCGGGGCGCGGCGTGGCCGCACTGCGGCTGGCCTGCGCGCTGGCCGCCGCGCTGCTGGCTGGCTGCGCCGCCAACCCGTACACACCCCCGGCAGCACACCCACCGGGGGCCTCGCCTGCCGCGGCGGCCAGCGGCCCCAGCGCCCGGCTGCTGTTGCGGGGATCGGTGCCGGCCCAGGACCGATTCGCGGTGCTGAAGCTGGCCGATGCGCTGGCCTGCAAGGGCCCGTCGCTGCTGATCGCCGGCACGCCGCAGAAAGCCCCCGCGCCGGCCACACTGCCCGCCGGCGTGCTGACCACGCTGGACTTCGTCATCCTGCGCGCCGGCAAGCCCAGTTGCCGTGTGCGCTGGTCCTTCACGCCCGTGGCCGGCAAGACCTATTTGATGCAGGGCCTGGTGGTGGGCAGCAGTTGCAGCGCAAGGCTGCTCGATGTCAGCGCGCCCGAACGGCCGGTGCTGCCGCCCGACGCCGCGCTGCGCAGCCGCCCCGGCCAGCCCTGCCTGCCGCTGGCGCAGGCCCGCGCCGCCACCCGGGCCGCCAGCTCGCTGATCCAGGGCGGCCAGCAGGGGGGCGAGGCCGTGCTCAACCCTCGCGCCACCACCCAAGACCTGCAGGGGCTGATCAAGCCATGAACCGCCGCCCGCGCCACCCGCTGGCCGCCGGGGTTTCGTCGCCACGGCCGAAGTGGCGCGGCGCCCTGCTGGTTTTGCTGGGCGCAGCGGTGGGCCAGGGTGCGGCGGCACTGACGCCGGCCGAGGTGTTTGCGCAGGTGTCGCCCAGCGTGTGGCGGGTGCACACGCTGGACGCCGACGGCCTGCTGCTGGGCCAGGGCAGCGCGGTGGTGGTGGCGCCCGGCCAGCTGGTGACCAACTGCCATGTGCTGGCGCGTGCCCGCCAGGTGCAGGTGCGGCGCGACGGCCAATCCAAGGCCCAGCCGGCACGGCTGACGCTGTGGGACGTGCAGCGCGACCTGTGCCAGCTGACCGTGCCCGGCCTGGCCGCTGCGCCGGTGGCACTGGGCACCACCGCAGCCGCGGCGGTGGGCCAGCCGGCTTACGCCATCGGCCACCCGCGCGGTCTGGACCTGACGATGAGCGCCGGCCTGGTGTCCTCGTTCCGCCGCAATGCGGCCGGCCAGCTGGTGCTGCTGCAGACCTCGGCCGCGATCTCGGGCGGATCGAGCGGCGGCGGGCTGTTCAACGAGGCGGGCGAACTGATCGGGCTGACGACCATCGCCTCGGTCACCGGCGATGCACAGAACCTGAACTTCGCGATCCCGGCCGACTGGATTGCCGATCTGCCGCGGCGGCATGCGGCGGCGCGGGCGGCGGAGGGGGCTTCAACGGCGGCGTCGGCGGCCTCGCGCTGAGGCCTGGGGGAGATCCGCCACCTCACCCCACGGCCGCGCAGAGCACGGCCGGTGCGCCAGGCACGAACCGTCCTCAGGACGGTTCGTGTCCACGCTTACCCCATGTGGAAGAAGCAGAGCTTGTTGCCGTCGAGATCGCGGAAATAGCCGGCATAGAAGCCGGGCATGCGCGGGCCGGACGGGCCTTCGTCGGTGGCGCCCAACGACAAGGCGCGCTGGTGGCACTCATCGACCTGGGCGGTGCTGCTGCACACCAGCGCCGTCATCGTGCCGTTGCCGGGGGCGCAGGCCTGCTTGTCGAAGGGCGTCATCACCAGCAGCATCGGCTGGCCGGGGCCGGCCGACCAGGCATGGCCACGGCCCAGGTCCATCACCCGCTTGGCGCCCATCGGGCCCAGCAGGTCGTCGTAGAACTTGGTGGCGCGGGGCACGTCGTTGGTGCCGAGGGTGACGTATCCGATCATGAGCAGTCTCCTTGTAGGGTGAAAGCCCGGTTTTTACCCGCAGGCAGCGGCAGCCGCCATCGCGGAACACCCGCGCAGCGCTACCAAGTGGACGCCGCGGATCCGGCTCCGCCGGTCCAATGGCGGCGCCCCCCTGGGGGGAGCGCGCTGGCGCGCTTCGGGGAGAGCGGCTCTACCCCCGCTCGATCTTGAACACCGCCACGCTGGCGCGCAGGTTGGGCCAGCGGCGCACGGCCTGGCCGGCATGGAAGCCGAAGCTGTCGAGGATGGTCAGCCCGTTGCGCAGCGCCAGCACCTCGAAATCGGCAAAGGTGCCAACCCGGATGTTCGGCGTGTCGTACCACTCGTAGGGCAGCGTGCGGGTGACCGGCATGCGCCCGCGCAGCACCGACAGCCGGTTCGGCCAGTGCGCGAAGTTGGGAAAGCTGACGATGCCGAAGCGCCCCACGCGGGCCGTCTCGCGCAGCATCTTCTCGGTGTTGCGCAGGTGTTGCAGCGTCTGCAGCTGCAGTACCACGTCGAAGCTGCGGTCCTCGAACAGCGCCAGCCCGTCCTCCAGGTTGAGCTGCACCACGTTGACGCCGCGCCGCGCGCAGGCCAGCACGTTGTGGTCGTCGATCTCCACGCCGTAGCCGCTGCAGCCCTTGGCCTGCTGCAGATGGGCCAGCAGCGCGCCATCGCCGCAGCCCAGGTCGAGCACCCGCGCGCCCGCCGGCACCAGGTCAGCGACCAGCTGCATCTCCGTCGTCACATGCATGACGCAAGCCCCGCCGCGATGCGGTCGAAGGTGGCGCGCAGCAGGCCGTGGTAACGCGGGTCTTCGAGCAGGAAGGCGTCGTGGCCGTGCGGCGCGGCGATCTCGGCGTAGGTCACGGCGATGCGGTTGTCGACCAATGCCTTGACGATCTCGCGGCTGCGTGCCGGCGAGAAGCGCCAGTCGGTGGTGAAGCTCACCACGGTGAAGCGCTTGCCGCGTGCCGTGGCAAAGGCCGCCGACAGGTCGCCACCGAAGGCGCTGGCGGGGTCGAAGTAGTCGAGTGCGCGGGTGATCAGCAGGTAGGTGTTGGCGTCGAAGTACTCGCTGAACTTGTCGCCCTGATAGCGCAGGTAGCTCTCGATCTGGAATTCGATGTCCTGGGTGCTGTAGCCCAGCTCGGCGGCGCGCATCTGGCGGCCGAACTTCTCTTCCATCGAGTCGTCCGACAGGTAGGTGATGTGGCCGATCATGCGGGCCACCCGCAGCCCGCGCCGGGGCAGCACGCCGTGGGCGTAGAAGTGGCCGCCGTGGAAATCGGGGTCGGTGATGATGGCGCGCCGCGCCACCTCGTTGAAGGCGATGTTCTGCGCCGACAGGTTGGGCGCGGTGGCCACCGCGATGCATTCACCCACCCGCTCGGGGTGGCGCAGCGTCCAGCTCAGCGCCTGCATGCCGCCCAGGCTGCCGCCCAGCACCGCGGCGAGCTGGTCGATGCCGAGGCGGTCGAGCAGCCGGGCCTGGGCATCGACCCAGTCTTCGACGGTGACCACCGGAAAATCCGCGCCCCACGGGCGATCGGTGGCGGGGTTGGTCTGCATCGGGCCGGTCGAGCCGAAGCACGAGCCCAGGTTGTTGACGCCGATGACGAAGAAGCGGTTGGTGTCCAGCGGCTTGCCCGGGCCGACCAGGTTGTCCCACCAGCCCTCGCTCTTGTCTTGGCCCGCGTGGGTGCCGGCCACGTGGTGGCTGGCGTTGAGCGCGTGGCACACCAGCACGGCATTGCTGCGTGCGGCGTTGAGCCTGCCGTAGGTCTCGTAGACCAGTTGATAGCCGGCCAGCGACGCACCGCTCTTGAGCGGCAGCGGCGCCTCGAAGGCCATCTTCTGTGGTGTGACGTGCCCGATCGAGCCCATGGTGTGCAACAGCGGCATGAAAAAACCCGGCGCCGCTGCAAGCGCGGTCCGCCGGGTCGGGCGTCACACTTTTAGCGGCATTTTTAGAGCGCCCGCAATCTGGAACAAATCGGCGCTGGAGCGGCAGTATATCGGCCCGCACACCGGACCAGACCCGCCCGCTGCCCGCCCGTTGCCCGAGATCACGCGCGCGGCTGGCCGCCAAACCCCGCCTTGTTCGCCGCATTGCCCGCCGCACCGCACGTGCCCAATGCGCAGTGGGTGAGGTCACATCCGGCCGGGGCTGTCGCGGCGCGGGGGCGCTTGCCTTGAAGGACACCCCATGCCCACCTGGTTGATCGCACTGGACCGGCACTTCCCGATCCGCTACCTCACGCTGCTGGCGGCAACGCTGGCGCTGGCCGGCGGCGCGCTGGGCTGGGCCTTTTACCGCCCCAGCCCCTGGCTGGCGGTGGCCGCCGCGCTGGGCGCGGCAGGCCTGGTGACCGGCATCGGCGATCTGCGCCAGACGCGCCATGCGCTGCTGCGCAACTACCCGGTCATCGGGCACCTGCGCTTTCTGTTCGAGTGGATCCGCCCCGAGATCCGCCAGTACTTTCTCGAAAGCGACCGCGAGGCGGTGCCGTTCTCGCGCCAGCAGCGCTCGCTGGTCTACCAGCGCAGCAAGGATGAATCGGACAAGCGCCCGTTCGGCACCCAGCTGGACGTGCACCTCGCGGGTTATGAGTGGATCAACCACTCGCTGCAGCCCACGCAGCTGGCCAGCCACGATTTCCGCATCAGCATCGGCGGCAGCCGCTGCAGCCAGCCGTACTCGGCCAGCCTGTTCAACATCTCGGCGATGAGCTTCGGCGCGCTGTCGGCCAACGCGATCATGGCGCTCAATGGCGGCGCGAAGCGCGGCGGGTTTGCGCACGACACCGGCGAGGGCTCGATCAGCGCGCACCACCGCGTGCACGGCGGTGATCTGGTCTGGGAGATCGGCTCGGGCTACTTCGGCTGCCGCAATCCCGACGGCACGTTCAATGCCGAGAAGTTCAGCATCAACGCCCGCGATCCGCAGGTCAGGCTGATCGAGCTGAAGCTCAGCCAGGGCGCCAAACCCGGCCATGGCGGCATGCTGCCCGGCCCCAAGGTGACCGACGAGATCGCCGCGGCGCGCGGTGTGCC
The DNA here is from genome assembly GCA_001770815.1 of Burkholderiales bacterium RIFCSPHIGHO2_12_FULL_69_20. Classification (GTDB taxonomy): domain Bacteria; phylum Pseudomonadota; class Gammaproteobacteria; order Burkholderiales; family Burkholderiaceae_C; genus Pseudaquabacterium. Next base: position 84,622 of record MESD01000043.1, read on the forward strand.
GGTGGGCCAGGATTGTGTGTCACCGGCCGCGCACAGTGCTTTCGGCTCGCCCATCGAGATGCTGCGCTTCATCGACAGTCTGCGCACGCTGTCGGGTGGCAAGCCGGTGGGTTTCAAGCTGTGCATCGGCCATCCGTGGGAGTGGTTCGCCATCGTCAAGGCCATGGTCGAGACCGACCTGCTGCCCGACTTCATCGTGATCGATGGCGCCGAGGGCGGCACCGGCGCCGCGCCGCTGGAGTTCACCGACCACGTGGGCGCGCCGATGCAGGAGGGCCTGCGCCTGGTGCACAACACGCTGGTGGGCATGAACCTGCGCCACCGCGTGCGCCTCGGCTGCGCCGGCAAGATCGTCAGCGGCTTCGACATCGCCCGCGCCATGGCGCTGGGGGCCGACTGGTGCAACTCGGCACGGGGCTTCATGTTCTCGCTGGGCTGCATCCAGGCCCAGCATTGCCACACCGGCACCTGCCCCACCGGCGTGGCCACGCAGGACGCGGTGCGCCAGCAGGCGTTGGTGGTGCCCGACAAGATCACCCGCGTGGCCAACTTCCATGCCAATACGCTGGCGGCGCTGGGCGAGCTGGTGCAGGCCGCGGGGTTGTCGCATCCCAACCAGATCGACGCCTCGCACATCGTGCGCCGCATCGCCGACCAGGAGGTGCGCCTGCTCAGCAGCCTGCTGCTGACCGTGGCCCCCGGCGCCCTGCTGGCGGCCGAGCGCGGCGAGGCGGCCTGGCCGCATCCGGTGTTCGGCCTGTATTGGCCGATGGCGCGCAGCGACAGCTTTCAGGCGTCATTGCGCAGCGATCGTCTTCAGGCATCGTCGCAAGGCAACAGCGCTCAACCAGTCATCACGACGGGCGCCGCGGTGGGCGGCCCGCACCCCACGGCATCACGCGGCAAGCGGGCGCGGATGTAGCGCGGGCCCGCCTGGCCAGATCAGGCCGGCGGGGCGGTGTCGATGAAGCTGGGCCGGGTGGCCAGCTTCTCGGCCAGCTTGGCCAGGTTGGGGTGGTCACCGCGCCAGTCGATCTGCGCGAAGCGGAAATCGAGGTAGGCCAGCGCGCAGCCCACGGCCACGTCGGCCAGCGTGAAGTGATTGCCGTTGCACCAGGGCTTGTCGCCCAGGCCCAGGCTCATGGCCTTCAGCGCCGCGCTGATGCGGCTCAGCTGGCGGTCGATCCAGGCCTGACAGCGCATGCCTTCGCGTGGGCCCCAGGTGGCTTCCATGCGCGCCAGCAGGGCGGCGTCGCACACACCATCGGCCAGTGCCTCCCAGGTGCGCACCTCCACCCGTTCACGCCCCGACGGCGGGATCAGCTTGCCCACCGGCGACAGGGTGTCGACGTACTCGACGATGACGCGCGAATCGAACACCGCCTCGCCACCATCGAGCACCAGGCAGGGCACCTTGCCCAGCGGGTTGGACTTGAGCATGGCATCGCTGCCCCACACGTCCTCGATCACCAACTGGTAGTCGAGCTTTTTCTCGGCCATCACCACGCGAACCTTGCGCACGTAGGGGCTGGTGAGTGATCCGATGAGTTTCATGGTGTGCTGTTGTGTCGCCAGGGGTTGGCGGTTTGTATCCCTTTGAAAATCATTCTAGCCAAGCGACCCTGCCCAGCGCCGATGGGGGGCCGGCACCCTACCCTCCGGCATGGGGGGGTCAGCGCCGCAGCGTCCAGTCGACCTGCGCAGGGCGGCCGGGCAGCGACAAGGTGGCCGCGGCCTCGGGCGCACGGGCCAGCACGCGGCCGCGCCGCACCACCAGCAAGCGCTGTGCCCGCAGCCGCAGCGCCTCCACCGGCGAGCGCGCCTGCAGCAGCACGAAGTCGGCATGGCAGCCCACCGCCAGCCCGTAGTCGGCCAGGCCCAGCACGCGCGCAGCGTTGACCGTCACCGCGTCGAAGCAGGCCTGCATCTGGCGCTGGCTGGTCATCTGCGCCACGTGCAGGCCCATCTGCGCCACCTCCAGCATGTCGGCCGAGCCCAGCGAATACCACGGGTCCATCACGCAGTCGTGCCCGAAGGCCACGTTGATACCCGCGGCCATCAGCTCGGGCACGCGGGTCATGCCGCGCCGCTTGGGGTAGGTGTCGTGCCGGCCCTGCAGCGTGATGTTGATCAGCGGGTTGGCCACCGCATGCACGCCGGCCTCGGCGATCAGGGGCAGCAGCTTGCTGACGTAGTAGTTGTCCATCGAGTGCATCGACGTCAGGTGCGAGCCGGTCACCCGCCCCTGCAGGCCGAGGCGCCGGGTGTGCAAGGCCAGTGTCTCGATGTGGCGCGACAGCGGGTCGTCGCTCTCGTCGCAGTGCATGTCGACAGCCAGCCCACGTTCGGCCGCCAGCTCGCACAGCAGCTTCACGCTGTCGGCGCCCTCCTGCATGCTGCGCTCGAAGTGCGGGATGCCGCCCACCACGTCGACGCCCAGATCCAGTGCACGCTGCAGGTTGTTCAACGCACCGGGCGCGCGCAGCAGGCCATCCTGCGGAAAGGCCACCAGCTGCAGGTCGAGGTAGGGCGCCACGCGGCGCTTGACCTCCAGCAGCGCGCGCACCGCCAGCAGCCGCTCGTCGCACACGTCCACATGGCTGCGGATGGCCAGCAGGCCCTTGGCCACCGCCCAGTCGCAGTACTGCAGCGCACGCTCGATCAGCGTCGCTTCGGTGAGCAAGGGTTTGAGCTCACCCCACAGCGTGATGCCTTCGAGCAGCGTGCCGCTGGCATTGACCCGCGGCAGGCCGAAGCTCAGCGTCGAATCCAGGTGGAAATGCGGATCGACGAAGGGCGGGCTCAGCAGCCAGCCGGCGGCGTCGATCACTTCGGTGCCCGGTGGCGCGCTCTGGCCGGCAAACAGCCCCGCGCCCAGCGCGGCGATGCGGCCCTGCTGCACCAGCAGGTCGATGCCGGTGCGGCCGTCGGGCAGGGTGGCGTTGCGGATCAGCATGGGCAGGGTTCCTCGGCGGGTGTTGGCGCGTGTCAGCGGGCCGCCTCACCCGGGTGGGTGGGCAGCCGGGGCGGCGATGGCATCATCCCTCGATGCTCACCCCCGATCAGCAAGCGCTGTACCAGACCGAAGGCTACCTGGTGCTGCCCGGCTTCAAGACCGCCGCCGAGGTGGCCGCGCTGCGCCAACGCGCGCTGCAGATCGTCGAGGCCTTCGACGCACACAGCCACCGCGCGATCTTCTCCACCAGCGACCAGGCCCGCAAACTGGCGGGCGCGGCGGGCGCCGATTTCCTGGCCTCGGCCGAGGGCATCCAGTGCTTCTTCGAGGAAGAGGCCTTCGACGATGCTGGCCGGCTGCGCCAGGCCAAGGCGCTGTCGATCAACAAGATCGGCCACGCGATGCACGACCTCGACCCGGTGTTTCAGCGCTTCTCGCGCACACCCGCGCTGGCCGAGCTGGCCGCCGACCTGGGCCTGCAGCAGTCGCAGCTGTGGCAGAGCATGTACATCTTCAAGCAGCCGGGCATCGGCGGCGAGGTGAAGTGGCACCAGGACGCCAGCTTCTTCGACACCACGCCGTCCACCGTCACCGGTTTCTGGTTTGCGCTGGAAGACGCCACGTTAGCCAACGGCTGCCTGTGGGTGCAGCCTGGCGGCCACCGCGGGCCGCTGCGCGAGCGCTTCGTGCGCGAGGGTGATGCCGTGCGCATGGAGATGCTCAACAGCACGCCCTGGCCCGACACGCAGAGCGCCGTGCCGGTGGCGGTGGCCGCGGGCACGCTGGTGTGCTTCCAGGGCCTGCTGCCGCACTGGAGCGCACCCAACCGCAGCGATCGCTCACGCCACGCCTACACCCTGCATGCCACCGATGGCCGCGCCCACTACGCCGCACACAACTGGCTGCAGCGCAGCCCGGCGCTGCCGGTGCGCGGCTTCTGCTGACCCTCTCGCCCCCACCCCATGACCGCTTCCACCCGCATCCCCGGCCGCCGTTTCCTGCAATCACCCGGGCCGTCGCCGGTGCCCGACGAGGTGCTGCACGCGATGGCGCGCCAGCCGATGGACATGGGCGATCCACGGGTCGACGAGACCATCGCCGCCTGCGAGGCCGGCCTGCGCCGGCTGCTGCACACCGAGACGGCCGAGGTGTTCTTCTACGCCACCAACGGCCATGGCGCCTGGGAGGTGGCGGTGGAGAACCTGCTGCCACCGGGCGCCGCGGTGCTGATCCCCGGCACCGGCCACTTCTCCGAAAGCTGGGCGGTGCAGACCGAGGCGCTGGGCCGGCGCGTGCTGCGCACGCCCTGGCACCCGGGCTGGCCGATCAACCTGGACGATGTGGCGCAGGCACTGCGTGCCGACGTGGCGTGCGAGATCGTGGCCGTGTTCGCGGTGCACACCGACACCGCCAGCGGCATCACCAGCGACATGGCCGCGCTGCGCGCGACGATCGACGCCACCGGCCACCCGGCGCTGCTGGTGGTGGATGCCGTGGCCTCGGCTGGCTGCACCCGCGTGGCGATGCACGAGCTGCGCGCCAACGTGGTGCTGGGCGCCTCGCAGAAGGGCCTGATGACGCCGCCCGGCGTGGGCTGGCTGGCGGTGGATGCACAAGCTGCCGCGGTGGCCGCACGCAACCCGGCGCCGCGCTTCTACTGGGACTGGCGGCTGCGCCAGAGCCCGCTGAGCTACCGCAAGTTCTGCGGCACGCCGCCGCAGACGCTGATGGCCGGCCTCGCCGCCGCTTTCGGGCTGATCGAACTGGAGGGCGAGGAAGAAGTCTTCGCCCGCCACCGCCGCCTGTCGCGTGCGGTGCAGGCCGCCGTGGGCGTGTGGGCCGAAGGTGGCGCACTGGGCTTCTTTGCGCAAGACCCAGCCAGCCGCTCGGTGTCGGTCACCAGCATCAGCGTGCCCGAGGGCACCGACGTGGATGCGCTGCGCGCGGTGGCGCGGGATCGCTTCGGCGTGGCGCTGGCCGGAGGCCTGGGCCCGCTGCAGGGCAAGGCCTTGCGCATCGGCCACCTGGGCGACAGCAACGCCGCCACCATCCTCGGCTGCCTGGGTGCCGTGCAGGCCGCCCTGCAGGTGCAGGGCATCCCCATCGGCCGCGGCGCGCTGGATCGCGCGGTGGCCAGCCTGGTGGCCGACGCGGACTGACTGCGCTGCTGATCCAACCGCGCTGCCCAAGGAGACCTTCCATGCCCCACGTCGTATGCCTGCGCCCCTGGGCCCTTTTGGGGCTGGCCCTGATCTGCACCCTGGCCGCACTGCAGCCCGCGGCCGCACAGCCGCTGCAGGGCACCCGCCAGTTGCTGCTGCACCAGCGCGATGGCAGCGCGGTGGCGCTGGGCACGGTGGTCTTCACGCCGCAGGCCGACGGGCGCAGTGCCTTCGCGCTGCAGCTGCGGCGCGAGGCCTTCAAGGACTTCTTCCTGTCGATGAAGGAGTTCAAGTGCGTGGAGAGTGCGGCCGAGGTCTTCTGCCACGTGCCCTATCCTTACCCGCAGCCGGGCACGGTGAGCGCCACCGACCTGGCCTGGCTGGAGCATGCGCTGCTGTTCATGTTCAAGACGCCGTCCGAGTTCGGCGCCAAGCTGTGGAACGGTGTGTACTTCCAGCTCCGGGCCACCGAGCGCGGCTTCGAAGGCCGGCCGCAGGCGGTGGACCTCAACCGCATCAGCGCGCCGCCCGACAAACCCGGCGTGCCACCCTTTCGCCCCGCACTGCGTGACGACATCGCACCCGGCGCCCGCTTCTTCAACCGCCTGACCATCGAATAGCCGTGCCCCGGCGCCCAGGAGACTGCCCATGCAAACCCGAGCCTTCGGTCGATCCGGCCAGGCCAGACCCGCGCCGATGGCGCTGACCACCGGCCGCGCCAAACCCGGCGCCACGGCGGTGGTGGCATGAGGACGCTGCGCACGATGATGGCCTGGATGCTGGGCGTGGTGGTGGTGCTGGCCGTGGCGCTGCTGGTGGCGGGGCAGCTGGGCGCCTTGCGGGGCCAGCTGCCGGCCACGCTGGGGGTGACCGACGGTCGACTGAGGCCACCGTCGGTCACGCCCAACAGCGTGTCCAGCCAGGCGATGCTGCATGCCGGCCACCGGATGCAGCAGGCCGCGATGATCGCCCCGCTGCCGCTGCGTGGCACGCCGGCCGAGGCCATCCACCGGCTGCGCAGCGTGGTGCAGGGCCTGCCCGGCGCCACCGTGGTGACGCAGCGCGACGACTACCTCCACGTGCAGTTCAGCACCCGCTGGCTGGGCTTTGTCGACGACGCCGAGTTCTGGGCCGATACGGCGGCGGGCGTGATCCAGGTGCGCTCGGGGGCGCGCGTCGGGTACCGCGATTTCGACGTCAACCGCGCGCGCATCGAACTGATCCGGGCGCGGCTGGCAGCGGGCAATTAGCCGGGCCAGGGCCGCTGCCTGCGGTGGGCGTGCCGGTGGTGGGCGCGGCGTCGATCAGTCGGGCAGGCCCAGGCCGATGCGGCTGATGCGGCCGTCCTGCAGCGCACGCACCACCAGCGTGGCCGCGCCCAGTGGCACGCTGTCGCCGGCCACCGGCGGGCGGCGCAGCGCGTGGGCCATCCAGTCGGCCAGGCGCATGGCCGGGTCGTGTGTGGGCGGCAGCGCGTAGAACTCGCAGATCGCGCCGATCGGCGTCTCCGGGTCGAGCGCGAAATCACGGAACACGGCGCGCGCCTGGCGCTCGTCGCCGGGGTCGGGCAAGGCCACGCCCAACTTGCGCGCCACCAGGCCGATGGTCGAGCCCTGCAGCAGCAGCGACACCAGCACCACCACGAAGGCCACGTTGAACAGCAGCCCGGCCTGCGGCACGCCGGCCAGCAGCGGAAACAGCGCCAGCACGATGGGCACCGCGCCGCGCAGGCCCACCCAGGCGATGAACCAGGTCTCGCGCGCCGTGAAGCGAAAGGGCCACAGGCACAACCACACCGCCACCGGCCGCGCCACGAACATCAGCACCAGCGCCACGCCCAGCGCCGGCCCCAGGCTGCCCACCAGCTTGGACGGCGTGACCAGCAGGCCCAGCAGCAGGAACATGCTGGCCTGCGCCAGCCAGGCATAGCCGTCCATCGCCGCCAGCGTGGGCGCCACCACCGCGGCGGCGCGGTTGGCCACGATCAGGCCGAACAGGTAGACGGCCAGGAAGCCCGAGCCCGACACCAGGCCGGTGGCGGCAAACACCGACAGGCCCCCGGCGCCGATCAGCAGCGCCAGGATGCCGCCACCGACATCGCGTGCGGCGACGCGCTGCAGCAGCGTGGCCATGCCGAAGCCCGCCACCACGCCGATCAGCGCGCCCCAGCCGAACTGCTGCACGAAGGCCACGGCCATCGTGGCCCAGCCCGACGCGCCCGGCGCGGCATTGCTCACGAGGGTGATGAAGGCCAGCGTCAGGTAGACCGCCATCGGATCGTTGACGCCCGACTCGATCTCCAGCGTGGCGGCCACCCGCTCGTTGAGCGTGACGCCCGAGCGGTTGAGCAGCGAGAACACCGCGGCCGCGTCGGTGGACCCGACGATGGCCCCGAGCAGCAGCGCCGCGCCCCAGTCCAGGCCGACGAACAGCATCGCCGCCAGCGCGGTGATGCCGGCGCACACCACCACGCCCACGCTGGCCAGCACCGCGGCCGGGCGCAGGCCGGTGCGGAAGGTGGCGTAGGCCGTGCGCAGCCCACCATCCAGCAGGATCACCGCCAGCGCCAGGTTGCCGACCCAGAAGCTCAGCCGGTAGTCGTCGAAGCGGTAGCCGCCGATGCCGTCCTCGCCGGCCAGCACGCCGGCCAGCAGGAAGACCAGCAGGAACGAGAAGCCGATGCGCGCCGAGAACAGCCCGGCCAGCACGCTGGCGAACACCAGTGCCGCGGCCGCCAGCATGGGGGCGTTGACAAAATCCATCGCGCCAGTATCGACGGCCTGCCCCTCCGGCCGCCCGTTCGGCCGCCCCTCCGGCCGCGTCAGCGCGGGGTTGGGATCAGGGAATGCCGACGATGAACGGCACGTCGAAGCTGCGGCCACCGGCGCTCACCTGCACCTTGCCCAGCAGCGCATGCCCCGGCCGGAACACCCCGGCCGCACCGGCCTGCACCGTCCAGCGCAGGCGGTAGGTCGGCAGGCTCTGGCTCAGCAGCCGGCCCACGCTGCCATACAGCGGCAGCAACTGCTGCACCGTGTCGGCAAACAGCAGGGCGCCGCCGGTCTGGTTGGCCAGCTCACCCAGCGCGGCGATGTCCACCCCGCCGGACAGCCCGATCGTGATCAGCTGCACCTGGTCCTGATTGGCCCGCAGGATCGTCTGCGCGCGGTTGGCGCGGCAGGCCTCGGGCCCGTCGCAATCGGTGTCCGCCCCGTCGGTGAAGATCACCATGGCCTTGGCCAGGCCAGCCGGCGCATCACTGACCAGGTGCTGGCGCAGCGCGTCGATCGACGCGTACAAGGGCGTGTTGCCGCCCACCAAAGGTGTTAGCGCATCCAGCGTGGCAAAGTACGAACCCACGTCGGCCCGAGCGCGGAACGGTGCATACAGCGTCAGCGGACGGGTCGGCAGCAAGGCATCGGGACCGTCGGCAAAGGCCGTCAGCAGGGCCTGGTCATCGGCACCCAGCCCGTTGAGGAAGGCCTTGCTGGAGAACAGGCGCGCGCCGGTGGGGTCGGATTGCTGGATGCTGCCGCTCTGGTCGAGCAGCAGCGCGGCGGCAAAGGGCCTTGCTGCGCGGCCGGCCACCGCCGTCAGGGCCTCGGGCATCGCCGCCGCCGGTGCATAGGCCACGTCGACGTCGGCGCCCGAGCCGCGCACGCAGTCGACCTGGGCGGTGGCCGGGTTCGGCGTGCAGGCCTGCAGTGCGAAGTCGGCCGCAGACAGGTGGGTGATCGGGTTGGCATCGCCGTCGACCACCACCAGCTCGATCTCGAAGCTCATCTGCTGGCCGATGGCATCAACGCTGGGCAGACTGCCGCTGCGCGACGTGAGCGAGCCGCCCGCCGCCGTGGTGGCGCGGGCCAGCGTGACGTTGAGCTCGGCCACCTGGCCCACCGTGCTGGTGGCGGACACCACCTTGTCGACGAAGGTGGTGTGCGAGATGGTGACGCCCGCGGTGCCGTCGGGCGAGTCCATGGGCACCAGCGCCACACCGAGCGCATCGGTGGTCACCTGGCCTTGCGGCCCCTGCACCGTGGCGCCCGCCACCTTGGTGCCGTAGAGATCGCTGACCGTCACCTTGACCAGGCCCAGCGCGGCCGGTGCGGCGCTGTTGGCGCCACCACCACCGCCGCCGCAGGCGCTGAGCAGCAAGCCCATCGCCGCTGCGGCCCACCAGGCCGACCCACCCTGGCCGGGCGCGGGCACCGACCGGCCTGCCCCCGCCGCGGGACATCGCTTCTTCGGATTCATGTCTGACCTTCTCAGTCCTGTGCGACTGGACAACGGAGCGCGAATACCTGCCCATGGGCCCCCGGGCGCGGACCATCGGTCGATGCGGGCGGGGTCTTGCCAGGGCGCAGGCGGCGCCGCAGCGGGTACAAGCAACCAGTCTGCGCACACCGGCGGCGCGCGTCGGTGCGATGTCGAACACAGGGGTGGCGCCTGGGCGCGTGGCCGCTGCAAACGCCCGGCCGCGGCGCCGTTGCGGCAGCAGGGCCAAGCCGCGTCAGCGCACGCCCAGAGCCAGAGCCACGCCGGTCATTGCCAACGCCCACGCCAGCAGCAACAACACGGCGCCGCGGCTTTCGCGCCAGCCGCGGCGCAGTGCCGCGGCGTCCAGCGTGGTGTCCTGCAGTTGCACGGCCAACGGCGGCGCCAGCAGGCGGCTCACCGTCCAGGTGAGCACCACGGCAACGACCAGGCCGCTGACGTTCCACCACATCCAGAACAGCGCCGGCCCCAGGATCTGGGCCAGCGCGAGGTTCGTGCCCAGGCCGGCCACCACGCCGACCAGCACGGCCGGGCCACGCGCGCGGCGGTCGAGGATGCCGCAGCCGAAGGCCGCCAGCAGCGGCCCATAGAACAGCGCACCCACGCGGTTGATGCCCTCCACCACGCTGGTGGCCATGTCGCCCACCACCAAGGCGAAGGCCACGATCAGCACGCCCCAGACCAGCGTGACCAGGCGGCTGGCCAGCAAGGCCTGGCCCACGTTGCGCAGGCGCGGTTGGACAAAATCGCGCAGTGTGGCTGCCGACAGGCTGTTGAGGGCCGAATCCAGGCTGGACATGGCCGCGGCCAGGATCGCGGCCACCAGCAACCCGCGCAGGCCCGCGGGCAGGTGCAGTTCGATGAACCGCGGCACCAGCAGGTCGGGCCGGCCTGGCGGCACCGCAGCACGCAGCGTTTCGTCCTGCAGCGCCACCGCGCCGATGGCCAGGCCCAGTCCGGCATACAGCAGCGTGAGCGGAAAGCGCGCCAGCCCGTTGAAGACCAGTGCGCGCTGTGCGGCGCGCACGTCGGTGGCCGACAGCAGGCGCTGGGCCTGGCTCTGGTCGACGCCGTAATAGGCGATGTAGAGCACCAACCCGCCGGCCACGAAGCCCCACAGGGGCGCGCGCGCGCCGTCACCCAGGCCGTGGGCCCACTGCACCGCGGCCAGGCGCTCGGGCGCATGCGCTGCCACGATGGCCGCACCACCGCCGGCCAGTTGCCAGGCGATGCTGCCGCACAACACGATGCCGCCCAGCAGCACCGCCATCTGCACCACATCGGTCCACACCACGGCGCGCATGCCGCCGAGGGTGTCATAGGCCACGGTGATCACGCCCATCAGCACGATGGACCAGGCCAACGGCCAGCCGGTGCACACCTGAACCACCAGGCCAGCGGCGTACAACGCCACGCCGGTGGCCAGCCCGCGGGAGAGCAGGAACACAGCGCTCAGCACCAGGCGCGTGGGACGGTCAAAACGGCGCTCCAGGTACTCGTAGACGCTGATCACGCCCAGACCGCGCAGCACCGGCGCCAGCACCAACATCACCACCACCATGGCCAGCGGCAGCATCAGCTCGTACTGCAGCCAGTTCAGCCCGCCGCCGGGTACCAGCGCCACGTAGGCCGGGATACCGAGGAAAGAGTTGGCCGACGATTGTGTCGCCAGGATCGACAGCGCCAGCGCCCACCACGGCAGCTTGCGCCCGCCCACGTAGTAGTCGTCGGCAGTGGCTTGCTGGCGGGCCAGCCAGGCACTCAGGCCCAGCGTGCCGGCCAGGTAGGCGGAGATGACCAGCCAATCCAGTGCCGTCATGAAGCTGGCTCAGGCGTCGCGGCGGCCCGACTGCGATGGCAGTGGCGGGCGGGGCGGAGAAGCGGATTCAGTCATCCTGGCCTGACCCTAACACGCTGGCTTGGCGGCCGCGATCGCGCCACGGCCTTGCGCAGCTCCTCGGCCCACAGCACCGTGCTGGCCAGCGCCAGCAGCGGCAGCAGGCCGGCCAGCGGCAGCGGCTGGGTGTGGAACAGCGCATTCAGCGGCGGCGCGTACAGCACCGCGCCCTGCAGCAGCACGCTCAAGACCAGCCCGCCCAGCAGCCAGCGGTTGTTCAACACGCCCAGGCGCAGCGCCGATCGGGTGGCCGACTGGCAGTTCAGCGCGTTGAACCACTGGCACATGGCCAGCAGGGTGAAGGTTTCGGTGCGCACGCGGTCGAGGTCGATGCCCAACGCCTGCCGCCAGGCGAACCAGCCGAAGGTCACCGCCACCGCGGTGGCCGCCATCAGCGCCACGCGCAGTGCCATCGCGCGGTCGAGCAGCTGGTCGTCGCGCGGCACCGGGGCGCGGCGCATCTCGTCGCCGTCGGCCGGGTCCATCACCAGGTTCACCGTCAGCGTGCCCTCGGTGACGATGTTGATCCACAGGATCTGCACCGCCGCCAGCGGCAGCGGGTAGCCGCCCAACAGGGCCAGCAACAGGATGGCGACCTCGTCGATCGAGGTGGCGAACAGGTACAGGATCACCTTCTTCAGGTTGCCGTAGACCACCCGCCCCTGCTCGACCGCGCCGACGATGGTGGCGAAGTTGTCGTCGGTGATGACGATCTTGGCCGCGCTCTTGGCCACCTCGGTGCCGGTGATGCCCATGGCCACGCCGACGTCGGCGCGCGCCAGCGCGGGCGCGTCGTTGACGCCGTCGCCGGTCATCGCCACCACCTCGCCGCGCGCCTGCAGGGCCTCGACGATGCGCAGCTTCTGCGCCGGCTGCACGCGGGCGAAGACGGCGATCTGCGGCAGCGCGTCGTGCAGTTCGGCGTCGCCCAAACCTTCCAGCTCGAGGCCGTCGATCGCGCGATCACCGGGCCGGGCGATGCCCAGTTCACGCGCGATGGCCAGGCCGGTGAGCTTGTGGTCGCCGGTCACCATCACCGGCCGGATACCGGCGACGCGGCATCGGGCCACCGCGTCGCGCACCTCCTCGCGCGGCGGATCGCGCTGGCCGGCCAGGCCCAGCAGCCGGGCGCGCCCAGCCAGGGCGCCGAAGCCGGCGGCCGGATCGAGCGCATCGTCGTCGACCACCGCAAAGGCCAGCACGCGCAGCGCGCGTGCAGCCAGAGCATCGGCCATTGCCCGTGCGGCGGTGGTGGTGGCCGGGTCGTCGGCGCCGCACAGGCGCAGCAGCGCCTCGGGTGCACCCTTGATCAGCACCTGCCGCGGCGCGCCGGGCCGCCGGTGGCGGGTGGCCATCAACTTGGCATCGGCGTCGAAGGGCAGCTCGGCCTCGCGCGGCGCGGCCTGGCGGCAGGCGGTCAGATCGATGCCGGCCTTGGCGGCGGCCACCAGCAGCGCGCCTTCGGTGGGGTCGCCCAGCACCGTCCAGCCCGTGCGGCCGCTGCCGGGCGGCAGCAGCTCGGCGTCGTTGCACAGCGTGGCGGCCTGCAGCAGGGCCTGCAGCGCGGGGTCGGCCCGATCGACCGGCGCGCCCGCCGCGGCGCCCGCTTCACGCAAGGCACCTTCTGGCGCATAGCCGATGCCGCCCAGCGCCAGTTCACGCCCGGCCGGCCCCACCGGCAGCCAGAGCGCGGTGACGGTCATCTCATTGCGGGTGAGGGTGCCGGTCTTGTCGGTGCAGATGGTGGTGGTGGAGCCCAGCGTCTCCACCGCCGACAGCCGGCGGATGATCGCGCCGCGCCCGGCCATGCGCTGCATGCCCACCGCCAGCGCAATGGTCATCGCCACCGGCAGGCCTTCGGGCACCATCGACACCATCTGGCTGATGGCCACCATCAGCAGCTCGGCCAGCGGCATCTGTCGCCACAGGCCCAGCAGCAGCACCACCACGAACAGCCCCAGCGCCGCAACCACCAGCGCGCGGCCGAAGCGCGCGATGCGCTGCTCCAGCGGGGTCTTGGGCTCGTCGGCGCGCACGGTCAGGCCGGCGATGCGGCCCACCTCGGTGTGCACGCCCGTGGCCACCACCACCGCGCGCGCCCGGCCCGCGGTGACATGCGTGCCCGCATGCACCAGGTTGAGTCGGTCGGCCAGGCCGGTGGCCTCGGGCAGCGCGGCCACGGCCTTGGCCACCGGCAGCGATTCGCCGGTCAGCGCGGCCTCGGCCACCTGCAGCTGGGCCACGTCGACCAGCCGCGCATCGGCGCCCACCGCGTCGCCGGCGGCCAGCAGCAGGATGTCGCCCGGCACCAGCTCGCGCGCGGCCACCGCCGCCTCGGCGCCCTCGCGCAGCACGCGCGACTGCAGCGCCGCCAGTTGGCGCAGCGAGGCCATCGAGCGCTCGGCGCGGCCTTCCTGCAGGGTGCCGATCAGCGCATTGGCCACCACCACGGCCAGGATCACCGCGGCATCGGCCGCATGGCCCAGCGCCACGGCCAGCAGCGCGGCGACGAACAGGATGTAGATCAGCGGGCTCTTGAACTGGCCCGCCAGCGTGCGCCACAACGGCCGCGGCGGCGCCTCGGGCAGGGCATTGGGACCGTGCCGCGCCGCGCGCTGCGCCACGCTGGCGCTGTCCAGCCCCCGCGCGAGGTCGACCGCCTGGGTCTGCAGCGCCTGCGCCGCCGTCAGCGCATGCCAGACCACGGCGGGCGGCTCATCGATCGGGCTGGTGCGCGCGTCGGCCATGGCCCGAATCTAACGCGGCGGGGCCGGTGGCTCAGTGCGTGGGCTCACCCCAGGCGGCCAGCGCCTGCGCCAGAAAATCAAACACCCGCTTCAGCCGCCGGCTGGCGCGCAGCTCGCGGTGGGCCGTCAGCCACACCGGCAGCACCGGCAGCGCCAGCTCGGTGAGCACCGGCACCAGCGCGGGCGTGCGCCGGGCCAGCGGCGCGATCACGATGCCGATGCCCAGGCCGGCGCGCACGGCCTCCAGGTTGACGGCCTGGCGGTCGCAGCGAAAGGCGAAGAAGCGCCGGTCCACCTCGAAGCCCGCGGCGCGAAAGCCGTCGACCAGCTGGGTGGACTGGTCCATGCCCACCCAGCGGTGCTGCGCCAGCGTGGCCGGCGTGGGCGGCCCGCCGTGCGCGGCCAGCAGGTCGTGATGGGCGTAGAAGCCCAGCGGCCAGTCGGCGATGTGTCGGGTGATCAGCGTGCCCTGGGTGGGACGGACCATGCGCACCGCGATGTCGGCCTCGCGCTCGAGCAGGTTGCTCAGCTCGTCGCCCGGCACCAGCTCGATCTGGATCTGCGGTTGGCGGCGCGCCAGCGTGGCCAGCAGGCCCGGCAGCACCTGGCTGGACACCACCTCGCTGGCGGTGATGCGCACCGTGCCGGCCAGGTCGTCGGCCTGACTGCGCGCCGCGTCGGCCGCCAGCGCGCAGGCCTGGGCGGCGGCCAGCATGCGCGCGGCCGGCTCGGCCAGCGCCAGCGCCTGCGCGGTGGGTTGCAGCCGGCGTGCGCCGCGCTCGAACAACGGCGCGCCCAGTTGCGCCTCGAGCGCGGCGATCTGCCGGCTCAGCGTCGGCTGGCTGGTGCCCAGCCGCGCGGCGGCCTGCGTCAGCGAGCCATGTGCCAGCACCGCGCCCAACGCGCGCAGCAGGTTCCAGTCCACGGTGGCGGGGTCGAAGGCGGCGGCCAATTCATTCACCTGTGGATAGTTTGCATGCAAGCATCCATCTTCACATGACCTCGGTGCCGCCGCACGATGGGCTCCTGTTCAAACCAGCGGGAGATTCGGATGGCCAGTGTGTTGGTGTTGGGCGCCAACGGGCGCCTGGGGCGGGCGTCGGTGCTGGCCTTTGCCAGTGCTGGCTGGCAGGTGACCGCCCAACTGCGCCGCGCGCCGCGCGCATCGCTGCCGGCCGGTGTGCGGCAGGTGCAGTGTGATGCGCTGGACCTTGCCACGCTGGCCGCCGCCGGTGCCGGGGCGGACGTGATCGTCAACGCGCTGAACCCCGACTACACGCAGTGGGCGACGCTGCTGCCACCAATCACCGCGGCCACCCTCGCGCTGGCCGCGACCACCGGCGCCACATTGATGCTGCCGGGCAATGTCTACAACTTCGGCAACCAATTGCCCGCGGTGCTGAGCGAAGACACGCCGTTTGCCGCCACCCACCCCAAGGCGGCGCAGCGCATCGCGCTCGAAGCCGCACTGGCGCATGCCGCGCGCGACCGCGGCGTGCGCAGCATCGTGATCCGCGCCGGTGATTTTCTCGGTGATGCCGGCACCTGGCTCGATCTGGCGATGGCCAAAGGGCTGGCCCAGGGCCGCTTCACGCAGATGGGGCCGACGGATCAGCCGCATGCCTGGGCCTGGCTGCCCGATCTGGCGCAGGTGTTCGTGTTGGTGGCCGAGCGCCGGGCGATGCTGGCGCCGCACGCGGTGCTGCACGTCGAGGGCCTGACGCTGACCGGTGCGCAGTTGCAGCAGGCCTTCGAGGCCGCGCTGGGCCGCCCGCTCAAGACCAAGGCCTTTCCATGGCCTTGGCTGCGGCTGGCCGCGCCGCTCTCGCCGATGCTGCGTGCGCTGTTTCAGATGCGCTACCTGTGGCAGCGCCCGCATCGGCTCGATGGCCGCCGCCTGCAGGCCCTGCTGGGCGAGGTGCCGCAGACGCCGCTGGCCGAGGTGGTGCGGCAATGCATCGCCGGCCCGGGCAACGGGTCGGCGGTGGTCAGAACCTGAACTCACCCCTCAGGTTGATGGTGCGGTAGGTTCGCGCCGAGGTGTCGCTGGCCTGGCTGCTGCCATCGGCCAGCGTGGTGGTGTTGCCGGTGTCATAGCGCCGCGCGCCCAGGTTGCTCAGGCTCAGCCGCAGGCTGGCATCGGGGCTCAGGCGCCACAGCGCGTAGGCGTCGAGCACGCGCTTGGCACCCTGGCGCGCGGTCTGCTGGTCGATCTGCTGCAGCTCGAAGCCGGGGGTGACGTTCAGGCTGCCGCCCACGGTCAGCGGCAGGCCCTTGATCGGCCAGTCGGCACCCAGGTTGGCGGTCCAGGGCGGCTGGCCTTTGAGCCGGTTGTTCGGGCCCAGCACCTGATCGACGCGGCTCCACATCAGGCTGACATTGCTGCGCAGCGAGATGGCCAGCAGCCCGGCCGGGGCCGCTGCCCACAGGTCGACCAGCCGGCCCTTGGCCTCCAGCTCGAGCCCGGCCGCGTCGGCGGCGCCGATGTTCTGCGGCCGCGCCACCCAGCGCGGCACGGTGGCCCAGTTCACCGTCTCCAGGCTGCGCACGGTGCGGATCAGGTCGTCGATGCGCCGCGCGTAGACGTTGGCGCTGACGATGCCGCCGGCATCGAGGTAGTGCTCCAGCCCCAACTCCAGCCCCCAGGCCAGCTCGGGTTTGAGGGCGGGGTTGCCAGCGCGATCCGGGTGGGTGGGTTGGTTGCTGGCCTCCAGGTCGGGATAGAGCTGCGAGATCGCCGGCCGCGCGATCAGCTGCTGGGTGTCGGGCGAGCGGTAGCTGCGTGTCAGGCTCAGGCGGATCTGGTCGCGCGGCGCGTCGGGCAGCTTCCACACCAGGTGCGCCAGCGGGGTGAACACCGCGCTGCGGTTTTGCACGCTGTCCACTGCCGAGTCGCTGGCCGTGGTGATCGCCTCCCAGCGCGCGCCGACGTAGAACGAGAAGTCCTTGCTCCAATCCCATTCGTCCTGCGCATACAGCGCCAGGCGTTGCACCCGGGCCTCGATGTTCTCGCCGAACTCGGTCTGCGTGGGCAGGCCGTTGAGCTGGCTGGTGCGGCTGTCGGTGCGCTGGCTGTGCTGCAGCTCCCAACCGGCGCTGGCGCTGTGGCGCTCGGCGATCAGCTGCGAGAACTTGCCGTTGACGTCCAGTGCCTGCTCGCGCTGGCGGCTGTCGTCGCGCCGCTGGCGGGTGGCCGCCGCGCTGCCGCCGGTCTCGCTGCGGTCGGTGAGGCTGCTGCTGCTGGACAACCGGCCGCCAAAGCGCAGTTGCAGCCGGCCGCCATCGGTGGTGCCGTGCAGCCAGGTGCCGGCCAGGCGCGCCATCTGCCACTGCGACTCGGTGTGCCAGTTTGCCGAGGCATAGGGCAGATCGGCGCCCACCGGCTGCACCAGCGTGGCGTGGCCGTCGCTGTGGGTGCGCATGGCGTTGACGAAGGGCTGCAGTTCCAGCGACCGGCCCGGCCCCAGCCGCCACTGCAGCCGCGCGTTGGCGAACAGGCCCTGGCGGCGGCTCTGACTGGTGCTGTGCACCTGCTGATCGAGCACCGGGGCGCCGTCGGCGTCCAGGCCCTGCGTGGCGGTGTCGGACTCGCTGTCCCGCCCGCCATTGATCAGCGTGGCCGACAGGTTGTAGCCCAGCGACTCGGCATTGCCGTTGGCGATCCACGAGGTGCCAATCTGGCCGCGGCTGCCGTCGGCACCACCGCCGGCGCGCCACTCGTTGGCCTTGCGCTTGAAGTCGCTGCGCAGGATCACGTTGATGGTGCCGGCGATGGCGCGCGTGCCGTACTCGGCCACCGGCGCCCGCATGATCTCGATCTTCTCGATCTGCTCGGGCGTGATCGAATCGAGCGAGAAGCCACGCGCCATGCGCTGGCCGTCGATCAGGATCTGGGTGTAGCCGCCGCCCATGCCGCGCATGCGCACGCCGCCGCCGCGCCCGGGCGGCCCGCCCAGCGTGACGCCGGGCAGGCGCTTGAGCACCTCGCCCAGCGTGCTGTCGCCCATGCGGTCGAGCTCTTCGCGGCCGAAGGTGATGCGCGAGGCGGTGGACCGGCGGCGCTCCTCGTTGCTTTCGGCCGCGACGGTGCCGGTGATCTGCACCTGCTGCGGCGCAGGCTGCGCCACCGTGGCCGGGGCCGATGCGGGCCGGGCCGGCCGGGCGGCAGCGGCCGGGGCGGAGGCCGCGGAGGACGGCGGCGGCGCGGCGGTCTGGGCCCGGGGCGCCGGCAAGACCGCCAGGTTGAAGGCGGCCACCACGGCCAATGGCCAAGGGCGCAGCGGGGGAGGCAGGCGGGTTTTCATGATCGGCGCCGATTGTGCTGGCTTCGTGCTGGCTTCGTGCGGGCTACCTGCGGGCGGCGGGCGGCGGCCCGCACGGCAAGGTGCAACGCCCGCCACATCTGCTTGCATTTGTGATGCCTTGGGCACAACTCAGCCCAACAGCGGATGCGCCCAACGGCCGAAGACACCACGATGTGGCGGTGCTGCCGGAGCACCGCCACCCACCGGGGGCCACACCGTGAAGACCGACATGCCTTTCAGCCAGACCGTGCGCGAAGAGCTGGCCAACGCCGCCAGCCATGGGCTGGGTTGCGTGCTGGCGCTGGCGGCCATGCCGGTGCTGGCCAGCCAGGTGGATGCCGAGCGCCACCCGATCCGCCACCTGGGCGTCAACGTGTTCATCGCCACCATGGTGCTGATGTACCTGGTGTCCACCGTCTACCACGCGCTGCCGGTGGGCCAGGCCAAGCGGCTGTTGCGCAAGTGCGACCACGCGGTGATCTTCATCTTCATCGCCGGCAGCTACACGCCGTTTGCGCTGGGCCAGATCCAGCGCGGCGAGGGCTGGAACATGCTGGCCGCGGTGTGGGGCATCGCGCTGCTCGGCATGACCCTGAAGCTGAGCGATCGGCTGCGCCACCCGGTGTTCTCCACCGCGCTGTACCTGGCCTTCGGCTGGATGGTGGTGGTGGTGGCGCGGCCCATGCTCGACAGCCTGCCGCCATTGGGCCTGCGCTTTCTGGTGGCCGGCGGCGTGGCCTATTCGCTGGGCGCGGTGTTCTTTCTGCTGGACCGGCGCATGCCCTACAGCCACCTGGTGTGGCATCTGTTCGTGATCACCGGCAGCACCTGCCACTTCCTGGCGGTGCAGCAGGTGGTGAGCTGAGCTGAGCGGCCGCGCCGCGCTGCGCCGCGCAGCTCAGTTCAACGCCCGGTGGGGAAGTTGAACTCCGCGCCCTTGGCGATGCTCTCGGGCCAGCGCTGCATCACGCTCTTTTGCTTGGTGTAGAAGCGCATGCCCTCTTCGCCGTAGGCGTGCATGTCGCCGAACAGGCTCTTCTTCCAGCCGCCGAAGCCATGCCAGGCCATCGGCACCGGGATCGGCACGTTCACGCCCACCATGCCCACCTGCACCCGGCGGGTGAACTCGCGCGCAATGCCGCCGTCGCTGGTGTAGATCGACACGCCGTTGCCAAACTCGTGGTCGTTGACCAGTTGCAGCGCGGTGGCGAAGTCGGGCACCCGCACGCAGGCCAGCACCGGGCCGAAGATCTCTTCCTGGTAGATGCGCATGGCCGGCGTGACATGGTCGAACAGGCTGCCGCCGGTGAAGAAGCCGCCTTCGAAGCCCGGCACCTTGAGGCCGCGGCCGTCGACCACCAGCGTCGCGCCTTCTTCCACGCCGATGCCGATGTAGCCCTCGATGCGCTCCTTGGCTTGGCGGGTGACGATCGGGCCCATCTCGGCGGACAAATCCATCGGGTTGGTCACCTTCAGCGCACGCGCGCGCTCGGCCACCTTGGGCACGATCTGGTCGGCGATGTCGCCCACCAGCACGGCGACCGAGATCGCCATGCAGCGCTCGCCGGCCGAGCCGTAGGCCGCGCCCACCAGCGCGTCGACCGCCTGCTCGACGTTGGCGTCGGGCATCACCACCAGGTGGTTCTTGGCGCCACCCAGCGCCTGCACCCGCTTGCCGTGGCGCGCGCCGGTCTCGTAGATGTACTGCGCAATCGGCGTCGATCCGACGAAGCTCAGCGCCTTCACGTCGGGGTGGGTCAGCAGCGCATCCACCGCCACCTTGTCGCCCTGCACCACGTTGAACACGCCGTCGGGCAGACCGGCCTGCTTGAGCAGGTCGGCCATCAACAGCGCGCAGCTGGGGTCACGCTCGCTGGGCTTGAGGATGAAGGCGTTGCCGGCGGCCAGCGCGATCGGGAACATCCACAGCGGCACCATGCATGGAAAGTTGAACGGCGTGATGCCCGCCACCACGCCCAGCGGCTGGCGCAGCGTGTGGTTGTCGATGCCGGTGGAGACCTGGTCGGTGAACGCGGTCTTCAGCAACTGCGGCGCGCCGCAGGCAAATTCGACAATGTCGATGCCACGTGCCACCTCACCCTGGGCGTCGGTGAACACCTTGCCATGCTCGGCGCTGATGATCGCGGCCAGCGTGTCCTTGTGCTGGTTCAGCAGCTGCAGGAAGTTGTTGAGCACACGCGCGCGGCGGATCGGCGGGGTGTCGGCCCAGGCCGGCGCGGCGGCGCTGGCGGCGGCCACGGCAGCGGCCACGTCGTCGACCGAGGCCAGTGCCACCTGGCGCGCCACCGCGCCGGTGCTGGGGTTGTAGACCGCCTGCTGGCGGCCGCTGCTGCCGGGCACAAGGCGGCCGCCGATGTAGTGGCCGACGTCAGTGGTCTGGGTGAAGGCTTCAGGGGCGCCCATGGCGATCTCCGGCGGTGATGGCTGAAACCGCACAGTCTAGTGCGCCGCACCGCGCCGGGGGATGCCAGCCCCAAAGCCCGGGCCCCCCAAAAAGGCAGCCCACCGATCACTCGGCGGGCTGGGCAAGTCCTCAAAAGGACGTCGTTGGGACCCTCACGAGGGGACAACCCCCTCGCCTGCTGCCAGCGCCTCATCTCGCTTCAGCATTGCGGGGTACTGTGCGCGTGGGCGCCGGCAGCGGCCATCCCTAGATCGAAGCGCGCCGCCGGCAGTCAGGCTGCCACCGCGCAGCGCGCGGCGGCCAGGTCCCACAGCGCGGCGCCGCAGCTCTTGAACAGCACGCTGCCGCCCGGGCGCGGCCGCTGCAGCGCCTCGGCCAGCGTGGGCAGCGCGTCCAGCGCCAGGCCGGCGGCCAGCAGATCACCCGCCTCGTGGCGCGCGGCCGCACTGTCGATCACCACCGCGCCACGGGCGGCCAGCTGGCGGGTGAGTGCCGGCGCCAGCTCGATCATCGTCGGCGTGAACGCGCCGATCGCGGCGATGAAGGCATCGGGCCGCACCGGGCCGTCCAGGCATGGCGCCTGCGCCGGCGTGACGGTGACCACCAGCGGGCAGCGCGCCAGCGCGTCGGCCAGGTCGTCGGCGGGCCGGATGGTCAACCCGTGGTGCTGCTGCAGTTCATCATCGGCCAGCGCCGCCTGCACGAAGTCGCGGCTGCGCTGCGGGTTGCGACCGCGCACCCAGACCTCGCGCACGCCGCAGCCCGCCGCCAGCGCCTGCAGGTGCGACAGCGCCTGCACGCCGGTGCCGATCAGCAGCAGCGGCCCCTGCGGCTGGGCCGCCAGGTGCAACGCGGCCAGCAAGGTCACCGCGGCGGTGCGCCGGGCCGTCACCGTGGGGCCGTCGAGCAGCGCCAGCCGCTCGCCGGTGGACGCGCGCATCACCAGCACGTCGCCCAGGATCGCCGGCAGGCCGCGCGCGGCATTGGCCGCGGCGTAGGTGATCAGCTTGATGGACGCCAGGTCGCCGGCCTCGGGCGCCAGCCAGGCCGGCATCAGGAACCAGCTGGTGCCGGGTGCCACCGGCAGCACCCAGCGCTCGGGCGCCTGCACCTGGCCGGCGGCGTGGTCGGCCAGCGTGCGCTGCAAAGCGGTCACGAGCGGGCCCCAGGGCAGGGCGCGGGCGGTCTGGGCGGCGTCGAGCATCAACATCGGCCGATGATAGGCAGCACACCACCGCAAGTGACAATGCCGGCGCAAGCCCGCCTGGCCGCCCATGCGCCCATCTTCCCGATGGGCGACGACCGCGGTGCGCCGCACGGAGGTTCACCGATGAGCACCACACCGCCCCGCCGACCGTCCCGCCCTGCAGCCGCCACTGCACGGCGCGCGGCGCCCGCGCCGGCCGCACCCGCTGCGCCCGCCCCGGTCAGCCCGGCGGCCGTGGGCGGCCCGCTCAGCGAGGCCGAGCTGCAGCAGCTGCAGGCGCTGATGGATGGCATCCCCGACACGCTGGAGCCGCTGGACGTGGTGATGATCGACGGCTACCTCTGCGGCGTGCTGCTGCAGCCCGACGCCGTGCCGGCCGAGCGCTGGCTGGCGCTGATCCCCGACGTCGACGGCCGCAAGCCACCCAACCGCTTCGACCTGGCCACGATGCGTGCGCTGGTGCTGCGCCGCCATGCCGAGCTGGACCGCGCCATCGGCCACCGGCAATGGTTCGATCCCTGGGTCTACCAGCTCGACGACGAGGCCAGCCCGTCCGAGACGGTGCTGCCCTGGGTGGCCGGCTTCGCCACCGCAGTGGACGCCTTCACCGCGCTGATGGACCGCCACGACGACGCCATCCTGGAGCCGTTGGCCACGCTGTACCGCCACCTCGACCCCGACGACCTGGAAGACGCCGACGCGTTGCTGGCCGAGATCGAGACCCTGGCGCCGCCCGAGACGCTGGCCGAGGCGGTGGAAGACCTGGTGCGCAGCGTGCTGCTGATGGCCGACGTGTCGCGGCCGGTGGCCGGCGCGCTGGCCAAGGGGGCGGCGCCGGTGCGTGGCGCGCCGCGGCATGCAACCGCCGCACCGCCCGTCCGACCGGCAGCCCGCCCGGCCGCCCGCCAGCCTGCCGGCCCTCGTTCGGGCCCACCGCGCAAACGCTGATCGGGTCGGGTCCGCGCCCGGCGTCGGTGTATCGCAGGCTTGTCAACAAATCGTGACCGGCTTGCGTTACACAGCCGTGCTGCTGCACCGCCGCCGGTTAGCTCGTCGGTGACGCGGGTCGATGCAGCAGCGCCCTCAGTTCAACCCCGATGCAGCCGCCGGAGCCGCACCCGGGCCCGTCATTCCGGACACTGAAAGCCTGCCATGACCCAACGCCGTACCTTCCTGCTGCAACTCGTGCCCGCCACCCTGGCCGTGGGCGCCAGCCTGCGCGCCAACGCGCAAGCCGCCAAGGTCGAGGAGAGTGATGCCGCCGCCAAGGGCGTCGGCTACGTGCACGACGCGTCCAAGGTGAACGCCGCCACCTACAAGGGCTATGCCAAGGGCCGCATGTGCGGCAACTGCCAGCTGTACCAAGGCAAGCCGGCCGACGCCTGGGGTGTCTGCCCGATCGTGGGCATGAAGCAGGTCAACGGCAAGGGCTGGTGCACCGCCTGGGTGAAGAAGGCCTGATCGCCTGATCGGTGCGGCGGGCCGATTCAGCCCATCGCGCCGAACACCCGGCGCGCGTGCAGGCCCAAGCCCTGGGCCACGCTGGCAAAGCGGTCGCCGCGCATCACGCCCGCCGCCGGAAAGCGCGCGGCGATGCGCTCGGCCAGCGGTTTCAGGCCGGTGGAGCCGCCAGTGAAGTACAGCGCGTGCACCTGCGCGCGCGCCAGCCCGGCCTGGGCCAGCGTCTCATCGGCCGCACCGGCGATGCGCTCGAGGTCGGCGTCCACCGCGGCGATGGCCTGCGCCTCGCTCAGATCGACCCGCAGCCCGGCCTGCAGCGCGGCCAGGTCGATGGTGGTGTGGCCGCCTTCGGCCACCGCGATCTTGGCGGCCTCGGCCTGGCCGATCAGTGCATGGCCCAGCCGCTCGGTCACCACCGTCATCAGTCGGGCATGCTGCTGCACGTCGGCATAGAAGGTCTTCATGCGCGCCAGCTCGGCCACCCGCGCCGGCGCGTACACGGTGTTGATCAGGTGCCAGGTGGCCAGGTCGAAGTAGGCCCGGCTGGGCACCTCGCGGCCGGTGGGGCCCAGCGCGCGGTAGCCGCAGACCGGCAGGATGCGCGCCAGCTCGATGTGGCGGTCGAAATCGGTGCCGGCGATGTGCACGCCGTGGTTGGCCAGGATGTCGTCCTTGCGGTCGAAACGCTGGCGCCGCTGCGGGCCCACCCGCACCAGCGAGAAGTCGGACGTGCCGCCACCGATGTCGGCCACCAGCACCACCTGCTCGCGGTCGACCGTGGTCTCGTAGTCCAGCGCCGCGGCGATGGGCTCGTACTGGAAGCTGATCTGCTCGAAGCCCACCTCGCGTGCGGCCTGCGTCAGCGCGGCCTGGGCGGCGGCGTCACGCTCGGCATCGTCGTCGACGAAAAACACCGGCCGGCCCAGCACCACCCGGTTCAGCGAGTGGCCGGCCTGGCGCTCGGCCAGCGTCTTGAGGTGCTTCAGGTAACCGCCCACCACGTCAAGGTAACGCACCGAGCGGCCGGCACCCACGTCGGTGGCCTGGGTGGCCAGCGTCGAGCCGAGGATGCTCTTCATCGAACGCATCAGCCGGCCCTCGATGCCTTCCACATACGCCGCCACGGCGGCGCGGCCGTAGTGGCGGTGCGGCTCTTCGAACGAGGCCAGGCCCTCGACCGCGTAAAACACCGCGGTGGGCATGGTGCGCTGGCCGGGCTCGAGTTCGACGAGTTGCACGCCGGCGCCCACGGGCAGCGCGATGGCCGAGTTGGAGGTGCCGAAATCGATGGCGCAGACGTGGGGCACAGCAGCGGGCATGGTGAGCGGGAGGCGGGGCCACTGCGGGGCGCAGCGTGAGGGGCCCGGGCAAAGGGGCGCGATTCTAGGCGCGCCGCGCGCCATGCCATCGATGCAATTGCACCGCAACTGCACCGCAACGGCGCGGCAACGGCGCGGCAACCACGCCGCAGCCGCGCCGCCAGACCGGACGATCAGGCCAGGCCCGCCAGCCAATCCTGCAGCAGCGTGGTGACGGCCTGTGG
This sequence comes from Burkholderiales bacterium RIFCSPHIGHO2_12_FULL_69_20, assembly GCA_001770815.1. GTDB lineage: Bacteria > Pseudomonadota > Gammaproteobacteria > Burkholderiales > Burkholderiaceae_C > Pseudaquabacterium. The sequence goes on from MESD01000043.1 coordinate 109,599, forward strand.
CTGCTCCCAGGTAAGCATGTGCCCACATTCAGGCAACAACCGCAGCTGCGCGCCGGGGATGGCCGCGGCCATCTCGCGAGCGTTGTCGGGCGGTGTCAGCAGATCGTCCAGGCCACCCACCACCAGCGTGGGGCAGGCCAGCGCGACCAGCGTGGGCCGCAGATCGGCGCGCGCCATCACCGCGCGGTTCTGGCGGATCAGCCCGGCGGCGCCGGCGCGTTGCACCATGGCGATGTAGTCCTCCACCAGCCGGGCCTGGTGCGCCGGGTGGAAGGCAAACATCGCGTTGGCGCGCAGCAGCGGCTCGGCGCGGCCTTGTTCGAATTCGACGATGGCCTCGGTGCGCAAACGGATCAGCTCGGGCGTGTCGGGCCGGGCCGAGCTGCCCAGCACGGCCAGGCCACGCACCCGCTGCGGCGCCTGGCGCGCGGCCTCCAGCGCCAGCATGCCACCCATCGAGCAGCCCGCCAGCAGCAGCGCGCCCGGGTGCTCGGCCAGCAGCAGCGCGGCCATCTCGGGCAGGCTGTCGGCGCGGCCGTGCACGTCGGCCACCACCACCGGGCCGGTGGTGTGGGATGACGCCAGGGCCGGCTGCTGGTGGCGCCACAGGGCGGCATCACAGGCCATGCCGGGCAACAGGATCAGGGTGTTCACGCGGGTACCTTCGGGCTACGCCCGCCGGAATTCACCCTTGGGGCGGCCCGGCGGACTCATCAAGCCAGTGTGGCAGACGCCGCGCCGCGCTGGCGCTGCCGACGGGTGCGCCAGCCGCTCAGCGCCGCAGCACCGGCAGCCCGCCAATGCGCATCAGCGGCATGCTGGCCGATGGCTTGGTCACGCTGGCGTCGAACGGATGCACCGCGTGGCTGACCTGGGCCAGGATGCGGCGCACGTAGTCGCGCGTCTCGGCATAAGGCGGCACGCCACGGTAGCGCTCGACCGCCCCCTCGCCGGCGTTGTAGGCGGCCGCCACCAGCGCCACGTTGCCTTCGAAATACGCCATCAGCCAGCGCAGGTAGGCCATGCCGCCGCGGATGTTCTGCGCCGGGTCCATGATGTTGCGCACCCGAAAGCGCGCCGCCGTGTCGGGAATCAGCTGCATCAGCCCCTGCGCGTTTCTGGGCGACACCGCGTTGGGGTTGAAGCCGCTCTCGGTGTTGATGATGGCCAGCACCAGCTGCGGCGCCAGCTGGAAATCGGGCGCCACCAGCTTGACGAAATTGACGATGGGCTGCGGCGCGTTGGCCGGCAGCGGCGGCTCGGGCGGTGGCGCGGCGGGCCGGCTCGTGCGGGGTGTGGCGGCGGCCACCACCACGGGCGCCGGCAGCGCCACCGGGTGCAGGCAGGGCGGCGGCTCGCCGCGCGGCGTGCCCATCGAGGCGATCATGCGCTGCGCCTGCGGCAAACCCTGCTCGGCAGCGGCCAGAAACAGGTGGGCGGCCTGGGCATCATCGCGCTCGATGCCACGGCCATTGGTCAGCATCCAGGCCAGGCTGAACTGGGCTTCGGCATCGCCGTAACGTGCAGCCTGGCAGTACAGCGTGGCAGCGCGTGCCGGGTCGCGCGGCAGGCCGTTCTCGCCATGCTCCAGCGCCTGGGCCTCCTGGCGCCAGTGAAGCACCTGCGAGGGCACCACCGCGCCGACCGCCGGCCGCGGCGCCACCAGCGGCGCCGGCAAGGCGGCCAGGCCGTCGGCCAACTGGGCGTCCAGCGGCGACCCCTGCGCCTGCACGCCCGACGCAACCAGCATGTTCACCCCCAGCGCCAGCAGGCGCAGGCCCATGGACAGCGTTGAAAGTCGGGAGGGGCGTTGCAGGGGCATCAGAGCGACTACGGGTTTGTACGGGGTGAAGCTGTTGAATGTAGCCCCTGGTCACCGGGTTTGTTAAGGGGCCCTCCCGAACATGAGGGAGTGCTTCCCGGGCGCGGCGGCGCGAATCCGCGACATCGGTCACTGTGGTGCGCTGATCGGCGCAGGATCAAGCCCGTCCACGCCGGGCGCCTGGCCAACCGCCCGGCGTCCGACACCCACCGCCAACTGTTGCCCGAGGCGATGATGAAGCCGGGCGTCAGCGAAGACACGGCGCGGCGGCGCACAGGCCTCGAGCACATCGGATGAGGTGCTGGCGGATCTGGATCGGGCGTTGGGGGCGGTGTAGGCGACGGAGAGCGCTCCTGAAACGTCGGGAAATTTGACAACCGGCCGAGAGCAGGTCAGTGGCCCAAGTAAAAGCGCAAAGAAATCAACGGCCTGGCGATAACGGCACAGGATTTGCTTTGCCATTTCAACGCAAGCGGCAATGCGTGCGTTGAACACCCTCGGAGGACACGATGAATAGTCTGCATAAGAAAGTAAAGCCGCTGGTTGCAGTTGTCGGGGTGCTAGTTCTGGCAATGTCGGCTCAGGCGGCCGTCGTGCTCACTCCAGGCACGGCTGGGGTGATTGCTGCTGACATCGGCAATTCCAATTGCGAGTCAGCGTGTATCTACACTGCGTTTGGGATCACTGACGCCCCGGGTACGGCAGATGATCTGGTGCTGTATTACAAGGCCGATGTCGATCCCGCCACTGAGGAGGGATCGTTTCAGACTTCGTACTCGACCAGCTTCGCCAACACGTCCACGGATCCGGAAGATGCGTTGATCGAGTACATCAGTGGCGCGTCCATCTCCTGCCCGGAATGTTACTTGGCCATCAAGGATGGGGACCAAAACCCGTCGTACTATTTCTATAACCTCAGCAGTTGGAATGGGACCGACGACATCTCGATGACCGATTTCTGGCCACAGCAGGGCGCGATCTCGCATGTGTCCATCTGGGGACGCGACGATAGTGGCGGCGGCGGTGGTGGCGGCGGCAATGCCCCTGAGCCGGGCTCATTGGCCTTGGTTGGGTTGGCTCTTCTGGGCGTTGCCGCGGTGCGTAAACGTTTGAGTTAAGCGCCCGTTTCGGCCTTCGGGCTGAACAGCAAGAAACCCCGCCTGTGCGGGGTTTTCTCATTTTGTTCGCGCCCTGGTAGGCGCCTGGCTACTTGGTGACGGTGATCGCCGTGGTTGTCTTGTTGCCCGCTGCATCCTGCGCCACTGCGCTGACCGTGTGCGAGCCGGTTTTGGCCTTGCGGGTATTCCAGCTGTAGGCAAGGCTGGCGCCGGTGCCTGATGCAACCTGCCGGCCGTCAACATAGATCCACTGCTTGAGTGTGGCCGTACCGTTGTTGTCCGAGGCCGCCGTGCTGATCGCCACCGTGCCCGTGACCTTGCCGCCGCCGACCGGGTTCTTGATCACGACCGCCGGCGGAGTGGTGTCAACCACCACGTTGTTGGCCACGTTGACCGCAACCGTCGTCGAATTCTTGCTGTTGCCCGCAGCGTCATAGGCCACGGCAACCAGGTTGGACATGCCATTGGACGACTGGGTGCTGTCCCAACTGAACTGGAACGGCGTGGCGGTGTCGGTGGCCACGGTTGCGCCGTTCACCCGGAACTCGACCCGCGAAACGCCGACGTTGTCGAACGCATTCACATCGACCGACACCAGCCCGGCCACGGTGACGTTGCCCAACGGGGCCGAAATCGCCACGCTGGGGGCCTGCGTGTCGTTCGCCACGGCGCTGCGCGCTGCCGACACCGCCGCATGGGCGTTGACCCGGCCGTGGCCAAACAGCGCATCGCGTCCGGCGGTACCCAAATCGACCGCGGTGGAAAAGAGCAGGCTTTCGATCTGGGTGTTCGACAAGGCGGGGTTGGCGGCCATCATCGTGGCAATCGTGCCTGCGGTGATGGGGCTGGCAATCGACGTGCCCCACCACTGCGCATAGCCACCGCTGACCGTGGTCGTCCAGATATTGATGCCAGGCGCCGATACGGCCACGAAGTTGCCGTAACTTGACCAACTGGTCTTCAGATCGTTGCTGTCGGTGGCCGAGACCGGGATCATCGTGGCGGTGGGCGTCAGGCCTTCATCCTTGCCGTTGTTGCCGGCACATACAACGACCAGCCCGCCTTTGCTGCGCATGTAATTTGCAGCACTCTGCACGCTGGAACTGCCAGCTACGCCGACATAGCTGATGTTGGCGACCCGTGCGCCTTTGTCGGCCGCATAGGTCAGGCCCTGCGCCACCGTGCTCCAGTAGGCATAGGCATTGGGGTCGGCAATGCGTATCGGCATGATCTTGGCTGCGCCGGCAATGGCCGCCACCCCGACTGCATTGTTCGACACGGCCGCGGCCGCACCTGCGACGGCCGTGCCATGGCCGTGGACATCACTGGTGTTCGAGTTGTTGTCGTAGAAATTCCAGCCTGGCACCAGGCTGGCCGCCAAGTCGGGATGCGCCGGCGCGACGCCGGTGTCGAGGACGGCGATGGTGATGCCTTGCCCTTGCGACAGATCCCAGGCGCCGGCCGCGTTGATCTTGGCCAAGTGCCATTCACTGCCCAGGTAGGGGTCGTTGGTGACGAAACCCGGTGACACGCGGCCGTCCAATTCGGCGAATTTGAGGTGTGGGTTGTGCGCCAAGCGGGCTTGCACAGCCGTTTCCGAGGCATTGCCGGGCAGGTCGACGATGTGCAGATCGGTCTTGCCGATTCGCCGCGCCTTGCCACCGTGCACCTTGACGACCTTGTCGAGTTCAGCATCGGACAGGCCCGCACGGGTCTGAACAATGAGCCGGCCCTTCGCCCATTCCTGCGGTTGCGCCGCCTGCGCCGCAACCGAAGTCGCCATGCCGATCGCCAAAGCGGCCACCACGCGCGAGACGCGAAAACCTGTCAATGTTGCCGACACGACAGGGCATAGCGCCACCTGCACCGAACTTTTCTTGGAACCCATCGACGACACCTCTTGATTGCGTGACCTCAGCCAGCCGGCGTGGTCTGCTCAGACGGTGTCCATCAGCGGCGAAAGGCCGCCTACAGAGCGCATCGATCGATGGCACCCATCGGGTTGTCTGGCAGTCCTGCCGTCATGGAGCCGAAGCCCTTTAGACCGTTGACTTTGCGTCCCACGCTTTCGCGTGGTTTGCCCTTTGCAGATCAGCACTGCGGCGAGCGCCTGTTCATACTGCGCAGGTCGTTGTAGTTTTGATCGAAACCAGCAAATTTTCTATTGCCGATCTCGATCAACCCACCCGGATGAGGGGGTGGCACTGGCCATCTCATCCGATGCAAGGCGCCGCAGGCACCCACAAGCTGATTGTCGGCAATCGGCCGTGTCAGCAGGAGCCGTTGCCGCTGCCGATTCGTAACCGGTGGTAGCGGTGGGTGCCGGCCGGCACAGACCCGCTGCGCGGTGGCGTGCACCCCGCCGCACATCGGCACGCCAGCGATCCGCCAGGTTGCAGTTGGTCACGAATTCAGCAGAAGTGAAACCCACGCGCCGGCCGGCATGGCGCTCGGCGGGCGATTTCAGCGCGCACTGTTTCGCCGCGCTGCAGTGCTTCATCCGGTTGGTCAACACCAGCGATCACGAGCGCCTGGCTACTCACCCGGCGTTCACCACCCACAGCCAGTTTGTCGCCCAAGGAAATGGTGACGTCGGGCATCAGCGAAGACACCGTGCGGCTGTGCGTGGACATCGAGCACATCGACGACCTGCTGGTGGACCCAGAGCAGGCGTCGGCGGCGGTGTAGCGCGTGTGCCCGATGGGGCCAAGGGTGCGGACTGACACCGAAGTGACGCAGCTAGTCTGCACTGTTGAGTATTGCAATGAACTGCTCGGTAGCGAAAATGAACTGCTGAGTTTAGATTCAGGTTTGCAGGGCTGTCCCTCCGCCTACCTGCAGGCACCTTCTGGAGATCGACCCGATGAAAAAGCTATTGATCGTGACCGCACTGTCGGTGTGTGCGGCGGCCGTGCAGGCCAAGGACATCGTCGACACGGCCGTGGCCGCCGGCAGTTTCAAGACCCTGGCCACCGCGTTGACCGCGGCCGGCCTGATCGACACGCTCAAGGGCAAGGGCCCCTTCACCGTGTTTGCGCCCACCGACGCGGCCTTTGCCAAGATTCCGAAGGCCGACCTCGATGCGCTGCTGGCCGACAAGACCAAGCTCACTGCCGTGCTGACCTACCACGTGGTGCCCGGCAAGGTGATGGCCAAGGACGTGAAGGCCGGCAAGGTGAAGACGGTGCAAGGCAGCGAGATCACCGTGGCCACCGCCGGCGGGGTGATGGTCGATGGTGCCAAGGTGACCAAGACCGACATCGCAGCCGACAACGGGGTGATCCACGTGATCGACAGCGTGATCATGCCCAAGTGATCAGCATCGGGCCGGGCTCCTCGGTCGTTGGCCGATGCGGTGCCCGGTGTCAGTCAACGTGGCGCCGCCGGCGGTTTGACGTCGGTGACTGCCCCGTAGACCATGTTGCGCAGCAGCGACCGGTAGGGCACGCGCTGCCTCGGGGTTTGCATCATGAACACGACGAACAGGTCGCTGGCGGGGTCGACCCACAGGCAGGTGCCACCGGCGCTGCCCCAGCAGTACGCACCGGGCGAGGCTGGGTAGGCCGCCTCGCCTGCCGAGGTGCCCACCGCAAAGCCCAGGCCGAAACCGCAAGCCGGCCCAGGCAGGTAGCGCGGCGTCTTGACCACCGCTGGACTCAGGCGGTCGGTGGTCATGTAGTACAGCGTGGCCGGGCTGAGCAACCGCTGGCCGTCGAGTTGCCCGCCGTTGCGCAGCATCTGCAGGAAGCGGACGTAGTCGGGCGCCGTGCTCATCAACCCGCCGCCGCCCGACTCCATGGCCATCACCTTGCGCGGGTCGAACACCGGTACGTTAACGCCGATGCTGCGGTCGTCGGGCCAGGGCTCGGCGATGCGCGCCTGTCGTGCCGGCGCGCCGCCGGCAGCGTCTGTCGCTCGCCGGATATGTCATGGCTTGGTCGCGTTGATGTCGCGAGCCCGTCGTCGTTATGCAGGGACAATTGCGGCATGACCGAGTTGATCGTCATTCGCCACGGCGAAACGGATTGGAACCGCCAGCACCGCTTTCAGGGCCAGATCGACGTGCCGCTGAACCACATCGGCCAGGCGCAGGCCGAGCGGCTGGGCCAGCGCCTGGCCGACGAGCCCATCGACGTGCTGGTGTGCAGTGATCTGCAGCGCGCGCGCAGTACCGCCGAGCCGCTGTTGCGCGGCCGCGGCCTGGCGGCCGAGTTGCAGCCGCTGTGGCGCGAGCAGGGTTTCGGCCTGCTCGAAGGGCTGGACGTGCCGACCATCCGCACCCGCCACGCCGACCTGTGGGACCGCTGGGTGCGCCACGAGGCCGACTTCGCGCTGCCGCAGGGCGGCGAGAGCAACGCGGTCTTTCATGCCCGGGTGCTGCGCGCGCTGGCCAGCCTGCTCGACGCCCATGCCGGGCGCCGCGTGGCGGTGGTCACGCACGGCGGCGTGCTCGACATGCTGTGGCGCACGGTGCATGCGCTGCCGCTGCACGGCCCGCGTGAATGCGACATCCCCAACACCGGCATCAACCGACTGCATTGGAAGGATGGCCGCCTGCAGATCGTGCGCTGGGGTGAGGCCGATCACCTGACCGGGCTGCCCGAGCAGCCCAGCACCGCGCAGACCAGCCGGCCGGTCGAAGCCGACCAGGCCTGAGCGGGCACGCGCCCGGCCCGAGGCAACCACCGTCGCGTCACGGCCAAGTCGGCACCGCCGCTCAGCCCGGCAGGCGCTTCAGTGATGCGCCAGCGCTGGTAGCTTCAGCGCCGCATACACCTCGTGCAGCCGGCGCCGCAGCCGCTCGGACTGGGGCTGGCGATTGGCTTGTGGCTGCAGCAGGTTCTGCACCGCGGCCAGCTGGCCCGACTGCTGCAGTGCATCGACGTGCACCTGCTCGAACAGATCACGCTGCGCGTGGCTGCCGCCGATGGCAGCCAGCCGCGGCAGCGCCAGCGTCAGCTGCTCGGCGGCGTCGGCCCATTGGCCTCGGGCATGGGCCAGCAGCCCGCGCGCGGCGGGCACGGCCACCCGCTGCCAGGCGGCGCGCGCGGCCAGCGGGGCCTGCGGCGCGAAGGCCTCGATGTGGCCCAGCAGCGTATCGGCCTCGGGCCGGCCGGCACGCGCCAGGCCGTAGAGGTATTGCAGGTCGAGGAAGGGCTGCACCTGGTCGCTCACCCGGCCCGCCAGGTGGGCGGCCAGATCGGCCCAGCGCTCGCCCACGCCCACCCCGGCCAGTTCCAGCCGGGCCAGCAGCGAGACCGCGCCCACCTGGTCTTGCGAGTAGCTCTTGTCCACGCCCCACACCTGCGCGTCGTACAGCCGCAATGCCGCGGCGTCGTCGCCCAGCTCGATGTGGAACAGCGCCAGGTGCCACCAGTGGTGGCTGCGCATGAAGCTGGTCAGGCCTTGCCAACCACCGCTGACGCTCTGCAGAAAGGCCGTACCCTCGGCCAGCCGGCCATCGGTCAGCATCACATGGGCCAGCGCATGCTGGGCCCATGGCTCGGCGGGCTGCAGGGCCAGCGCATGCCGCGCGGCCACTTCGGCCTCTTGCAGGCGATGGCACTGCTCCCAGCCGAAGGCCAGCATGCCGTGCAGGCGGGCCTGCTCGGGCGCGGCCGGCAGCGCCTGCAGCGCCAGCCGCAGCATGGTGGGCGCATCACCCAGGTTGAAGGCGTGGTACTGGCCCAGTTTGATCGAGGCCAGATCACGCGGGTGGTGATGCGCCAGCGTCTCGTGCAGCGCCAGCGCCTCGTGCAATTCACCGGCCGCCCAGTGCGCCACCGCCTGGGCGAACTGGCGCTCGCGTTCGGTGGCCGGCAGGCCGGCCTGCGCGGCGCGTGCGGCGACGGCCAGATGGGCGCGCGCCTTGGGCGGGCCGGCGGGTGATTCGCTGAACATCCACAGCGCCGCGGCATACGCCTGCACGATCAGGCTGTGGTCGTGCTCGGCGGCGGCCAGCACCGCCAGGATGCGCGGCTCGTAGCCCAGGAAGCCCTCGATGAAATCCGCCACCGCGGCGGCGCTGGCCGCGTGCTGCAGCGTGAGCGGATTGCCGAAGGGATCGTGCGCGGGCAGCATCGCGGCGGCCGCCATGCTCAGCCCCAGCTCAGCGCGGACAGGTCGTTGGCGAAGATCGGCATGTCACGCCACACACCCTTCAGCCGCGCGCTGGCCACGGTGATCCAGGTCGGCTGGTAGAGGTAGGCGGCCACCGCGTCGTCGGCCACCAGGCGCTGTGCGTCGGCCATCAGCTTGTAACGCTGGGTGGTGTCGGCGGTGGCGTTGATCTGCGCCCACAGCGTGTTGAACTTCGTGCTGTCGTAGTTCCAGTAATAGTCCGGCCGCGCAAAGTTGCCCATGTCCAGCGGCTCGACGTGGCTGATGATCGTCAGGTCATAGGCCTTCCGCTTGTAGACGGCCGACAGCCACTGCGCCCACTCCACGTTCTCCTGCTTGGCCACGATGCCCACCTTGGCCAGCATCGCGGCGATCACCTCGCCGCCCTGGCGCGCGTAGGGCGGCGGCGGCAGCTTCAGGCTCAGTTCCAGCGGGGTGGTGATGCCCGCCTCCTTCAACAGCGCGCGGGCGCGCTCGGGGTTGTAGGCGTTGACCGAGGTCAGGTCGAGATAACCCGGCGCGCCGGGCACGTAGAAGCTGCCGATCGGCGCGCCGAAACCGTCGGCCACACCGTCGATCACCTGCTTGCGGTCGATGGCCATGCTGATCGCGCGGCGCACGCGCACGTCGTCGAGCGGTTTCTTCTTGTTGTTGATGGCGACGATGGTCTTGGCGCGTGAGCCGCCCACCAGCACCTGGAAGCGCTTGTCGGCCTTGAACTGGCCCAGGCTCTTGGCCGCCGAGACGCGCGGGAACAGGTCGACGTCACCGGCCAGCAGCGCGGCCACCTGCGCCGCGCCATCGCTGATGAAGCGCATGGTCACGCGGCGCAGCGCGATGGCCTTGGCATCGCGATAGCCGTCCCAGCGCGCCAGCACCAGGTGGCTGCCCTTGGCCCAGCTGTCGAGCTTGAACGGCCCGGTGCCCACCGGCTGGGTGTTGTTGCCGGCCGCGCTCTTGGGCTCGACGATCACCGCGGTGGCCTGGCCGATCTGGAACAGGAAGTCGGGGTTGGTGTTCTTCAGCGTGATGACCACCGTCAGGTCGTCGGTGGCGCTGATATTGACGATGTTGGCGAACACCGCCTTGTCCTTGTTGGGGCTGCCCTCGGCGGCGGCGCGCTCGAAGGCGAACTTCACCGTGGCCGCGTTGAACGGCTCGCCGTTGTGGAACTTCACGCCCGGGCGCAGCTTGAAGGCCCAGGTCTTGTTGTCGGGCGTCACCGTCCAGCTCAGCGCCAGCAGCGGGGCGATGGTGGAATCGGCGCGGATCCTGGTCAGCGTCTCCAGCACGTTGTAGTGCACCACCTCGCCGATGGCCGCGGCCGCACCGGCGGTGGGGTCCAGGCCCGGCGGCTCCAGCGTCATCGCCAGCACCAGGGTGTCCTTCTTGCGCTGCGCCAGCACCGCGCCGGGCGCCAGGCTGGCGGCCAGCGGCAGGCCGAGGGAGGTTGAAAGCAGGGTGCGGCGGCGGATCATGGTGAGGCTCCTGAAGGGGTGAAACCGACGAGCCGCGATGGTAGCCGCGCCGTCTTGCGCGGCCTGTGGCGCAGGCCGCGCCGGATCAGGTGGCCACCGGCGTGATGGTGGCCACCGGCTCGGGCGTCAGCAGGCTGCCGTCGCGCAGGCCGCGCACGGTGCCCAGCAACAGCGCCACCACCACCAGCGAGCTCAACGCCAGCAGCGAGGTGCCCAGCACCGCCATCGCGCTGCCCGGCGTGGCCAGCCGCAGCGTGAGGGCCGTCAGCGCGGCCAGCGGAAAGCTCATGCCCCAGTGCGGCAGGCCGAAGGGCAGCGCGGCGATGCGCTTGCTCAGCATGCCCACCCACAGCAGGCTGAACAGCGCCATGCCCCACAACCCCCAGGCCACCGCCGGCGGCGCGCCCAGCTGCAGCGCCGACAGCCCGCTGACGGCCGGCGGCGCGATGAAGATGTAGGCCGCGGGCAACAGCCGCTCGGGCCACAGGCCCTGCACCGCAAGCCGCACCACGATCAGGATCAACACCACCGGCCAGAACATCAGCCCGATGCCGAACTGTGCCGCCGACCAGTCGGCCTGTCCCAGCGGCACGCCGGCCAGCGGCACCAGCACGTTGCCGACGATGGGGATGAACAGCGCCGGCGTGGCGCTGGCCCACTGCAATCCACCGGGGCCATTGCCACGCAGCCAGCGCGCCAGCACCCACAGCGTGACGGCCAGCTGCGCCAGCGCGCCGATCCACCACAGCCCCAGCGCCAGCGGGTTGGGGCCGTGAAACGTCACCGCCACGGTGGCCAGCAGGATCACCGAGATCGGCAGCGCGGCGATGAAGGTGTGGCGCACCGGATGCCGGCAGTCCTCGGCCCAGGCCTCGGGGTGGCGCCATGCCCTCACCACCGTGGCCACCGCCAGCACCACGAACACCAGCATCGCCAGGCTGGCCACCGCCTTGGCGATGCTGTCGGCCAACCCACCCATAGCCGGCGTGGCGCGGTGCCAGGCCAGCGTCAGGCCCGTGAGGCCCATGACGATGGCGTACCAACCGGGCATCAGGAACTTCAGGGGCTGGGCATGGTGGGGCATGGGGTGTGCGGCGGTGTGGTTGAGATCGCATCGTAGCGGTGGCCGCGACGCGCGGCGAGGGTTTGGTCGGGTACCCCCTAGGGTTTACACCAGAATGAGATCGGCATGACCACGGATAATATCGGTTTGTGCTTATATCAAGATAGTCGTACATACCGTGAGCCTCGAAGGCCAGCCCCCAGACAGCGACCAGGTGTTCTCGACAGCGGCCGAATTGTTCGGCCTGCTCTCGGCGCCGGTGCGGCTGAAGATCGTCTGCGCCTTGTCCGAGGGAGAGAAGAACGTGACCCAACTGCTGGCCCGCGTGGACACCACCCAGCCCAACCTGTCGCAGCACCTGTCCACCCTGTACCGCTGCGGCGTGCTGGCCCGGCGCCGGGTGGGTGCGCAGGTGTACTACCGCGTGGCCAGCGAGCGCGTGGCGCTGCTGTGCCAGGCGGTGCGCGAAGAGCAGGCCAGACAGCACATTGCCTAGGAGACCCCGTGCAAGGACCTGATGCCCGTCCCGGACGCCTGATCAAGGCGCCGGAGAATTTCATCGACAGCAGCGGTGTGCGCACCGTGTTCCAGCAGGCCAAGGCCGGCCGGCGCGACTTCATGCGCCGCGCCTTCGCCACGGCCACCGCCGGTGCGGCTGCGGTGGCCGCCGCGCCGCTGGCGCAGGCGCAGTCCAACCCGGTGCCCACCGAGGGCGGCGACCCGAACATCCTGAACCTGCCGGCCCACACCACCGGCCTGGGCCAGCCGGTGGCCACCGACGGCTACGGCAAGCCCTCGCAGTACGAGGCCAACGTGCAGCGCCGGCCCAGCCCGGGGCTGACGCAGACGGCGCAGTCGTCGGTCTCGTTCGCGCCGCTGCAGTCGCTGTTCGGCATCGTCACGCCCAGCGGCCTGCACTTCGAGCGCCACCACCAGGGCTGGTGGGATGTCGACCCGAGCAAGCACCGGCTGATGCTCAACGCCAGCGATGCCTCGCTGATGAAGACGCCCAAGGTCTTCACGATGGACGAGATCATGCGTTTGCCCTGCGTGTCGCGCTTCCACTTCATCGAGTGCGGCGCCAACACCGGCATGGAATGGGGCAACGTGGCCGTGCCCACGGTGCAGTACAGCCACGGCATGCTCAGCTGCAGCGAGTTCACCGGCGTGCCGCTGAAGCTGCTGCTCGACCAGTGCGGCGTCGACTACAAGCGCGCCCGCTTCGTGCTGGGCGAGGGCGCCGACGGTTCGTCGATGACCCGCACCATCCCGATGGAGCTGGTCGAGAGCGGCGAGGTGCTGGTGGCCTATGGCCAGAACGGCGAGATGCTGCGGCCCGAGAACGGCTACCCGCTGCGGCTGGTGGTGCCGGGTGTGCAGGGCGTGAGCTGGGTCAAGTACCTGCGCCGCATCGAGGTGGGCGACCAGCCCTGGGCGGCCAAGGACGAGGCGGTGCACTACATCGACCTGATGCCCGACGGCACGCACCGCCAGTACAGCAGCACGCAGGAATGCAAGAGCGTGGTCACCACGCCCTCGGGCGGCCAGGTGCTGCTCGACAAGGGCTTCTACAACATCAGCGGCCTGGCCTGGAGCGGCCGCGGCAAGGTGAGCAAGGTCGACGTGTCGGTCGACGGCGGGCGCAACTGGCGGCCCGCGCGGCTGCAGGGCCCGGTGATGAGCAAGAGCCTGACGCGCTTCTACCTCGACTGGGTGTGGGACGGCAAACCGGCCATCGTGCAGAGCCGCGCCACCGACGAGACCGGCTACGTGCAGCCCAGCTATCGCCAGCTGCGCGCGGCGCGCGGCACACGCTCGATCTATCACAACAACGCGATCCAGTCGTGGCTGGTGCAGGAAACCGGCGAGGTGACGAATGTCCAGCTGTCGTAAATCAGGGTGGGTGGCGGCAGCGCTGTGGCTGGCCGCAGGCGCGGCGTCGGCGCAGGCAACGCAAGCGGCATTGACGGGCCTGGGCCGCGTGGCCACGCCCAAGGAGATCGCCGCCTGGGACATCGACGTGCGGCCCGACTTCAAGGGCCTGCCCAAGGGCTCGGGCACGGTGGCGCAGGGCCAGGACATCTGGGAGACCCAATGCGCCTCCTGCCACGGCATCTTCGGCGAATCGAACGAGGTGTTCACCCCGCTGGTGGGCGGCACCACGGCCGACGACGTGAAGACCGGCCGCGTGGCACGCTTGCTCGACCCCACCTTTCCCGGCCGCACCACGATGATGAAGGTGGCCACGGTGTCCACGCTGTGGGACTACATCCACCGTGCGATGCCCTGGAACCAGCCCAAGTCGCTCAAGCCCGACGAGGTGTATGCGGTCACCGCCTACCTGCTGAACATGGCCGACGTGCTGCCCGAGAGCTTCGTGCTGTCGGACCAGACCATGGCCCAGGCGCAGGCCCGCATGCCCAACCGCAACGGCATGAACACGGCCCATGCGTTGTGGCCCGGCAAGGGCCTGACCAGTGCCAAGGCGCCCGATGTCAAGGCCGTGGCCTGCATGAGCAACTGTGCGGTCGAGCCCAGGGTGGCCTCGCTGCTGCCCGACTTTGCCCGCAACAACCACGGCAACCTGGCCGAGCAGAACCGCATGGTCGGTGCCCAGCATGGCGTGGACACCACCCGCGCGCCGGGTGCCGCACCGGCCAAGGCCGCGCCGGCCACCACGCCCACCGCGTCGGCCAAGCCCGCCGCCGGCGGCACGCAGGCGGGGGCACTGGCGCTGTTGAGCAAGCACAGCTGCGTGGCCTGCCACGCGATGGACAGCAAGCTGGTGGGCCCCAGCTTCAAGGACGTTGCGGCCAAACATGGCACCCGTGCCGATGCATTGGCTTACCTGGCCGGCAAGATCAAGTCCGGCGGCAGCGGCGTGTGGGGGCAAGTGCCTATGCCCGCGCAGGCCCTGGGCGACGAAGATGCCGGCCTGATCGCCCGATGGCTGGCCGATGGCGCACGCAGGTGACGCCCCACGCAAGCGCAAGTCCACCAAGTCCCCCGAGTCCCTGTTACGCAAGAATCCCAACCGGTCGTTCGTTCTGAAGGAGATCCCCACCATGCAATCCCGTCGTGAGATGCTCAAGCGCAGTGCCGGCGTCGCCAGCCTGCTGGCAGGCCTGGGCCTGCTGCCCCAGGCTGCGCAAGCGGCCTTCAATACCGCCGCCTTCGAGGCCAAGACCATGGTCGATCTGGTCAAGGCGCTGGGCGTGTCGGCCCCCGTCCTCAGCAAGGACGTGACGCTGCAAGGCCCCGACATTGCCGAAAACGGCGCCGTGGTGCCGGTGAGCTGCGCCACCACGCTGCCGGGCGTCAAGCAGTTGTTGATCCTGGTCGAGAAGAACCCCAGCCTGATGTGCGCCATGTTCGACGTGACCGACGCGGTCGAGCCCGCGTTCGCCACCCGCGTGAAGATGGGCCAGTCGTCCAACGTGATGGCCGTGGCCGTGATGAGCGACGGCAAGGTGCTGTACGCGATGAAAGAAATCAAGGTCACCTTGGGCGGTTGCGGCGGCTGAAGCCCCGCCAACGTCCAACGTCATCCCACCCATTTGAAGGAGCAAGACCATGGCAGACCCGATGCGCATTCGCGCCCAGGCCGCAGGCGACAAGACCACCGTTCGCGTGCTGATGAGCCACGAGATGGAAACCGGACAGCGCAAGGATTCATCCGGCAAGGTGATCCCGGCCTGGTTCATCCAGGAGGTGAGCGCCACCCTCAACGGCAAGCCCGTGATGAGCGGCCAGTGGGGCCCGGCAGTCTCGAAGAACCCGTTCCTGCAGTTCACCGTCAAGGGGGCCAAGGCGGGCGACAAGATCGCCATCACCTGGATCGACAACCGGGGCGACAAGCGCACCGACGAAGCCACGGTCTCTTGACCGTCGGCTGACCCGCGGGGCGTGTAGGACGCCCTGCTTTCTGCCCGCACCGCCGGGCCACTCGGAGAAGGTGGAGACATGAAGTCAATCAGCATGATCGCAGTGGCACTGGCGCTGGCGGCGTCGATGGGCGCGCAGGCTCAGAAGTCGTCGTCCGACAGCATCGCCGAGTACCGCAAGATGCTCGAGGACGGCAACCCGTCCGAACTCTTCGAGGTCAAAGGCGAGGAACTTTGGAAGAAGGCACGCGGGCCGAAGAATGCGTCGCTGGAGCGTTGTGATCTGGGCAAAGGTCCGGGTGTGGTCAAGGGCGCCTGGGCGGAACTGCCCCGCTACTTCGCCGACACCGGCCGGGTGCAGGACGCCGAATCGCGGTTGCTGACCTGCATGGAGACCCTGCAGGGGTTCAATGCCGCGGCCATCGCCAAGGAGCAGAACTTCGCCAAGGGCGAGATGCCCAACCTCACGGCACTGGCGACCTGGATCTCCGGTCAGTCCAAGGGGCTGGGCTTCAATCTGCCGCAGAACCATCCCCAGGAACGCAAGATGTACGCGCTCGGGCAGAAGGCCTTCTTTTTCCGCGGCGGGCCGATGGACTTTTCTTGCGCATCCTGCCACGGCGAAGAGGGCAAGCGCATCCGCCTGCAAGACCTGCCGGTGCTGTACAAGAACCCGGGTGACGGCCTGGGCATGGCGGCATGGCCGGCCTACCGCGTGTCGAATGGCCAGATGTGGGGCATGCAGCAACGCCTGTCCGACTGCTATCGCCTGCAGCGTTTTCCGAACCCCGGTTACGCCTCGGACGTGACCATCGCCTTGCAGTCCTACATGGGCGTGAACTCGAAGGGCGCAAAGATCATCACCCCCGCACTGAAGCGCTGAAGGAGACCAGGACATGAAGAAGCACACCAAACTCGCGATCTCTGCTTCGTTGGCCATCGGTGCCGCCGTGCTGGCCGGTTGTGCCGCCACCTCGCCCAAGCAGGACCTCGATGCGGAGTTCAAGGCGATGCTGCAAAGCTCGTTCAGCGCACGCGGCATTGCCAAGATGGATCGGCTCGACCAAGACCTCGGGCAGTCTGCGTGCTCGTCGGCAAAACAGCCGCCGGAGGCCGTGCTCAAGCAGATCGAGGCCGAGGCCCTTGCGACGCTGAAATGGCCCGACGGTGGCCAGTACTTCGGTGACTGGAAGCGCGCCGAAAAACTGGCCCAGAGCGGTGTCGGCATGGCGTGGAACAACAAGTCCGTCGACCCCAAGACCAACGGCGGCCAGTGCTACAACTGCCACCAGATCGACAAGAAGGAAATCTCCTTCGGCACCATCGGTCCCAGCCTCTGGAACTACGGCAAGGTTCGCGGCGTCAAGGATGTCACCGACCCCGCAGCGGCCCCGATCATCCAGTACACCTGGGGCAAGCTGTGGAACAGCAAGGCCTACTCGGGCTGTTCGAACATGCCCCGCTTCGGCCACATGAACATGCTTGACCAGGGGCAGTTGCGGGACCTGATGTCGCTGCTGCTCGACCCGAGGTCGCCGGTCAACCAGTGACCGCGGCTCGGCCCGCTTCGGCGGGCCTTTTCACCCTCCAAATATCAGCAAAGACTTAATCATGAGCTTGAGCAAGCGCGACTTCCTGCAGGTGCTGGGTGCCGCCTCGGTGGCCGGCATGGGCCTGGGCCGCTATGCCCACGCCGACGCGGCCACGGCGCAGGCGGGGCTCTACGACATCCCGCCCTTCGGCAATGTCTCGCTGCTGCACATGACCGACTGCCACGCGCAGTTGAAGCCCATCCACTTCCGCGAGCCCAGCGTCAACCTGGGGCTGGCCGGCATGCAGGGCCAGTTGCCGCACCTGGTGGGCGAGCACCTGCTGAAGAAGGCGGGGGTGCGGCCCGGCACGGCGCAGGCGCATGCCTTCACCTACCTCGACTTCGAGTTGGCCGCGCGCCGCTACGGCAAGGTGGGCGGTTTTGCGCACCTGGCCACGCTGGTCAAGCAGTTGAAGGCCAGCCGGCCCGGCGCGCTGCTGCTCGACGGCGGCGACACCTGGCAGGGCAGCGCCACCGCGCTGTGGACCAACGCGCAGGACATGGTCGACGCCTGCAAGCTGCTGGGTGTGGACGTGATGACCGGCCACTGGGAGTTCACCTACGGCATGGAGCGCGTCAAGGAGATCGTCGAGAAGGACTTCAAGGGCCAGGTCGACTTCGTCGCGCAGAACGTCAAGACCGCCGACTTCGGCGATCCGGTGTTTGCGCCCTACGTGATCCGCACCATCAACGGCGTGCAGGTGGCGATCATCGGCCAAGCCTTCCCCTACACCCCCATCGCCAACCCGCGCTACATGGTGGCCGACTGGAGCTTCGGCATCCAGGACGAGAACCTGCAGAAGATGGTCGACGAGGCGCGTGGCAAGGGCGCGCAGGTGGTGGTGGTGCTGAGCCACAACGGCATGGACGTGGACCTGAAGATGGCCAGCCGGGTGCGTGGCATCGACGCGATCTTCGGCGGCCACACCCACGACGGCGTGCCGGTGGCGATCCCCGTGACGAATGCGGGTGGTAAGACGCTGGTGACGAATGCCGGCAGCAACAGCAAGTTCCTGGGCCTGATGGACTTCGAGGTCAAGGGCGGCAAGGTCACCGACTTCCGCTACCGGCTGCTGCCGATCTTTGCCAACCAGCTGAAGGCCGATCCGGCGATGGACGCGCTGATCACCAAGGTGCGCGCGCCTTACGAAGCCAAGCTGGCCGAGAAGCTGGCCGTCACCGATGGCCTGCTGTACCGACGCGGCAACTTCAACGGCAGCTGGGACCAGCTGCTGTGCGACGCGCTGATCGACGTGCAGGGCGCCGACCTGGCGTTTTCGCCCGGCTTCCGCTGGGGCACCACGCTGCTGCCGGGCGACGTGATCACGCGCGAGCTGATGATGGACCAGGTGGCGATCACCTATCCCTATGCCACGCTCAGCAACATGAGCGGCGAGACCATCAAGACCGTGCTCGAGGATGTGGCCGACAACCTGTTCAACCCCGACCCGTACTACCAGCAGGGCGGCGACATGGTGCGCGTGGGCGGCCTGACCTACACCTGCACGCCGGGCGAGAAGATGGGCGCGCGCATCAGCGACCTGCGGCTCAAGGGCCAGCTGATCGAACCGGGCAAGACCTACAAGGTGGCCGGCTGGGCGCCGGTGGCCGAGGAGGCCAAGTCGCAGCCCGGCGTCAAGCCGGTATGGGACGTGGTGGAGACCTGGCTCAAGGCCCAGGGCGGCCGCGTCAAGCCGCGCCAGATCAACACGCCCAAGCTGGTGGGCGTGGCGGGCAACCCGGGTATCGCCGGCTGACCGTGCCCCGCCGCAAAGCGGCTTGAAACGCGGCGGCGTCGCCCGCCGCAGCGTGGGCGCCTACAGCGTGCCCTCGTCGTCGTGCGCCGCCAGCGTGCCCTGGTGGAACACCATCAACCAGCGGCCGTCCTGTTGTTGCCAGACGCTGCTGCGCAGGGTTTCGATGCCGTCGTCGCGCTTGACGCGCCAGGTGGTCAGTGCGGCGCCGGGCGCCAGCAGGCGCACCTTGAAGCCACGCGCCTGGCGTGCCTCGCGCGGGCCTTCGGCGGCCAGCACGGCCAGGATGCCGTCGCGGTCGAACACCCGGCCCGACGCGCCGAACTCGGTGAAGTCGGGCGCCAGCAGCGCGCGCACCTGGGCTGGGTCGGCACGCACCGCCGGGTCGAGGATGCGTTCTTCGTAGCCGCGCAACTCGGCGGTCAGGGCAGTCAGTGCGGCGGGGTCTTGCGGGCTCATGCGGGGCTCCTGCGCGGCATCACTGCCACGAGACTTGCGACAGGTCGTTGGCAAACACCGGCGAGCTGGACCACAGCCCCTTGAGGCCGCGCCGCGCCACCGACACCTGCGACGGGTTGAAGAGAAAGGCGTTCACCGCATCGGCGGCCAGCATCCGCTGGATCTCGACGTACAGCACCTGCTGCTGGCGGCCGCGGGCGGACTCGGCACGCTTCTTCACCAGGTCGTTGAAGGCCTTGCTGTCGTAGCCCCAGTAGTACTGCGGATTGGCGTACTGCACGTAGTCCAGCGGCTCGACGTGGTTGATGATGGTGAGGTCGAAGTTGCCCTTGAACGCACCCGACAGCCACTGCGCCCATTCGACGTTCTCGATCTTGGCGTTGATGCCCACCTTGGCCAGCATCGCCGCCACCACCTCGCCGCCCTTGCGCGCATAACTCGGCGGCGGCAGGGTCAGCGTCAGGTTCAGCGGCGTGCTGATGCCGGCCTCCTTCAACAGCGCACGCGCCTTGTCGGGGTTGAACGGGTAGACGCCGGTCAGGTCGATATATCCCACGTCGGTGGGCGCGGCATGGCTGCCGATGGGCTTGGCCAGGCCTTCGAGCACGCCGTCGATGAACGCCTTGCGGTCGATCGCGTGGCTGATGGCGCGGCGCACGCGCACGTCGTCCAGCGGCTTGCGCTTGTTGTTGATGGCCAGGATGCCCTTGCCCGCGGTGCTGCCGATCTCGACGGTGAAGCGCTTGTCGGCCTGCAACTGCTTCAGGTTCTGCACCGCGCCGAAGCGCGGCATGCCGTCGATGTCGCCGGCCAACAGCGCGGCCACTTGCGCCGCGTTGTCGTTGATGAAGCGGAAGGTCACCCGGCGCAGCTTGATGGCCGCGGCATCGCGATAGCCCTCCCACTTGACCAGCGTGATCGCGGTGCCCTTCTGCCAGCTGTCGAGGCGGAACGGCCCGGTGCCGATCGGCCGCGTGGCGGTGGTGGCCGCGCTGGTAGGGCTGAGGATCACCGCGGTGCCTTCGCCCAGCCGGAAGGGCAGCGTGGCGTCGGGGTTGTTCAGCGTCAGGATCACCACATCGGGCTGCGGCGTGGCGATCGACGAGATGTTGTCGAACACCGTCTTCTTGGCCTTGTTGGTGCTGTCGGCGGCACGGGCACGGTCGAAGCTGAACTTCACCGCGTCGGCGTTGAACGGGCTGCCGTCCTGGAACTTCACACCCGCGCGCAGCTTGAAGGTGTAGGTCTTGCCGTCGGGGCCGCTGACCCAGTCCTCGGCCAGCAGCGGCTGCACGGCGCCGGCCGAGGTGATCTTGGTCAGGCCTTCGAGCACGTTGTAGTGCACCACCTCGCCGATGGCGGCCGACGGCGCGGTGGTGGGGTCCAGCCCCGGCGAGGGCTCGAGCACCATGCCCAGCACCAGGGTGTCCTTGGCGCGCTGGGCCAGCGCGTCGTGGGCCAGGCTGGGCAGGGCCAGCAGGGCAGCGGCCTGGGCCAGCGTGCGACGGCGCAGTGTCATGGAGGTCTCCTCGGGTGGGCCGCCGGGGTCGGCAGCATCAGGTGAGCGTGGATTCTGCAGCCAGCGTGCGGCCGTCGGCCAGCAGCTGTTCAGCGCGATGGCAGGCCGCCGCATGGCCCGGGGCCAGGGTGCGCAGTTCGGGCGCGGTCTGGTCGCAGGCCGGCTGGCGCCAGGGGCAGCGCGGTGCGAAGGCGCAGCCGCTTGCGGCCGGGCGGTCGGCCCCGGTGTCCGCAGCGGCGCCGATGAGGGCCGCCTGCGCCGCGCGCAGCGCGCGCCGGGCATCGGCCTGGGCACCGGGCAACGCACGCGGTACGGCGTCCATCAGCGCGCGGGTGTAGGGGTGGGCGGCGGCGGTGAACAGCCGCTCGGGCGTGCCCTGCTCGACCACGCGGCCCTGGTAGAGCACGATCACCTCGTCGCAGACCAGGTCGACCACCGCCAGATCGTGGCTGATGAACAGGTAGGTGACGCCCAGCCGGTCCTGCAGGTCCTGCATCAGGTTGAGCACCTGGGCCTGCACCGACACGTCGAGCGCGCTGACCGGCTCGTCGGCGACGATCAGCTTTGGGTTGGTGACCAGCGCGCGCGCGATGGCAATGCGCTGGCGCTGGCCGCCGGAGAACTCGTGCGGGTACTTGCTCACATCGCTGGCGCGCAGGCCCACGGCATCGAGCATCGCGGCGGCGCGCGCCCGCTGGTCGGCGCGGTTGCTGCCGCCCTGCGCGGCCAGCGGCTCGGCGACGATGCGGCCCACGTTCTGGCGCGGATCGAGCGAGCCGAACGGATCCTGGAACACCATCTGCAGGCCGGCGCGCGCACGCCGCAGCACGGTGGCGTCCAGCGCATGCAGATCTTGCCCGGCCAGCCGCACCGTGCCGGCCGTGGGCGCCTCGAGCGCCATCACCAGCCGCGCCAGCGTGCTCTTGCCCGAGCCCGATTCACCCACCACGCCCAGGCTGCGCCCGGCCTGCAGGCTGAAGCTGACGCCCTGCAGCGCCCGCACCACCGGCGGCGCGGCCAGCAGGCGTTCACGCGGCAGGTGGTAGTGCTTGACCAGGCCGTCGACCTGAAGCAGCGCGGTCATGGCAGGCCCTGCGCCGCATCCAGCCGGATGCAGCGTGCCAGGTGGTCGCCGGCCACGACCACCGGCGGCGGCGGCGCGGCGCGGCAGGCGTCTACCGCCAGCGTGCAGCGCTCGGCAAAGCCGCAGCCCGCGGGCAGGTCGATCAGTTCGGGCACCCGGCCGGGGATGGTCGACAGCCGGTGACGGCGGCGGCCGCTGCCGTCGCCCCCGCCACCCGCGGCTGCCGCACGCAGCCCCAGCTGCGGCCGCGCCGCGAACAGGCCGCGGGTGTAGGGATGGGCCAGCCGGGCGAAGACCTGCTCGGTGGCGCCGGATTCCACCACCGTGCCGCCATACATCACCAGCATGCGCTGCACGTTCTCGGCCATCACGCCCAGGTCGTGGCTGATCAGCAGCAGGGCCATGCCGTCCTCGGCCACCAGCCGGGCGATCAGGTCGAGCACCTCGCGCTGGATGGTCACGTCGAGTGCGGTGGTCGGTTCGTCGGCGATCAGCACGTCGGGGCCGCAGGCCAGCGCGATGGCGATCACCACGCGCTGGCGCTGGCCGCCCGAGAGCTGGTGCGGGTACGCATCCAGCCGCTGCGCGGCCTGCGGCAGCTGCACGCGCTGCAGCAGGCGCAGCGCCTCGGCGCGCGCGGCCGCCGCATCCAGGCCCTTGTGCAGGCGCAGTGATTCGGCGATCTGGCGGCCGATGGGGTGCAGCGGGTTCAGCGCGGTCATCGGCTCCTGGAACACCATCGCCAACCGGTTGCCGCGCAGCCGGCACCATGCGTCCTCGGGCAGGCCCAGCAGCTCGCGGCCGTCGAAGCGCAGCGAGCCGGCCACCCGCGCGCCTTCGGGCAGCAGGCCCATCAGCGCCAGCGCGGTGATGCTTTTGCCGCAGCCCGACTCGCCGATCAGCCCCAGGGTCTGCCCGCGCTGCAGCGCAAACGAGATGCCGCGCAAGGCATCGGCCGGGCCGCGCGGGGTGTTCAAGGTGACGCGCAGATCCTGCACGTCGAGCAGGGGCGCAGCGTGGGGCCGATCGGTGGCCCCGCTCATCCGGCGATGGCGGCAGACTGCGCGCGCAGCAGGTCGAGGTAGGCGCCCTGCACCAGTTGGTCGGCTTGCACGCCCAGGCGGACCATCAGCGCATGGGCGATGGCGGTGCCTTCGGCCTCGGTCTGGCCGTCGGCCAGGGTCACTTCCAGTTCGAGAAAGTCGCCCAGCCCGTCCACCCGGTCGAGGTGGATGCGGGTGGGGCCCACCAGCACCAGGATGCGCGCCTTGCGCACCCGGCCCAGCAGGCCGCAGGCGCGGGTCAGCGCCTCGCGCAGGCTCTCGGGCTCGGGCACCGGCGCCAGCACGTAGTCCGACAGCTTGGGGCCCAGCACATCGGTGCGCACGTAGTGGATCAGCTCGCCCGACCCATCGCCAAACACACGCAGCTTGAGCCGGCCATGGGGCACGGCAAAGAAGGTGTCGTCCTGGTGGATGAGCTGCGGATGCTCGTCGTCGCTCAGCGCCCGGGCCAGGGGCAGCAGCGCATCCACGCTGGTGATGCGGGCCTTGATCTCGACATTGGCAGGCATGAGGCCGGATTGTGGGGCATCACCGGCCGCGCTGGCCTGCCCTCGGGCCGGCGGGCCCGCAGCCGTCAGCGCGCGCCGCGCTGGTCGGGGCCGGGGCCGCGACGCTCGATGTGGCGGAAGGTGATGCGGCCCTTGCTCAGATCGTAGGCCGACAGCTCCAGCGACACGGCGTCACCGGCCAGGATGCGGATGTGGTGCTTGCGCATCTTGCCCGAGGTGTAGGCGATCAGCACATGGCCGTTGTCCAGCGTGACGCGGTAGCGCGAATCAGGCAGGACTTCGGTCACCTTGCCCTGCATCTCGATCAGTTCTTCCTTGGCCATGAGGCGCGGATCTCCAGCAAAAATTCTCTCGGCGTGGGTCCCCTGTCAGGGAGGGGCGTCGGGCCTGTCGCAGCCAGCGTAAACAGCAGAAATGCCAGCCGTGCGGGACGGGTCGATCGACAGCATCGATCGGTCGAAGGTGGCCTCGCTATGGCAGCCGAACAACGCATCGAACCCGACATTCTACGCCGAAGCCCGCTTTTGGGGGCGGCATCGGCGTGCGGCCCGCCTCGCCGGTCAGCGCCGGCGCGCCAACCTGGGATCGAGCAGGTCGCGCAGGCCGTCGCCCATCAGGTTCAGGCCCAGCACGCTCAGCGCGATGGCCACGCCCGGGTAGACCGCCAGCATCGGCGCCTGGAACAGCATGGTCTGCGCCTCGTTGAGCATGCGCCCCCAGCTGGGCTGCGGCGGCTGCGTGCCCAGCCCCAGGTAGGACAGCGCCGCCTCGGCCAGGATGGCGGTGGCAAACGAGATCGTGGCCTGCACGATCAGCAGGCTGGCGATGTTGGGCAGCACATGGTCCAGCGTGATGCGCAGCGGCCCGAAGCCGGCCGCGCGCGAGGCCAGC
The DNA here is from genome assembly GCA_001770815.1 of Burkholderiales bacterium RIFCSPHIGHO2_12_FULL_69_20. Taxonomy (GTDB): domain Bacteria; phylum Pseudomonadota; class Gammaproteobacteria; order Burkholderiales; family Burkholderiaceae_C; genus Pseudaquabacterium. The sequence continues at coordinate 133,955 of MESD01000043.1, forward strand.
ACGAACTCACGCGCCCACACCGCGTTGGCCGCGCCGCGGGTGATGCGGGCGAACACCGGGATGTTGAAGATGCCGATGGCGACGATGCCGGTCAGCAGCCCCGGCCCGTAGATGGCGCCCAGCATGATGGCCGACAGCAGCGCCGGGAAGGCGAAGGTGAAGTCGGACGCGCGCATCACCGCTTCTTCGACCCAACCGCGCTTGGCGGCGGCCAGGCAGCCCAGCAGCACGCCCACGGCCAGGCCGATGCCCACCGCGATGACGCCCACCACGATGGAGTTCTGCGCCCCCACCAGCAGCTGCGAGGCGATGTCGCGGCCCAGACTGTCGGTGCCCAGCCAGTGGGCAGCGCTGGGCGCGGCCAGCTTGTTGGGGATGTCGATGTCGGCCGGCGGGTACGGCGACCAGAACAGCGACAGCAGCGCGGCAACCGCCAGCAGCGCCGACAGCAGCGCGCCGGCCAGGAAGCTGGGGTGACGCACAGCGCGCGACCAGAAACCGGGCAGGCCGCTCGCGTGGGGTGGCACGGTGACCGTGGTCATGCGTCACTCGCTTTCAGTCGCGGGTCGACCATCGCATACAGCACGTCGACCACGAAGTTGACCACCACCACCACCGCCACCAGCAGCATCACCACGTCGCGCACCACCACCAGGTCGCGGTTGGCGATGGCCTGGAACACCAGCCGGCCGATGCCGGGCAGCACGAACACGTTCTCGACCACGATGGTGCCGGTGATCAGGTTGGCGAACTGCAGGCCCATGATGGTCAGCACCGGGATCATCGCGTTGCGCAGCACATGCTTCCACAAGGTGGCGCGCCGGCTCAAGCCCTTGGCGCGGGCGGTGCGCACGTAGTCCTCGCGCATCACCTCCAGCACCGCCGAACGGGTGACGCGCGCCAGGATCGCCGCCTGCACCAGTGCCAGCGCGATGGCCGGCAGCACCAGCGACTTGATGCCCTCGAACAGCCCGCCGCCGTCGTCCTCGGTCCAGCCCGGAAAGCCGCCCGCACTGACCCATTGCAGCTTCACCGCAAACAGCAGGATCAGCAGGATCGCGAACCAGAAGCTGGGGATGGCGATGCCCACCTGGCTGAGCGCCATCACGCCCACATCGCCGATCTTGTTGTGGCGCGCCGCCGCAAAGATGCCCAGGCTCAGCGCCAGCGCGGTGGTCAGCGCCATCGCCAGCGCGGCCAGCGGCACGGTGACCTGCAGCCGCTCGACGATCAGCTCGGCGGTGGGCGTGTCGTACGAGAAGCTGTTGGCGGTTTGCCCGCGCAGCAGCCCACCCACCCAAAACGCGTAGCGCTGCAGCGGCGGGCGGTCCAGGCCCAGCTTCTTCTCGAGCGCGGCGATCGATTCGGGCGTGGCGGTCTCGCCCAGCATCACCTGCGCCACGTTGCCCGGCAGCAGCTCGAGCACCGCGAACACCAGCACCGAGGCCACCGCCAGCGTGACCAGAAAGGTGGCCAGCCGCTTGAACAGAAAAACGCTCATGCGCCGGTGCAAGCCCGGTCGGCGCCGCGGCGAAGATTCAGTCGATTCATGCGACCTATGATGCCCGAAAGACCTGCCTGCACGCCTTGCCCCGGAACACCGCGATGACCTCCATGCCCTTCGACACCCGCCTGGTCCTGATCAACGGCCAATGGCGCAGCGGCGCCAGCGGCCAGACGCTGCCGCTGCTCAACCCCAGCGACGGCAGCCTGCTGACCGAGATCGCCCGCGGCAACGCCGCCGACATTGCCGCCGCGGTGGACAGCGCACAAGCCGCGCTGGACGGCCCCTGGGGTGCGCTGACCGCCGCCGAGCGCGGCCGCATCCTGCTGAAGATGAGTGCGCTCACGCTGGTCCAGGCCGACGAGCTGGCGCGGCTGGAGGCGCTGGACGTCGGCAAGCCGATCAAGCAGGGCCGCGCCGACGCGGTGGCGATGGCGCGCTACCTCGAGTTCTACGGCGGTGCCGCCGACAAGGTGCATGGCGAGACCATCCCGTTCGCCAACGGCTACACCGCGCTGACGATCCGCGAGCCGCATGGCGTCACCGGCCACATCGTGCCCTGGAACTACCCGATGCAGATCATCGGCCGCTCGGTCGGCGCGGCGCTCGCCATGGGCAACGCCTGCGTGCTCAAGCCCGCCGAAGAGGCCTGCCTCACCGCGCTGGCCTTCGGCCGCATCGCGCTGGAAGCCGGCCTGCCGGCCGGTGCGCTGAACATCGTGCCCGGCCTGGGCGAGGAAGCCGGCGCGGCGCTGTCGTCGCACCCCGGCGTGGCGCACCTGTCGTTCACCGGCTCGGTGGCGGTGGGGCAGATGATCCAGGCCGCCGCGGCGATGAACACCATCCCCGTCACGCTGGAGCTGGGCGGCAAGAGCCCGCAGATCGTCTTCGCCGATGCCGACCTGGACGCGGCGCTGCCCTTCCTGGTCAACGCCGGCATCCAGAACTGCGGCCAGACCTGCTCGGCGGCGTCGCGCATCCTGGTCGAGCGGCCGGTGTTCGACGAGGTGCGCGCTCGCATGGCCGAGCGTTACGCCGCGCTGAAGGTCGGCCCGGCGATGGACGATCCCGACGTCGGCCCGGTGATCTCGGCGCGCCAGCGCGAGATCGTGCAGGGCTTCTTGGGCGTCGCGCGCGACACCGGCCTGGCCATCGCGGCCCAGGCCACGCTGCCGGCCGATCTGCCCAAGGGCGGCTGTTACGTGGCGCCCACGCTGCTGGCACCGGCGGCGCCCGACCACCGGCTGGCGCAGGAGGAGATCTTCGGCCCGGTGCAGGTGATGATCCCCTTCGACGGTGAGGCCGAGGCGCTGAAGATCGCCAACGGCACCGCCTATGGCCTGGTTGCCGGCGTGTGGACGCGCGACGGCGGGCGCCAGCTGCGCATGGCCCGCAAGCTGCACTGCGGCCAGGTCTTCATCAACAACTACGGCGCCGGTGGCGGCATCGAGCTGCCGTTCGGCGGCGTCAAGCACTCAGGCCATGGCCGTGAGAAGGGCTTCGAGGCGCTGTACGGCTTCTCGTCGCTGAAGACCATCGCGATAAAACACGACTGACGGGAGACTCTCCATGACCGGACGATTGAAGGGCAAGGTGGCGATCGTCACCGGCGGCGCGTCGGGCTTTGGCGCGGGCATCGTGCAGAAGTTCGTCGCCGAGGGCGCGCAGGTGCTGATCGCCGACCGCGACCTGGAACGTGCGATGGACGTGGCCGCCGGCGTCGGTGCGGCCGCGCGCGCGCTGCGGGTCGACGTGGCCAATGCCACCGACGTGCGGCTGATGATGGAGGCCGCCGAGCTGCATTTCGGGCGCATCGACATCCTGATCAACAACGCCGGCGTCACCCACCTGCCGCAGCCGCTGGAAGACGTGTCGGAGGACGACTTCGACCGCGTCTTCAACGTCAACATGAAGGCCATCTACCTGGCGATGCGCGAGGCCGTGCCGCGGCTGAAGGCCAATGCCCCGGGCCACCGCGGCATCCGCGGCGTGGTGCTCAACATGGCCAGCACCGCCGGCGTCAGCCCGCGCCCACGGCTGAGTTGGTACAACGCCAGCAAGGGCTGGGTGATCACCGCCACCCGCGCCAACGCGGTGGAGCTGGCGCCGTTCGGCATCCGCGTGGTGGCGCTGAACCCGGTGGCCGGCGAGACCCCGCTGCTCAAGCGCTTCATGGGCGAGGACACGCCCGAGATGCGGGCGAAGTTCCTGTCGACGATCCCGCTCGGCCGCTTCAGCCAGCCCGACGACTTGGGCCTAGCCGCCACCTACCTGTGCAGCGACGAGGCCAGCATGGTCACCGGCGTGTGCATGGAGGTCGACGGCGGGCGCTGCATTTGAGGACTATCCCGCCAGCACCTTGGCCATCGCCTCGGCGGTGCGGTTGACGTTGCCGGTGTTCAGCCCCGCCACGCAGATGCGGCCCGAGCGGATCAGGTACACCGCATGCTCCTCGCGCAGGCGGTCCACCTGGTCCGCGCTCAGGCCGGTGTAGCTGAACATGCCGCGCTGGCTGAGGAAATAGCCGAAGTCGCGCCCCGGCGCCAGCGCCACCAGGCGTGCATGCAGGGCCACGCGCATCGCGGCGATGCGTTCGCGCATCGCCACCAGCTCGGCCTCCCACATCGGGCGCAGGTCGGCATCGCCCAGCACATGGGCGACGATCTTCGCCGCATGCAGGGCCGGGCTGGAGTAGATGCGCCGCACGGTGAAGCGCAGCTGGCCCAGCACCAGCGCGGCCTCGGCCGCCGTGGCGCAGATGGCGCTGAGCGCGCCGCAGCGCTCGCCGTACACGCTCATGCTCTTGGAGAACGAGTTGGCGACGAAGTAGGTGAGGCCGGCGTCGGCCAGCGCGCGCACCGCGTAGGCGTCCTGCTCGATGCCGTCGCCAAAGCCCTGGTAGGCCAGGTCCAGGTAGGGCAGCAGCTCGCGCTCGCGCAGCACCGGGATCAGCGCGTCCCACTGCGCGGCGCTGAGGTCCACGCCGGTGGGGTTGTGGCAGCAGGCGTGCAGCAGCACGATGCTGCGCCGGGGCAGCGCGCGCAGCGTGGTCAGCATGTCGTCGAAGCGCACGCCACCGGTGGCCGCGTCGTAGTATGGGTAGGCATTCACCACGAAGCCGCTGCCCTCGAACATCGCGCGGTGGTTGTCCCAGGTCGGATCGCTGACCCACACCTGCGCCTCGGGCAGCCAGGTCTTGAGGAAATCGGCGCCGACCTTCAAGCCGCCCGAGGAGCCCACCGTCTGGATCGTCGCCACGCGGCCGGCAGCGATCGCCGGGTGCCCGGCGCCCAGCAGCAGGGCGGCCACCTGGGTGCGGCAGGCGGCGTCGCCTTCCATCGGCAGGTAAGGCTTGGGGCCGGCGGCAGCCAGGATGCGCGCCTCGGCCGCCTGCACGCTGGGCAGCACCGGCAGGCGGCCCTGCTCGTCGAAGTAGATGCCGATCGACAGGTTGACCTTGTGCGGCCGCGGATCGGCGTTGAAGGCGTCGACCAGCGCGAAGATCGGGTCGCCCGCATAGGGCTGGATGTGCTCGAACATCGGAGGCTCTCCTGGGTGGAACCGCCGATTATTGCGGGCGCAGGATTTCCACGCGGCCCAGCGCCGGGCCGCTCCCAAACAAGTCGCACCCAATCGGGCCGCGCACCCGCTCGGCGGGTGGCGCCGCGTACCCGCGGCGCCGGGTGCCCCAGGTCACAGAGCGGCCTCGATGTCCTTGGCCAGCTTCTCGGGGGCGTCCTGCGGGGCGTAGCGCTTGAGCACCTGGCCGTCGCGGCCGACCAGGAACTTGGTGAAGTTCCACTTGATGCCCTTGCTGCCCAGCAGCCCCGGCGCCTCGCCTTTGAGCCACTCGAACAGCGGGTGCGCGTTGCCGCCGTTGACCTGCACCTTGGCCATCATCGGAAAGCTCACGCCGTAGTTGAGCTGGCAGAACGAGGCGATCTGGTCGTTGCTGCCCGGGTCTTGCCCGCCGAACTGATTGCTGGGAAACCCCAGCACCACCAGGCCACGCTCGCGGTAGGTTTGCCACAGCTTTTCCAGCCCGCTGAACTGCGGCGTGAAGCCGCACTGGCTGGCGGTGTTGACGATCAGCAGCAGCTGGCCGGCATGGTCGGCCAGGCGCACTGGGCGGCCGGTGATGTCAACCGCTTCGAAGTCTTGCAGGCGGGTGGCGGGCATGGGTGGCAGGCCGGGTTGGATGACGAAGCGGCGCATCGTATCCCTAGTTCACTTCGTACCGGGGCCGTGCAGGTGATTGACGCTGCGCGCACGGCCACCCACGATGGGCCCGGCGCATACTGCGCCTGTCCACGCCAACGCCGCTCATGCCCGTCCCGATCCCGATTGCCATCCTCGGCTTCAGCACCTTCGACCGCAAGGCGCTGGCGTCGTACTTCCAGCTCACCGGCGGTGCGCGGCGGCGCTACGCGCATGTGCTGCCGCTGGACAACGCCGAGCTGGTGATCGCCGACGCCGACGAGGCCGGGGTGCTCGAGCTGCTGCGCAAGCTGGGCCGGGTGAAGGACGCGCTGTTCATCGGCGCCGCCGCCCCCGATGAGGCCGCGGCCTGGATGATGCGGCCCATCGACCAGGTGCAGGTGCTGCGCGAGCTCGACGCGATGCTGGCCCGGCGCGACAACCCGCGCTCGTCGCCCTTGCCGCTCACGCTGCCCAGCAGCCTGGGGCGCGGCGCGCTGCGCACCATCGGTGCCTACGACCTGCCCGACCCGCCCTCGCGCCGCGCCGACGACGAGGCGCCGCGCCGGCACCCGGCCCGGCTCGATCCGGTCGAGGCGCGCCGGCGCGAGCGTGAGGCCTTGCGCCGCCCGCAGATCGCGCCGCGCGTGCTGCTGGTCGATGACAGCGAGGTGGCGCTGCACTTCCTGCAGCGCCAGCTGCAGGGCTACGGGCTGGAGATCGACCGCGCCCGCCACAGCGACCGGGCACTCGACCTGCTGACGCACCATGTCTACGGCATGGTGTTCGTCGATCTCGACCTCGGGCCCGAGAGCCGCATCGACGGACTCACGCTGTGCCACCAGATCCGCTACCGGTTGATGCACCCGGGCGGCCGCCCGCCGATGGTGGTGATGGTCTCGGCCTTTCACGACCCGGTCGACCAGGTGCGCGGCACGCTGGCCGGTGCCGAGGGCTACCTGGGCAAGCCGCTGGACCTGGTCGAACTCGACCGACTGCTGGGCCGCCAGGGGTTCTACCGGCAGCTGAGCCCGGCGGCCAGCGGGCCCAGGCCCTCAGCGCCGGACAGGCGCTGAGCTGACCATCTTCGCCGGACAGGCCCTGAACTGACGGTCTTCGCCGGACAGGCGCTGAAGCGGCCGTTGTCGCCGGGCCGTTGCCGGTCAATCCCGCTGCACCGCCGCCAGCAGCGCGCCACCCAGGATCATCAGCGCGCCCAGCGCCTCGCGCCCGCCCAGCGTGCCGGCGCCCAGCGCCAACGCCGAGGCACTGGCGAAGAACACCTCGCTGATCATGATCACCGAGGTGGTGTTGGCCGGCAGCCGCGCGGCGCCGTACTGCAGCGTGAGGTTGGCCGCCAGAAACCACAGCGCCAGCCCCAGCGCGGCCAGCAACCAGCCGGCGGCCAGCGGCGGTGGCGGCGCGGCCACGCCAGCCTGGGTCAGCACCGCGGCCAGGCCCAGCGACACCAGCGCCCCGCCGCCGAACATCGCCAGCGCGCGCGCCGACTCAGGGCGATGGGCCTCGCGGCGCAGCATCACGTTGTTCAGCGCAAAGCTGAAGCCGCCCAGCAGCCCCAGCGCGTCGGGCAGGCTGCGTGGCAGGGGCAGTGCGGCCCAGCCGCTGCCGCCGGCCGGCCACAGCACCACCACCGCGCCGCCCAGCGCCAGCGCCACGCGGAAAGCGCCGCGCACACTGATGCGCTCGCCCAGCAGCCAGTGCGACAGCAGCACCGTCCACAAGGGCATCAGGTAGAACAGCAGCACCACCCGTACCACGTCGCCGATGCTCACCGCCCAGTTGAAGCAGGCGTTGGTCAGCCCGGCGGCCAGCATCAGCACCCACAGCACCGGCGTGCGCAGCACCATGCCCAGCGCGGCCGGCCGCAGCGCCACCAGCAACCCCACCGCCACGCTGTAGCTCAGGCCGGTGAGCCACAGCGGGTGCAGGCCCAGCGCGTTCATCTGGCGGAAGGGCCACCAGCTCACGCCCCAGGTGAAGGCGTTGAAGACCAGGGCCAGCGCGGCCAGCCAGCGCAGCGGCGGCGCCGCCGTCATGCCGCGCCGGCCCGCTGCGTCGGCGGCCCGACGCCAGCACCCGCCAGCCGGCCCATCAGTGCTTGTCGGAGCGGGCGATGGCCAGCAGCCGTTCCACCTCGTCGCGGTGCAAGACGCAGTTGCGTTGATGCCAGCGGCGGATCAGCTCCATCACCCCGGCCACCACCAGCCCGAACACCGCGATGGCGGTGAAGGCCGACAGGCCCAGCTTGACCATGCCGGTGTAGAACGCGCCCAGGCCCAGGATGCAGGCCTGCTCGTTGAAGTTCTGCACGGCGATCGAGCGGCCGGCGCCCATCAGGTTGTGGCCGCGGTGCTGCAGCAGCGCGTTCATCGGCACCACCAGGTAACCACCGGCCAGGCCCAGCAGCATCAGGAACGGGATCGCCACCCAGACGTCGCGGATCAGGTTCAGCCCGATCACCAGGATGCCCATCACGATGCCCAGCGGAATCACGCCGGTGGCCTTGTCCAGGCGCATGCGCATCGAGGCCACCACCGCGCCCACCGCCACGCCGATCGACACCACGCCGGCCAGGCTGCTGGCCTGGGTGGTGGTGTAGCCCAGCGCCGCCGCCGCCCAGGGGAAGACGATGATGCGCAGGTTGCCGCCGACGCCCCAGAACATGGTGGTGGTGGCCAGCGAGATCTGCCCCAGCTTGTCGGCCCACAGGCGTGAATTGCACTGGGCGAAGTCGCGCACCAGCACCACCGGACTGCCCGACAGCGGCTGCAGCACGGCCTCGGTGCGCGGGATGTAGAGGTTGAAGATCGCCGCCAGGATGTACACCGCCACCATCGCCGCAATGGCCGCCTCGGGGCCGGTGTCGATGCCGGTGTCGAGCAGCGGCAGGTCGAAGCCCAGCAGCCAGGGCGCCAGCCGCGGCCCCACCAGCTGGCCGCCCAGCAGGATGCCCAGGATGATCGAGCTGATCGTCAGGCCCTCGATCCAGCCATTGGCCTTGACCAGCTGCGACGGCGGCAGCAGCTCGGTGAGGATGCCGTACTTGGCCGGCGAGTAGGCCGCCGCGCCCAGCCCGACGATGGCATACGACAGCAGCGGGTGGCTGCCGAACAGCATCATCAGGCAGCCCGCCACCTTGATGGTGTTGGAGACGAACATCACCCGGCCCTTGGGCACGGCGTCGGCAAACGCCCCCACGAAGGGCGCCAGCAGCACGTAGAACAGCGCAAACATCGGCGTCAGCGCCGGGATCTGCCAGGGCGGCGAGTTGGAACTGCGCAGCAGTTCGATGGCAGCCACCAGCAGCGCGTTGTCAGCCAGCGAGCTGAAGAACTGCGCCGCCATGATGGTGTAGAAGCCTCTTTTCATGCGCTTCGTCTTCGGGGTCGCCCCAACATGTCTCCGATCGGTACGGAAGGGGGCCGAACCGGGCACCATCCTGCAAATCCATCCGGGCGCCCAACGGCGGCCGAATGCGGCGCGGTTATAGCACGCACCCCCCTGGCCCCGGGCCGAGGTGCGCCGGGTGGTGCGGCTGGTGGCGTGGCAGAGGGTGCGGGCAAAATCCGGGCGATGCCCCGCCCGATCGAAGCGCTGATCCACCCCGACGCCCTGGCCCACAACCTGGCGCGCGCCCGCGCCCAGGCGCCCGATGCGCGGGTGTGGGCGGTGGTCAAGGCCGATGCCTACGGCCACGGCATTCAGCGGGTGTTCGATTCACTGCGCAGCGCCGACGGCTTTGCGCTGCTCGACCTGGCCGAGGCCGCACGGCTGCGGGCGCTGGACTGGCGCGGCCCCATCCTGCTGCTCGAAGGCGTGTTCGAGCCGCGTGACCTGGAGCTGTGCTCGCGGCTGAACCTGTGGCATGCGGTGCACCACGAGCAGCAGATCGACTGGCTCAGCCGGCACAAGACGCACCAGCCGCACCGCGTGTTCCTGAAGATGAACAGCGGCATGAACCGGCTGGGCTTCGCGCCCACCGCCTTCCGCAGCGCCTGGGCGCGGCTGAACGCGCTGCCGCAGGTCGACGAGATCTCGCTGATGACGCACTTCTCCGACGCCGATGGCCCGCGTGGCATCGCGCACCAGGTGGCGGCCTTCGAGCTGGCCACGCGCGATCTGCCGGGCGAACGGTCCTTGAGCAACAGCGCGGCGGTGCTGCGGCACATGGGGCCGGCGGCCGCCGGCGCTGGCCTGGCCAGCGACTGGGTGCGCGCCGGCATCCTGACCTATGGCAGCGCGCCCGACTTTCCCGAGCATCACAGCGCCCACTGGGGCCTGCAGCCGGCGATGACACTGCGCTCCAGGCTGATCGGCCTGCAGGCCCTGCAGCCGGGCGACACGGTGGGCTACGGCAGCCGCTATGTCGCGTCAGCGCCGCTGCGCATCGGCATCGTGGCCTGCGGTTATGCCGACGGCTACCCGCGCCACGCCGGCAGCGGCACGCCAGTGCTGGTGGACGGCGTGCGCTGCGCCACCGTGGGCCGGGTGTCGATGGACATGCTGGCGGTCGACCTCACGCCGGTGCCGGCCGCGCAACTGGGCACCGAGGTCACGCTGTGGGGCAACGGTCCGCACGGCAGCCGGCTGCCCATCGACGACGTGGCCCAGGCGGCCGGCACCATCGGCTACGAGTTGATGTGCGCCGTGGCGCCGCGGGTGCCGGTGACAGTCAGCTGAGGGCGGGCGCGGCCATCCACGGTGAACCTGCGCCCGCTACAGTGCGGCCCGTGAGTACCGCTGCCAAAGCCCCCAAGACCCAATACACCTGCAACGCCTGCGGTGGCAACAGCCCCAAGTGGCTGGGCAAGTGCCCCAGCTGCGGCGAATGGAACACGCTGGAAGAGACCATTGCCGAGGCCCCCAGCGCCGTGCGCCACCGCTACCAGTCGCTGGCCAAGACCCAGGCGGTGACCACGCTGTCGGAGATCGAGGCGGCCGAGGTCGAGCGCACACCCACCGGCCAGCCCGAGCTCGACCGGGTGCTGGGCGGTGGCATCGTCGAGGGCGGCGTGGTGCTGATCGGCGGCGACCCCGGCATCGGCAAGAGCACGCTGCTGCTGCAGGCCGCCGAGACGCTGTCGCACCAGATCAAGGTGCTGTATGTCACCGGCGAAGAGTCGGGCGCCCAGGTGGCGCTGCGCGCGCGCCGGCTGGGGCTGGGCGGCACCCAGCTGCGGGGGCTGGCCGAGATCCAGCTCGAGAAGATCCAGGCCGCGCTGGCCGCCGAGCAGCCAGCCTTCTGCGTCATCGATTCGATCCAGACGGTGTACTCCGACCAGCTCACCAGCGCACCCGGCTCGGTGGCCCAGGTGCGTGAATGCGCGGCGCAGCTGACGCGCACCGCCAAGTCCAGCGGCTGCGCCATCGTGCTGGTGGGCCATGTGACGAAAGAAGGCGCGCTGGCCGGCCCGCGCGTGCTCGAGCACATCGTCGACACGGTGCTGTACTTCGAGGGCGACACCCACAGCAGCTACCGGCTGGTGCGGGCGATCAAGAACCGCTTTGGTGCGGTCAACGAGATCGGCGTGTTCGCGATGACGGAGAAGGGTCTCAAGGGTGTTTCCAACCCCAGCGCGATCTTCCTGTCGACGCATGGTGCGCCGGTGCCGGGCAGCTGCGTGCTGGTCACGCTGGAAGGCACACGCCCGCTGCTGGTGGAGATCCAGGCGCTGGTCGATGCCGGCGGGCCGTCGCCGCGGCGCCTCAGTGTGGGCCTGGAGCGCGACCGGCTGGCGATGCTGCTGGCCGTGCTGCACCGCCATGCCGGTGTCGACAGCCTGGACCAGGACGTGTTCGTCAACGCGGTGGGCGGCGTGCGCATCAGCGAGCCGGCGGCCGACCTGGCGGTGCTGCTGGCGATCCAGGGATCGTTGCGTGGCAAGGCGCTGCCCAGCGGTTTTTTCGCCTTTGGCGAGGTCGGGCTGGCCGGCGAGGTGCGGCCCGCGCCGCGTGGGCAGGAGCGGCTGAAGGAGGCCGCCAAGCTGGGCTTCTCGATCGCGCTGGTGCCCAAGGCGAACGCCCCCAAGAAGCCGATCGAGGGCCTGACGGTGCACGCCATCGAGCGCATCGAAGAAGCCATCGACGTGGTGCGCGGGCTCTGACGTCCGGCACACAGCAGGAGATCAACGGGCATGAACGCCAAACTGGGATGGGCGCTGGCGGTGGCCGCCGTGGCGCTGGGCTATGTGCAATTTGGCTGGCGCGGCGTGCTGCTGGCCGTGTCGGGCATCGTGTTCTGGCTGCTGATGCAGTTCACACGCGCGCTGCGGGCGATGCGCGCGGCCGGTGGCGCGCCGGTGGGCCGGGTGGCCAGCGCGGTGATGCTGCATGCCGGGCTGAAGAAGGGCCAGCGCTTGATGGACGTGATCCAGCTGACCCGCAGCCTGGGGCAGAAGCGGGCAGACGAACGTGGCGAGGCGCCCGAGACCTACCTCTGGCAGGACGAATCGGGCGCCAGCGTCACGGTGCAGTTGCGCCACGGCCGCGTGACCGAGTGGCAACTGCAACGTCCGGCCGAACCCGGCCCTGCGGCGCCGACCCCCTAAAATCCACGGTTTCCCTCATCACCGAACACCCCCCCGAAGGAGACTTTCCCCATGTCCATGTCCGACCGCGACGGCAAGATCTGGATGGACGGGCAGATGGTCGACTGGCGCGACGCCAAGATCCATGTGCTCAGCCACACGCTGCACTACGGCTGCGGCGCCTTCGAGGGCGTGCGGGCCTACGACACCGCGCAGGGCACCGCCATCTTCCGCCTGCATGAGCACACCGAGCGCCTGTTCAACAGCGCCAAGATCCTGCGCATGAAGATCCCCTTCACGCCCGAGCAGGTGATGCAGGCGCAGAAGGACGTGGTGCGCGAGAACCAGCTCGAGAGCTGCTACCTGCGCCCGCTGGTGTGGATCGGCGACCAGAAGCTGGGCGTCAGCCCCAAGGGCAACACCATCCACCTGATGGTCGCGGCCTGGCCCTGGGGCGCCTACCTGGGCGAAGAAGGCCTGGCGCGCGGCATCCGCGTCAAGACCAGCAGCTACACCCGCCACCACGTCAACATCACGATGACGCAGGCCAAGGCGGTGAGCAACTACACCAACTCGATCCTGGCCAACATGGAAGTGACCGACGAGGGCTACGACGAGGCGCTGCTGCTCGACTCGGCCGGCTTCGTCAGCGAAGGTGCGGGCGAGAACATCTTCATCATCAAGAAGGGCGTGGTCTACACGCCCGACCTGTCGGCCGGCGCGCTCAACGGCATCACCCGCGACACCATCCTGGCGATCTGCAACGACCTGGGCCTGAAGCTGGTCGAGAAGCGCATCACCCGCGACGAGGTCTACATCGCCGACGAGGCCTTCTTCACCGGCACCGCCGCCGAGGTGACGCCGATCCGCGAGCTCGACCGCATCGAGCTGGGCCGTGGCAGCCGCGGGCCGATCACCGAGAAGATCCAGACGGCCTTCTTCGACATCGTCAACGGCCGCAACCCCAAGTACGCCAGCTGGTTGAGCAAGGTCTGACCCCATCATGAACAAAGCCCCCGCCGTGGTCGAAGTGACCGCCCAAGACGTGCAAGGCCCCGGCGTGGTGGCCTGCCCCAACCCGAAGATGGCGCTGTGGAGCACCCACCCCAAGGTGTTCATCGACGTGGCCACCACCGGTGAAGGCAAGTGCCCCTATTGCGGCACGGTCTACCGGCTCAAGGCCGGCGAGAAGCTGCACGCGCACTGAAACGCGGCCACTGACCCACGCCAATGTCGCGATCGCACGAGTTCATCCTCACGCTGGCCTGCCGGGACACCACCGGCATCGTCTATGCCGTCTCGGGCCTGCTCTACCAGGCCGGCTGCAACATCATCGATTCGCAGCAGTTCGGCGACGTGCAGGGCGAGGACGCCACCGGGCTGTTCTTCATGCGCGTGCACTTCGCGGCACCGCCGAACCTGGCCGACGCGGCGATGCTGGAGAACCTGTTCTCGCATGTGCGCAGCCAGTACGGCATGGACGCGCGCTTTCACGCCGTGGCGCAGCGCCCGCGCCTGCTGTTGATGGTCAGCACCCACGGCCATTGCCTCAATGACCTGCTGTTCCGCTGGCAGAGTGGCCAGCTCGATGTCGACATCCCGGCGATCGTCTCCAACCACCCGAACTTTGCCGAGCTGGCCGCCGGCTACGGCATCCCCTTCCACCACCTGCCGCTGCCCAACGGCAGCGATGCCGCCACCAAGCGCGCGCAAGAGCAGCAGATCGAGGCGCTGGTCGCGCGCGAGCGCATCGACCTGGTGGTGCTGGCGCGCTACATGCAGATCCTGAGCGCCGATTTCTGCACCGCGCTGAAGGGCCGGGCGATCAACATCCACCACAGCTTCCTGCCCAGCTTCAAGGGCGCCAAGCCCTACTTCCAGGCGCATGCGCGCGGCGTCAAGCTGATCGGCGCCACGGCGCACTACGTCACCGCCGACCTGGACGAAGGCCCGATCATCGAGCAGGACGTCGAGCGGGTGGACCACGCGATGTCGGCCGAGCAGATCACCGCGGTGGGGCGCGACGTCGAGTGCGTGGTGCTGGCGCGCGCGGTGCGCTGGCACGTCGAGCGCCGGGTGCTGATGAACGGCCACAAGTCGGTCATCTTTCGCTGAACATGACACGCAGCAAGCCCCAGACCGCGCACCTGATGGCCTCGCCCGACGATGTCGAGGCGCAGTTCTACGAGGCGCTGCGCGAGGCCGATCTGGACAAGCTGATGGCGCTGTGGGCCGACGACGACGAGGTGTTCTGCGTGCACCCCGGCGGCCCGCGCGTGGTGGGGCCGCAGGCGATCCGTGTGGCCTTCGAGGCGGTGTTTGCCGCCAACGGCCGCATCCACGCCTTCCCTGAGCGGGTGCGGCGCCTGCACGCGCTGGGTTTGGCGGTGCACAACCTGGTCGAGCGCATCGAGCTGCAGACCGACGGTGGCCCGCGCACCGGCTACGTGCTGGCCACCAACGTCTACCTCAAGACAGCGCAGGGCTGGCGTCTGGTGGCCCACCATGCCAGCCCCGGCACGGCGCAGGAGACGCCCGAGATCGTCGAGGCGCCGTCGGTGCTGCACTGATGGCGGTGCGGCCGCCGGCGGGCAGGCGCTGATGTTGGCCTTTCGTGCGCCGTGGTGGCTGCCCGGCGGCCATGCGCAGACGATCTGGCCGGCCAAGTTGGCACGCCACACGCCCGAAGCCGGCGCCACCCCGCCGCGCTGGCGGCGCGAGCGCTGGACCACCCCCGATGCCGACTTCATCGACGTCGATTTTCTCGACGCAGGCGCAGCCGCAGAGGGCCCGTTGCTGGTGCTGTTCCACGGGCTCGAGGGTTCGTCGCAGAGCCACTACGCCCAGGCCTTTGCGCAGTGGGCGCGGCGCGCCGGCTGGCAGCTGGCGGTGCCGCACTTCCGTGGCTGCTCGGGCGAGCTGAACCTGGCGCCGCGCGCCTACCACTCGGGCGATTTTGTCGAGATCGGCTGGATCCTCGGCCGCCTGCGGCTGCAGCACGGCGCGCGGCTGTGGGCGGTGGGCGTCTCGCTGGGCGGCAACGCGCTGCTGCGCTGGGCGCAGGAGGCCGGCGACAGCGCCGCGGCGGTGGCGCATGCGGTGGCCGCCGTGTGCTCGCCGGTCGATCTGGCGGCCAGTGGCCGGGCCATCGGCCGCGGCTTCAACCGGCAGGTCTACACCCGCATGTTCCTGCGCACCATGGTGCCCAAGGCGCTGGCCAAGCTGGCCCAGCATCCGGGGTTGTTCAGCCGCGAGGCGATGCTGGCCGCGCGCGACCTCTACGAGTTCGACAACCTGTTCACCGCGCCGCTGCACGGCTTTGCCAGCACCGACGACTACTGGGCACGCGCCTCGGCCAAACCGCACCTGGCACGCCTGCGCATCCCGGCGCTGGTGATCCATGCCCGCAACGACCCCTTCGTGCCCTTCGACAGCGTGCCGCAGCCCGGCCAGGCCGGGCGCTTCGTCACGCTGTGGCAGCCGGCGCACGGCGGGCATGTCGGCTTTCCCGGTGGGCGCTTTCCAGGCCATGTGCACACCTTGCCCGACGCTGTGATGGACTGGATGGGTCGGCAGCGTTAGTGCCGACGCCCCTTCAATCACCTGGAGCGACACGATGGACGAGATCGTCAAGGCCGCCATGCAGAAATGGCCCCATGTGCCGCATTGCTTCGGCTGGCTGGCACTGGATGCGCGCGGCGACTGGTACCTGCGCGACGACGCCGTGCAGGCGGCGCGGCCGTTCCCGCAGGTCAAGGGCAGCCGCATCGACCACGCCAAGCTCAAGGCCTTCATCGAGCGCAACTACGGGGCCGACGAGGCCGGCCGCTGGTTCTTCCAGAACGGCCCGCAGCGGGTGTACGTGCAGCTGGAAGCCGCACCCTGGGTCTGGCGGGTGCAATGGCACGACACCCCTGCGGCGGCCGGCGTGCCGAGCGTGACCAGCCACACCGGCCACGCCGCCATCGTGAAGACCTGCTGGCTCGACGACGAAGGCCGGCTCTACCTGGACACCGACCTCGGCTTGGGGCTGGTGCACAGCCAGGACATGCTCGATGCCGCCCGGGCGATCGAGCAGGGCCTCTGGCACCCCGAGCCGCTGGCCGCGGCCGATGCGCCGCAGCGCTTCGGCTTCGTGCGCCAGCCCCGGCCCGGCTGACCCGATGTGGGCCTGCCAACGAACAAGCCGCCCGCAGGCGGCTTGAGGTGGGGGGCGCGCTGCGCCGGTTTACTTCGAGGCAGCGGCGTCGGGGGCCGATGCGGCCGGCGCCTTGGGCTCGTCGAACTTGGCGCCGCCCTGGTTGGCCATGAAGACCACCGCGCGGCCGATTTCCACGTCGTTGAATTCACCGCCACCCTGGGCCGCCATGGCGCCCTTGCCCTTCAGGGCCGAGGTCAGCAGCGCGTCGTAGCCGGTCTTCACGCGCGGGCCCCAGGCACCGGCATCGGCCAGCTTGGGTGCGCCGGCAGCGCCGCTGGCATGGCAGGCCGCGCACTGCGCCTGGTAGACCTGTTCGCCGGCGCGCAACACGCCGGGTGCCAAAACTTCCTTGACCACGATGGAGCCGATCGGCTGCAGGCGCTTGGCCACCGCTTCTTCGGACATGCCGTCGCTGCCAGCGCCCGACTTGCCGCCGAAATCGACGAAGTTGGCCAGCATGATGATCACCACCACCGGCACCACGAACGACGCCACCACGGCGGCGATGAGTTGTTTGGGGGTCTTGATCGGGCCTTCGTGGGCTTCTTCGTGCTCGGTGTGCTGGGCGTCGCTCATGGAATCCTCTTGTCGGCCTTTTTGATCTGGCGGGGCCCGGTGTGCAAGCCAAGCACCCCAAGCAAAACCCGACGATTATAACGATGGGCCCCGGTTCTCCCGGGTGCCCACGCACGCTGCGCCACTGCGGCGGGCGGCGTGGCATAGAATGCAAGGTTGCATCCCTCGCTGCGACCGTGGTGAAGTGGATATCATTGGGCCCTCCGAAGGCTTAGTCGCAAGTTCGATTCTTGCCGGTCGCACCAAACCCGCGGTGACCTGCTTGAAAGCCCTAGAAGGCATCAGGCATCACACCCAGCGTTGGCGGGCTCCCGCCCCAAGGCGTTGCATCCCAGACGGCTGCCGGCTCACGCCCGCAGCCGTTGCCGTTGGTGGCGCCCCGCGCCGGGTGCACCCGGCGCGGGCTGGTGTAGGGTATCGACGTGATGAATCCGCCCTCCTCACTGCACGGCTTGTCGTACCGCTTGCCGCACTGCATTCCGTCACCCACGAGACGACCGCTGCGGGTGGTGCTGCCGATCGTCTGCCTGGTGATGCTGGCCAGCTGTGCCAGCGGTCCACCCGGGGGCCCGGGTCGCGGCGCCGAGGGCGGCCGGGGCCCGGCCACGCGCCCGGTGCTGCCTGCCGACACCGGCCGCGACGGCCCTGAGGCCAACCCGCCGCCCGACCTGCACCAGGTGCCCGATGCGCAGCCGCGGCTGGAGGCGGTGCGCCCGGGCGGGCCGAACAAGCCCTACGAGGTGCTGGGCCGGGCCTACACCCCGCTGGCAGGTGATCCACCGCTGGTCGAGCGCGGCCTGGCGTCGTGGTACGGCCGCAAGTTCCACGGGCGGCCGACGGCGTCCGGCGAGGTCTACAACATGTACGCGATGACCGCCGCGCACAAGACCATGCCGCTGCCCAGTTATGCCCGCGTGCGCAATCCGGCCAACGGCCGCGAGGTGGTGCTGCGGGTCAACGACCGCGGCCCCTTCCACCCCGGCCGGGTGATCGACCTGAGCTACACCGCGGCGCTGAAGCTGGGCGTGCTGGGTGGCGTGGCGAAGGTGGAGGTGGAGCGCATCACCTACGACGCCATCCGCACCGGCGCCTGGCGCGTGCCGCCGGCCGCCGATGCAGGCGAGGCCATTCCCGTCGGTGCGCCGACGCTGCGCGCCGATGCCCGGCCCGGCCAGATGCCACCGCCGGCCGCTGCCGACGACCCGATCGCCGAGATCGCACGGCGCAGCGCGGCGCTGGTGGTGGTCGGTGGCACGGGCGCGCCGAATCAGACAGACGGTGCCGGCGCGGCCGCGGCGATGCGCCAGCCGCTGCCCTCGGAAACCACCGCACCGGCGCGTGCCGCGGCGCTGGCCGCGCCGGGCTTCTGGCTGCAGCTGGGGGCGTTTTCGCGGCGTGACGGCGCCGTCGGCTTTCAGCAGCGTGTGGCGACCGAGGCCGGCTGGCTGGCGCCGCTGATGGCGATCTTCACCGAGCGCAGCCTGCACCGGCTGCAGGCCGGGCCCTATGCCAGCCGCGCCGATGCGCAGGGCGCGGCCGATCGGCTGCGCGACGCCCTGCAACTGGTGCCGGCCATCGTCGAGCGGCGCTGAGGCGCTGGGTTGACCGGTCAGGCGGTGGCGGCGCGCGGCGGCAGGTGGGCCTCGCGGATCGGCAGGTGAGCCAGTGCGGCGGCCACCGCCAGTGCGATGTCGATCGCCCAGACGATGTCGAAGCTGCCGGTGGCCTCGAACACCTTGCCGCCCAGCCAGGCGCCGAGGAAACCGCCCACCTGATGGGTCAGCATCACCAGGCCGAACAGCGTCGCCATGTGGCTGACGCCGAAGAACTTGGCCACCAGCCCGGCGGTGGGTGGCACGGTCGACAGGAAGGTCAGGCCCATGAAGGCCGCGAACACCAGCACCACCGGCCCGGTCTTGGGCGCCAGCACGAAGGCCAGCACCGCCAGCGCGCGCGCCGCGTAGACCAGCGACAGCAGCGACTTCATGCGCCAGCGCCCGACCGCCCAGCCCATGGCCACGCTGCCGACGATGTTGAACAGCCCCAGCACCGCCAGCGCCCAGGCGCCGTATTGCAGCGGCAGCCCGCACGAGGCGATCACACCCGGCAGGTGCGTGCCCAGAAAGGCCACGTGGAAGCCGCAGACGAAGAAGCCCGCCGCCAGCAGCCGGAACGAGCGGTCGGCCAGCGCGGTGCGCACCGCCTCGCCGGTGCTCTGCTTCTTCTGCCCCGGCGGCGGCGCCACATGGGCCGAGTTGCCGCGCAGGATGTAGGCCGCCGGCAGGCAGATCAGCACCAGCAGGCCCATCACCTGCATCGCCTGCGCCCAGCCCAGGCCCACCATCAGCGCGCCGGCGATGGGCGCCATCACAAACTGGCCGAACGAACCGCCGGCATTCACCACGCCGGTGGCCAGGCCGCGCCACTCGGGCGGGATCAGCCGCGTGGTGGCGGCCATCAGCACCGCCGGCCCGGCCATGCCCGCGCCGCCGGCCGACAGCACGCCGATGGCGAAGATCAGCCCGGCGGTGGTGGTCATCATCGGCGTGAGCCAGGTGCCCAGTGCCACCAACAGCGCGCCCACCAGCAGCACCCGGCCGGCGCCCACCTTGTCGGCCATCGCACCGGCAAACGGCTGCGTCAGGCCCCACCACAGCTGGCCGAAAGCGAAGGCCAGGCTGATGCTGCCCAGCCCCAGCCCGGTGGCGGTGTTGAGCGGGCTGAGGAACAGGCCCATCGACTGGCGCGTGCCCATGGTCAGCGCAAAGCTGCCGGCCGCGGCCAGCAGCACCACCCACACCGGCCACAGGCGCAACCCGGCAGGGGCTTGGGGTTCGGTGCGGTCACTCATCGTCGGTCTCCGGGCCGGGATCGGCCAGCAAGGGCAGGGACTCCTGGATCAGCGCATGCAGCGCGGCCACGCGCTGCTCGCCCAGGCTGAGGTTGAGGCGGTCCTGCGCCAGCCGCCAGCGCCGCTGCGCCTGCGTGCGCAGCGCCCGCCCGGCCGGCGTGATGGCCACCGCACGGCTGCGGCCATCGGGCCCGGCCGTCACCGACAGCCAGCCGGCATCGACCATGGGCTTCAGGTTGCGGGTGACGGTGGACGGCTGCATCTGCATCACGCGCGCCAGATCTCCCGGGCGCAGCGGGCCTAGCTTGAGCACGCACGACAGCAGCGAGTACTGGGTGGTCTTCAGGCCCACCGCCGCCAACTCGGCGTCGTAGAGCAGGCCTACGCGCCGCACCAGCTGGCGCAACTGGAAGTGGGTGCAGCCGCTGGGCGGCGCCAGCGGGGCGGGCAGGCCATCGACCAGCGAGGGGTTTGGCGCGGTGGTGACAGGGTCCATGCAATGATTGTATTTACAATTGTTGTAGCTGCAATTGAATTCAGCCATGACACCATCCACGACCTTCGAACCGGAGCTCCGACCATGACCGCCTCACCCACGCTGCTGGCCACCTGGCTGGCCGAAGAACAAGCCGTGCGCGACCGGCTGGCCAACGGCCCCGGCCCGGGCGTGGCCCGCCCCGACCAGGTGGCCGGCAAGTCGGGCCTGCAGCTGATGCAGGCCATGCTGGACGGCAATCTGCCGCACGCGGCGATCGCCAGCACGCTGGACTTCGTGCTGCTGTCGGTCGCGCCCGGGCACACCATCTTTCAAGGCACGCCCGGGCCGCAGCACCTGAACCCGTTGGGCACGGTGCACGGCGGCTGGTTTGCCACGCTGCTGGATTCGGCGCTGGGCTGCGCGGTGCACACCATGCTGCCGGCCGGCCGCGGCTACACCACCGCCGAGCTGGGCGTGAACCTGGTCAAGGCACTCACGCCGAAGGTGGCGCGGGTGCGCGCCGAGGGCCGGGTGATCCACTGCGGCCGCCAGCTGGCCACCGCCGAGGCGCGGCTGGTGGGCCCCGACGGCACGCTCTACGCCCATGCCACCACCACCTGCCTGGTGTTCGAGGTGCCGGCCCGACGCGACTGATCCACCGCAAGCGCCCGACGTGCGGCGCTTGAAATGCCCGGCCGCGTACCCAGATGGCCGACATGGACACCCACCACATCGCCTGCGCCCATTGCGGCGCCGTCAACCGCCTGCCGGCCAAC
>MESD01000044.1:0-13470 GCA_001770815.1 Burkholderiales bacterium RIFCSPHIGHO2_12_FULL_69_20
GTGCCCTGCGTACCAAGAAAAAGCCCCGCGCCTTCACAGGTAGCGGGGCTTGATTTGCGGCGCCAGGACAGCCCTGGCAACCGGATCACATGTTCGATCATCACTTCCCAATCAGCCGGTGAGCCAGTATTCATGCGGATCTACTACGACCGGCAATCGACCGTGGCCCCATCCGTGGCCCCGTTCGCTACCCTTCCTGCGAACAAGGCGTTGTTGGGTCAGGAAGGGCCGCCCGACGGCAGAAAGCTACGTGATGTTTCCCCCCAGGCTTACCGCTCAGTTGAAGAACAGGCTTTCCATGGCTTGGGCTGACGGCGTGGACTGCTGGATTGCCAGGCGGAGCGCGTCGCGGCTTGCGTGGTCCATGGTCCGCACTGCGCGATAAACCCGCGCGCGCCAGTAGTTGAAGGGACTCACCCTGGAAGCGGCAGCCTTGGCCAGCGACCGCTGTTCGAGACCCGCCATGAAACCTGCTTCGTCGACTGCTGTTACGTCCTCGCCGACCTTCTCGCGCAGCGCAAGGAACTCGCCTTCCACCCGTTCCTTGATCTTGTAGACCTCGTTCCAGGTGTCCAGCTTCTCCTGCCGATCCGCAGTGCCGCCTTGAAGTTCGACTACTACCCGCGGGAAAACGTCGGTGTCGTCGATCGTGACTTGAATCTCTGCCGGCAAGGCGGACTCGGTCCATGGCGAGAAGCTGAGGCGGCGCAGGCCATTCTTGTGCAGCAAGTCCTTCGCCAGCTTGGCCTTGGAATTGCACGTATGGCAGATCGGCAGCAGGTTCCCCGGATGGACACCAAAAAGCGGGTAGTCGTCCTTCGCCAGCAAGTGGTCGTACGGACCGCGCCATTGCTCGTTGTCGTCGACACCCGCCCGAATCTGCGCCAAGTAATCCGTGCCGCAGACACAGCACACATTGCCGTTTCCCGGTTCTGCCGCCGCGCGAAAACGTGCGCAGTGATCGTCGATGCACTCACCGCAGGCCGCCTCCACGCCGACGAGCTTCGCGGTCCGCTCGTAAAGGTGAACTGATAGCTTCTTCAGGTGGGAGAAGACAACGTCGGGGATGGTCGGCACCGGCAGAGCGCGATCGGTCAAGAAATTGCATGGCTCCCTGTTGAGCAGGAGCTCGTCTCGGAGGGCGGTCTTCCGTCCTTGGTCCAGCCCGACCAACGCTGCCCGCAATCTCGCGACAGCTTCCCGGGTCGCCTGATTGCCATCGACGGCCGCGTGCAAACCCATAGGCAGCCCGTTCGGGTCGACAGCACGCCCCTCCAGCGCGGCCAGCATCACCTCTCGAAGCAATAGGTTCAATCCGTTAAACACCCTTGACGGCTCTAGGGCCGGTCTGACAGCAAACAGCACTACTCGGCCCTCAGTTTGTTGACCAGGTATGTGCGCTCGACCGAATCGCCCACCGATGCTTCCAGCCATGCGAGCTTGTCCTCCGTGCTCAGGCTGTTGTCTGCCAGCTTCCCTCTGATCTCCTGGATGGCCGTTTCAGAGATCGCCGCCTTCAAGTCGAAGTGCCTCTTGATCAGCAGTTCGAACGAGGCACCAAACGTCTCGCTGTCCGGCGTGTTCATCGACGTCACCCGATCGACCTTCTTGAAGTGAAAGATTGCCTGACGCGGCAGAGACGAAACCAGAAACGGGGAGTGGGATGACACCAAGGCCTGTGCAGAACCATGTGCCTCATTGGCCCGTTCAAAATCCAAGTGAAAGCGCGTTCGCCAGCTTGGATTGAGATGGGTCTCGGGTTCGTCGTAGAGAAACAGAGTTTCGCTGTCCCCGAACAGCCGGACCGCGCCAAGAGTTAGCAGCAGTTGAACCTCTCCATCGCTCAGGTCATCGAGCGCTGCCTGGTCTTGTCCGTCGGACATCCAAAGTGCTTGAACCGAAAGTGGCAGCTTCCCCTTGAGGGGCTTCTTCACGTGCCCTTGGAAGCCATCCCGTCGCAACGACTTCCTGATGTCGCCCGTCCACGCACCGACACCCAAGAGCTGTAGCTTGTAGAGTGCTGAGAACCACTGGCTCGGATCACGCCCGCTGTCACTGAGGCGGCCGATGACCTGCGGGTCGGTGAAGTCCAGTTCAATGTCGCCGGCTAGGTAGTCCAACTGGAAGAGATCGAACTGCTCCTCCGATGCCCTGGCCGAAAGTGGCGCGAGCCTGTCGCGGCCAGCCAGCTCAATCAGCCGTTGGATGTCCCGGGCGTTGTCACCGGCGGTGGCCTGGCCTCGCAGATCAAACCGAATGATGGCGCGCGCTGGATGGCGAAACGGAATCTCGCTCCAGATGGCATCACGGTCGCCAGCAGGCAACATGCCCAAGAGCGCGATGAGCAAGGCCGCGCAGTCGTAGTCGAGGAACAGACTCCTGGGTGCAACGGTGTCGGCCTCCCTTAGGCGGAACAGCTCTGGGCCGTCGGCGTCGCTCTCCGCGCTGAATACGCCACGGTGCCGGGCCAAATACCTTTGGTTGATTTCAATCGTTGCGCGTTCGTCCACATGGGGCCGGGCGAGCTCTTCCTTGAGCCTGGATCGCACGCGGATAACGTCGTGAAACTGAAGTGCGTTCCGCATAAAGGGACGTTGCAGGTTCTCGGAAAGGCCGGAGGCGTATCCCACGAGCCGCGGCAGCAGGACGTCGTCCAACCCAGTAACGCCCTGGACGCGATGCCACGTGTCGGGCAGGGTTTGCGGGCCCGTTGCAGGATCAGGTGCCGTTTCGTGGACCTCAACCTGGAGTCCATTGCGAGAGTCCACCACATAGCGGCGGCTTCCCTGAAAGAGCGCCGACGCCAGCTGGTACTCGACCCTGAATTCATACCCCAAAGGCTCTCGCACACGAAAGTCTGAGCGCTGCCTCCGCTCCAAAAAGGCGAAGACCTCGGCGATGAGTTCCATCACCTGAGACTTGCCAGAGCCATTCATGCCAATCAGTACAGCAACGTCGCCGCCAGCGGCAGAGAAGTCAAAAGCTTGATTCTTCAAGCCCTTGTATTCGCCGAAGAGTTCGATCGACAGCAGTCTCACGCGGCAGCCCTTCTGCCTTGCGTGGACTTGCTCTCAGGCCGATCTGCCTTCAAGCGGCGCAACAACTCGGTGGCCGGTTCGTCGTTCGGGTCTTGTGGCACCAGCTCGCCGCGGAAGGCCTTGGCCAGCAGGGCCGGGGTCATGCGCTC
Source organism: Burkholderiales bacterium RIFCSPHIGHO2_12_FULL_69_20 (assembly GCA_001770815.1). Taxonomy (GTDB): domain Bacteria; phylum Pseudomonadota; class Gammaproteobacteria; order Burkholderiales; family Burkholderiaceae_C; genus Pseudaquabacterium. Next base: position 3,188 of record MESD01000044.1, read on the forward strand.
AGTGGCGGCCTGGGCGGCTAGCAGGCGGGCTTCTAGGCGGTTGGCAAAGGCGAAAAGGGTTTCGACGCGGCGGACGATCTCAGCTTGTTCGGCCTTGCTGGGTCGCGGCAGAGGAAAGCCCTTGACCTTTGCGAGGTTCAGATTGGGTTGGTTTCCACCTTCCGCCAGAACACGCATTTCGAGATAAGTCGCCTGAAGCGCCAACTTGACGAATGACCGGAGCATCTTGGTTTCATCAACGACCACCGCAGCGCAAGCTTGGTTGACCGTTGCACAGATACCAAGCTCCGTGACCTGCCCTCGAGTCTTGCCTTCTCCGTACATGGCGACCAGCAGGGTTCCGATCGGATAGACCCGTAGCCGATGGGTCGTGATAGCGGCCTGGGTCACATACTCCACAGCTGCGGTGACTCGATCCTGGCCTGTTGCTGCACTGGTTATCCACGGGATACCAGTTGGCGAGAAGAACGCAGGATTGGACCGTAACGGCGTTGAACCGGTACCGACCTGCGCAACGCTTTGGACATCAGTGAACGGCCAGTCCGATTGAACTCCCTGCTGCGAACGCCAATCCTCCGTCAATCGCCCCGAGGTGGCGGCGGCGAGGACGGACTGGCGGAAGCGTTTGAGGATGGTGGCGACGCGTGCCAGGCGGCTGTTGACCGCCTCCACGCGGGTGAGGACCGAATCGAGTTTGTCGGCGATGCGTCTTTGTTCAGGCCTTGGAGCTACAGGAACAATCAGTTGCGAGAACCTCTCGTGCGTGATGTTCATGCCGCTTTCGCTGATGCCAGTCTTCATGGCATCAATCTGGGCCTTCGTTTCCGGAGTACGCAAGAAAGCTTCGAGCAGTCGCGGTTCTATGAACGCCTCGTTAGCTCGGAAACGGTACATCTTTCCGGAGATGAAGCGCCTGGCGGGCGTCTCTCTGACCAAGCATGCGACCCCACAACGAACACGTGGTCCCGCACATGTCATCAGGAGATCACCGGGCTGAACCTCAAGTCGCTCTTTGGCTTCCAGTGAGTCTGGGAGTCGCTTGTTGTGCTCAGGAAGGTACTCACCGTCCTGAATTGCAGTCGTCTTCAGCGCGCCCCAGTCGCTAGCTGTACGAGCTGGACCGGACTCGCATTGAGGGCTCCATCCTTGATGCACGAGTTTGCCATCCGGAAGTGACTTCATGAGCGCACGGATCGGTGCTTCAGACCAACTCTTGGGCTGCCCACTCACAGTCCAGTCTCCTCACCCAGCACCGTCAAAATCGCCTCCAATTCCGCCAGCGCTCCGTTCAGCTCCTCGACCGCTTCGCGCGCCAGCACGGCCGGTTCTGGCAAGTCGGCCGAATCTTCGGCGCTGTCGTCCTTGAGCCAGGCGATATCCAGGCTGTCGCCTCTCTCCTTCGCAATCCAGTTGCGGCTGAAGCGGCGCAGGCGACCTTGCACGCCCAGGTCGCTGCGAGCGGCCTTGCCGTTGGGGTCGTCGCCATACGCGGCGATGAAGTCGGTGAAGTGCGCGTCGGTCAGCGGCGTGCGCTTGCCGAACTTCGGCGCGTTCGCGCGCATGTCGTACACCCAAACCTCTTGCGTGCTGCCGGTGGCGGCCTGGCTGACTTTCTCGAAGAACAGCACGTTGGTCTTGACGCCCTGGGCGTAGAAGATGCCTGTGGGCAGGCGAAGCAGCGTGTGCAGCCGGCACTTGTCCATCAGGTCGCGACGAATTTCAGCACCTACGCCGCCCTCGAACAGCACGTTGTCGGGCAACACCACGGCCGCACGCCCACCGTCGCGCAAGTGGCGCACGATGTGCTGCAGGAAAGCCAACTGCTTGTTGCCAGTAGCAAATGTGAGGTCGTCGCGCGTGGGGCCGCCGCCACCCTTGGCGGTGCCGAAAGGTGGGTTGCTCAGGATGATGTGGCTCTTGGGCAGCGCACTGCCGGCACTGCCCAGCGTGTTGCCGACGTGCACCACGCCTTCATCGTCACCTTCCATCCCGTGAAGCAGGCAGTTCATCAGCGCCAAGCGCCGAGTGCCGGGCACCAGCTCCATGCCGAGGAAGGCCTGGTTGCGCTGGAACTTGATCTGCCGCTCTGGAAGGTCGTACAGATCGTTCGTCTGGTCCTTGATGTAGCGGTCGGCTGCGATCAGGAAGCCGGCAGTACCTGCGGCCGGGTCTTGCACGGTTTCACCGGGCTGGGGCCGGATCACCTTGACGATGGCGTCGATCAGCGGGCGTGGCGTGAAGTACTGGCCGGCCCCGCTCTTGGTTTCGCTGGCGTTCTTCTCCAGCAAGCCTTCGTACAGGTCCCCCAGGCCGTCCTGCCGTGCGCTGAACCAGTCGATGCTGTCCAGGCTCTTCACCAGTTGCTCCAGGTGCCGCGGCTCCTTAAGGCTGGTCTGTGCGTCGGCGTAGATGGCGGCAATCAGCTTGTCGTCGCTCGTGGAAAGCTTCAGCAGCGTTTCGCGGTAGTGGCGCAGCAGGTTCAGGCCGCTCTTGTCTCGCAACTCAGGCCAGCGTGCATAAGGCGGCAGCTTGTGGTTCTGCAGCAAGCCGCTTTCGGTGTTCTCGTGCTCCATCTTGATGAAGAGCAGCAACACCAGTTCGGTGACGTAGTCGCTGTAGTTGATGCCGTCGTCGCGCAGCACGTCGCACAGGTTCCAGAGCTTCTGGACGATGTCTTGGGTGGTCATGGGTTGGTGTTCTTGTGTCGTGTCCGATGGTGGAGCTTGGAGCCGATGGTCAGGCGGCGGCTTGGGGCCACAGGCCGTCGGCCAGGGTGTTCATCACTTGTTCGAGCTGGCCACCCAGCAGCTTGTCCAACTGCTTGGCACCGCCGTCGTTGGCAAACGCGGTGTTGACGAAGCCGTGGTCGATGACGATTTCGTGGGTGAGTTGTTTGGCCAGGCGATCTAGCCACTTGCGCTGCAGCGGTGTCCAGGCATGCTGGGTGAACAGCTTCTGCATGGCTCGGGCCACGCGCTGATCGAACGACAACAGCGCCTCGCCCAGCGCGGCCTGGCGGATGTAGGCAATGACGCCAGCGGCAATGTCCTGGTTGCTCTGCTTGCGCCAGGCGGCCTTGAGGTTGGCCTCGGAGTAGCCGGCGCCATCGAGCAACAGGCGAACTTCTTTGAGTTGCTCGCGCGTGAGGTCGCGCGGGCGGTTCACCACCGTGGCGATGGCGGCCGACTGGTTGAGCTGTGCGCGTACAAAGTGGCTGAAACTGTCCAGGTAGTCCTGGGGTTTGGTGTATTGGCCCCAGCTCTGGGTGCGTTCACGCAATTCGTCGGCGTGTTGCGAGATGACGGGCATGTACGCCGTGCCGAGCAACTGCTGTACCTCGGCCAATTGCAGCAGAAGCCGGGTGTTGTGGCGCAGATAGTCAGCGGCGGCCTGTGGGCCGCCTTCTCGGCCCAGCTCGTGCAAGTGGCGGTGCAGATTCTGGGGCGCCACGCCCCATTGCTGTTCCAGTGCGTCCAAGCGCGCCCGCAAGGCCGGGTGCTTCTCGGCCTTGTGGGCGGCGTCGCGCAGCACGCGCATGAGCTTCTGGTTCAACTGGTCCAGCACGTCGTGCGCGTGGCTGCGGTCCGGCGCACTGCCGGGCGCCTCGAACGCGGCCGGGTTGTTCAGCTCATCGAGCAGTTGCTCCAGCGTGACCTTGGGGTCCTTCACCAGCGGCTGCATGGTGTTGACGGCCTGCAGCGTGGCGTACAGGTCCACCGGGTCGTAGATCTTGAAGACGGTCTTGCCGATCTCGTCGCAGCGGCGCGTGGCGCGGCCGATCATCTGCTCGTACAGGATGCGCGATTTCACGCGGCGCATGAACACCAGGTGGCAGATGGGCGGCACGTCGATGCCCGTGGTGAGCAGGTCCACCGTGATGGCGATGCTGGGGTAGCGCTCATTCTTGTAGCGGCGGATGAGCTGGTCCACCTTGTCGGAAGCGCCGGTGATCTTCTCCACCGCAGACTGGTTGTAGTGTTCGCCGTGCACGGCCTTGAACGCATCGCCCAGCAGGCGTTTCACCATGTCGGCATGGGCGTCGGTGGCGCAGAAGATCATGGTCTTCTCTTCGCCCATCGGGTCCAGCTCTTGCGCCAACTGTTCGCAAATGACGCGGTTGAAGTCTTCGCTGATGACGCGCTTGTTGAAGCTTTCCAGTTCGAAGTGCAGCTCGTCTTCGAGTTCGGCCGATTCGATCGCGCCGGTGCTCAAGTTGATGGCTTCCACCTGCTGGCCGCTGTCGAAATGAATGCCGTGCTGGCTGAGCAGGGTCTGGTAGCGGATGGGCGGTTCATGGTCGATGAGCCAGTCGTCGGCCACGGCCTCGCGGTACGAATAGGTGTAGACAGGACGGCCGAAGATTTCTGTGGTGTGTCGCGCTGGCGTGGCCGTCAGGCCTACCTTGACGGCATCGAAGTAGTCGAGCACGCGGCGGTAGGTGGACAGGTATTGGGCCTGGTCGCGCAGGGCGAGCTCGCCCTCGGTCATGTCCTGGTCCAGCGTGTAGCCGCGGTGTGCTTCGTCCACGATCACGCAGTCGAATGCGTCTACTTGTGGCGGGCTGTCGCTGGCGAAGATGCGCTTTACCATGGCCTGCACGGTCGCCACCTGCACGCGCGTCTCCGCCTCTGCAGCCATGTCGCCTAGTTCGGCAATGTTGTAGATCTTGGACAGCGGCTGGCTTTGCTCCAGCGGTGCTTCATTGAAGACATCCAGAGCCTGGTCGCCCAGGGCTGTGCGGTCAACCAGGAACAGGATGCGGCGGAATCGCTCGGCCTTGAGCAATCGGTAGATCAGCCCGATGATGGTGCGGGTTTTGCCCGTGCCGGTGGCCATGGCCAGCAGGCAGTTCGTCTGCCCGGCTGCCAGTGCCGATTCGACGGCTGCAATGGCCTTCTGCTGGTAGTCGCGCAGCCCGAGGTACGTAAATCCCTCCTGTTGCAACCGCGCCTCGGCATCGGCCCTGCTGCGACGCAAGTGGTCCAGCAAGCCGTCAGGCGAGTGGAATCCCTGCAGCGGCTTGGCCAGATTGAAGGCTTGGCGCACATCGCGGAACCACGTGCCACTGGCCTCCGGGCTCTGCTTGATCAGAGGCCGGCCGTTGCACGAATAAGCAAACGGCAACTTGAAACTGCCGCCCTGGCCGTCGGGCCAAGGCATTCCTCGGCCTTCGGCGAGCCAGGCTGGCTCATGCTCTGCGTTGAGGTCAAAGCCGCGGGCGTAACGCTCTGCTTGGCCGATCTTGCCGGCGACGTTGATGTTCAGGCGCTTTGCTTCCACAGCGGCCAGTGGCGACAGGCCGGCAAAGAGCACGTAGTCGGCACTTTGCTTACCTTGCGTTGGCCACTCGGCAATGGCCATGTTGCGCTGGCGATCGGGCCGCGCGCCCTTGGCGTGGGTAAGGGCATTGGTGTCTGCCTCCCACCCTGCATCACGGAGCATCTGGTCGATCAGCAAGCGCGTAGCCGCTTCGTCCATCGTGACCTGCTGCGCCGCCCGGAAGGCGCGCTGCGAGAAGCGTTGAACGTCTTGTGCAGTTGCTGCTGTGGGCTGGGCAGCAGCGGCCTGCAGCTTCGCGTCGAACTCCGCCTTCAGTGCGGCGTACCGGGTGCTGGCCTCATCAGCCAGACTTTCGTAGATGCCGCGCTCTTCGTGCGCGCGTGTCGCCAGCTCGCGCTCTTGCTCGGCCTGTGCTGCGAGCAGCGTGGCCAGTTGCTCCTTGGCGGCCTGTTCCGTTTGAGCCTGTTGGAGATCCTTCGCCAGGGCGGCCACTTGCTGCTGCAACTGGACCAGTTTCTGGCTGGGATCGTCGGGCAGGATGAACGGGCCCGACTTGAAGTCCAGCTCCGATCCGAAACTGCGGTGGAACCACAGTGCGACTTCACGGGCGACCTTTAGCGCTTCAATTCCTTCGCGGTACCCAATGCCGTGGGCGGCCTGGTGCGCGGCTTCATTGCCGCGAACTCGCAGCAGATGGAACATCTGGCGCACCTGGGCGTCCAGGCCCAGGCGCTGGTCTACGGCGCGCAGCAGTTCGGCCTGGGTTGGTTGTTGGAGGCGCAGACCGATTCGGGAAGCGACTTCTTGCGTCAGCGACTCCGCCAGTAGGCGCAGCTTGAGCACGCAGCTGGCTGGGTCGAAGGGAAACAGTCTCTCGGCTGTTGCTCCGAGATCAGCCAGAAGCGGCGCGTGCTCGGCGAGGAATCCGAAGTTGCCGGGTCGTTCACTGGGTGTGCGCGCCATATGCGTATCACCCGCCAAGCAATTGGGCGACCGTGCCCATGGGCACGAACAACCGGCTCGGTTGGGCCTGCAAGGTGAGGAAGCCGTAGTACCGATAGAAGGCCGCGGCAGCTTCGTCCTTTGCATCGACCACCACCGCCATTGCTGCGATTTGATCGGCATGGGCCAGGCTGCGGTGCAAGGCATCGAGGAGCAGGTGTTCCCCAAGCCCCTGGCCCTTGGTGGACTGATCGACGGCCAGCCGGCCCAGCAAGGTGACGGGAAGCTGCGGATAGCGCGGCAGCTTGCGGGTCAGGTCGTCAGGCAGGTCGGCGAGGGTCAGCACCGAGGCCGATAGCGTGTAATAGCCGAGGACGCGCGCGTTCGGTGGACTCACTGCGACGAACGGCGCGGCCACGCGCTTGTCCGCGTCTTGCCGAGCCTGTTGCTTGAGATAGCGGTCGAGCGCTTCCGCGCCGCACTGAAAGGTCGTTCGGTCGTGCTGTCGGCCCAGAGGCTCGACCGTGAAATTTTTCAGTACCACCGGCTATGCGCCGGCGCGTTGGCGGTAGGCCTTGGCTGCGCGCTTGAGGCGCGCGTTCGGCTCCGGCGAGTTCAGCAGGGCTTGCACGAAGGCCAGTTGCTCTTCGCGCGACAGGCGGATCGACTCGTGTTCGGCAATCACCCGGCGCGCGGCGTCCTGCGCGCTGGCGACGACGAACTCGCTGAGCGTACGGCCGGAAAGCGCCGCCGCTTGTTGGAGCAGGCCTTTCTGCGCCACGGACACACGGGCTTCAAGCCGGGCGTCGCGCGTGGTGTCGGGGGTGTCTTGGTTGGGCATGATGGGCTCCCTGCGCCAAATGTACGGCAAGTGTCCGTACGTGGCAAGCGATGATGCGCCCATGGCGTATGCGAAATCAAGCGCTCGACGCTGCATTTTGCATACGCAGCGGCCATAACGCCTTCAGCCTTCGCGCGGCGGGCCGGGTCAAGGGCGGGCGAAGCCCGGCGCCAGCGCACCCTTGACGCGGTGCGCCGGGCGCCGACGCTCGGCCGTCGGGCTGGCGGCTCTTGAGCGGCCAGCCCCCGAGCCCGTCCGGCGGCGAGGACACCCTCCCTTCGGACTGGCCTACCGTTCCATTTCTGGCCCCTTCCGAATCGGAGTCGGCGTCGGCGTCACCCTCGGGCCTGGTGAACGCGTCATGCCTGGCAGCTCCTTCTGCGCAGCCGACCGCGCCATCCCGGCGCGGACCACCGGCATGTCACGCACGTAGCGCAGGATCGCGCCGCTGAGGTCGCGGTCCGTCGGCTCCGGCGAAGCCGCCAGCGCCTGCGCGATCCGAACCCAGGCCTCTCCAGCGCGTCGGTGGCTTGGCGACATACGGGGCGGCTTCTGCATGTCGACGGCCGCCGAGCCCCTGCCCTGCATCCTTTTTTTCGACCACACCCTTTCATCGTGGTGCCGCGAACCTCGCACCGCCTGCGAAGACGCCTCGGCCTCGATTCCCAAACCCCGCAGCCGCTCAGCGAAGGTTTCGCGCCACCGGCGCAAGTCTTCCTTGCGCGGGTTCAGACGCGAGCCGTCGCGCCCCTCTGCGCGCACGCTGATGTGCACATGCGGGTTGGCCTGGTGCGTGTGCTGGACCATCACGTAGCGGTGATTCGCCAGTTCGGCCTTCGCGAACTCGCGCGCCGCGTGCCGCAGCGCAAGGGCATCGGTGCCGGCCGGCATGGACAGCATGATGTTGAAGGCCTCTCGGCGCTCGCTGACCTCAGGGATTCGCGTGCCACCCAATCGCCATTGATCGGCAATCGCGCGCAAGGCCTCCTTGCCCTCGCGCACGGCGCCTCGGTCGTCTTCGATCGGAAGCCGCCCTGCCTTGGCGATGTAGCGCAAGTGGGCTGCGATGGCGCCCATGCCACGCCCGCCGCCGGTGACTTTGACCATCACTTGCGGCGCGCGGCGCGCGACCGTCGCGCGGATGCGATGCCGTAAGGCTTGGGCGCGCTGCCGAATGGCTGCCTCCGTCAACACAGGCGTGCGAGACGCGGTCATCCGGTTCGACGGGTAGAACAGCCGGTCGCCCCATTGCACAAGCAGGCCGTCGGTGGTGCTGGGCATGGCAGTTCTCCTTCAGAGGTGGTCGATCAGCGCCGAGGCCCGATCGAGGTGGCGGCGGATCTCGGCGTCAGCCGTTTCGAGGCGATCCCGGTAGGACCTGGCCTGCTCCACCTTCGCTTGGCGCAGCAGGGTGACGAGCGCCACGAGATCGGTCGACAGCGCGGCCATGCGGTCGTTGGACGCGAGCAGGGCCGCGCGATCTGCCTGGCGCTCGGCAACGGGCTGTGGCAGACGACTGCCGGCAACAAGGCGCGCCACATAGTCGCCGTAGGAGAGGCCGAGTGCGCCCGCGTTCAGCATCAGTGCGTCGGCGTGCGCTTGGGGGAGTCGCAGCGTGAGCTTGGCGGTCTCTCGGGTCGGGACCTGGTCCAGGGTCTGACCGTCAGACCCCTGCTTCACCGGCGCCACCGTCGCCGGCGCATGCAGGTCGAGACTCATGACGACGGCCCGGCGCACGAGCTGGGCAACACCCATGCCGCGGCAAGCCGCGGCGGCACGGACGGCATCACCGATGCCGCGCAGGTCGATCGTCACGCGATCACGCGACGGGCTCGCCATGTCGCACCTCGCACCGGATGCCGCATGGCATCCATTCACTGGCGGGACGCCTATCCTGCCATCCATCTTTTCTCACCCTCTTCACTCGACTCTGCATGGGTTCAGCGTTCGGCCTGCGAAGGGGTCTGACGGTCAGACCCCTGCAGCCAACGTGTGGCGATGGATTCGAGCCGGCTACGCAAGGCGACCAGTTCGGGCGCCGCGACCGTGCCAGCGTCGGGCGGCTTGATGTGGCCGAGTGCGCGCTCCAGCCGATCACAGGCCGCGTTGGCTTGGGCGATCAGCTTGTCGGATGGCGACACGGCAGGCTCGGCTGGCGCGGGCTCGTCGGCCGCCGAACGGATGGCGGACACCGATGCGCGCGTGATGTCTGCCTCGCTGGCCAGCAGGGCGTGAACCTGGCCCGGCCTGTTGGCGTGCAGCTTGCTGAGTTCGTGCAATGTGCGGGGCGACGTGCATCGGCCGGACTTCAGCGCATCGTCGAGCACCGGCGGCAGGTCCAGCAGCGACAGGTGGTGCGCCACTGCCGTCAGATTCATGCTGAGCTGCCTGCCGATGGTCGCGTTCGAGTCGCCCGCATCAACCTGCGCGCGGATGAACCTGGCCAGTTCGAGCGGGGTCAGCCCGTGGCGCTTCTGGTTTTCGGCAACTTGGGCATAGCGATCGGCGGGCAGGTCACGTACGACGACCGGAACCTCATGCAGCCCGGCGCGGATCGCTGCGCGCAGCCGCTTGGCGCCGAAGTGAACCTTGTGCCGGCCATCGCTGTCGGCCGGGTGCACGACGAGCGGCTGCAGGACGCCTCGCTTTCGGATGTCCTCAGCGAGCTCGGCGATCGACTCCTCGGGGAACTCGGTGCGCGGGTTGTGCGTGTCCTCGTACAGCAGAGACACGGCCAGGAGCAACGGCCTTCCATCGTTGCCGCTGGGCATGGCTGAATCGGTCGAGTTCGCCGCTGCGTTGGGGCTCGATACGTCGGCACGCGGCGCGGCCGCTACCGATTGATTCGACGTTGCTGATCCTGGCTCGGCATCGAGCAGGTCGAGCTGAGCATCTTTGGACTTGTTCCACGGCAGGCGCATGACCGCATCGTGCCGCCGCCTTCCAAGACGAGGAAGTACCCGTCAAGCGTTGCGCTGCTGCGCGTCCTCGTCCCGCATGGACTCAGATACACCCGGGATGTCCCAGCAAGTCCAACCATCGTCACGGGTAGTTTCAACTTTCTGCTTCGACGCCCCCGAAAGGCGGAGAAGGCTGGGGCCGACTGTCCGGATGCAGCCAGGCTCGCGCACGTTCCTGAGCGACATGCCGGATGCGGTTGCGGCCGAGAACGTGATGTTGGCTCCGCCGTCATGAGGCGGGTCGGAAGCGCTCCGCAAAC